>NZ_JBHMDO010000054.1:0-207520 GCF_042431225.1 Paenibacillus aurantiacus | reverse complement strand
CGCAAATAGGTACTCCTCCATCAAACGGCGCAGCCTGTAAAGCTTAACCTAACAGCATTGAGCGGAGGGGAAGGGGGAGGGAGCGTGCCTCACTCGAAAGCACCCGCCAACCACCAACCCAATGTGCCATCACGAAAAGGGTGTCCAAAGGGCGGATCTTGAGCGATTTCCAACGGAAAGCGCGCTTCGGAAGCATATGCTTGGGGCCTCCTCGGCGGAGGAGGCGGGAGGAGATGCCGCACAATTAGCTTTGCCCGTCAGGGCAAAAGCGTGCCTCGCTCGAAAGCACCCGCCAACCACCAACCCAGTGTGCCAGCACGAAAAGGGAGTCCAGAGGGCAGCGCCCTTTGGGGCCTCCTCGGCGGAGGAGGTGGGAGGAGGGAGAATTTCGGAGGAGGGACAATCTCGGAGGAGGGGGCATCTAGGGGGTTTGGGGGAGGCACCCCAAGGAGATACTGGGGAGCAAAAGGTTAGCTTCCGGAGGGAATCGCATGAAAGGCAATGGGCTTCGCGGACAACGAAATGGACGCATCTTTCGCATGCTGATTGGAATTAGCGGCTTGCTCGTACTTCTGCTCGTCCGGCTCGCTTGGCTGCAAATCGCGCCTTCGCGCCAGGCCGCGGGGCTGCGGGAGGATTGGCGCAGCGAGGCGGTCATGCAGCGGGAGCGTTCACTCATGCTCGACTCGGGCAGAGGGGACTTCTACGACCGGAACGGGTTGGCGCTGACCGGAGAGTCATATCAAGCGCTGGCGGTGTTCCCAATGCGGGCAGAGGCGCGCCAGAAGGATGCCGCCGCCCGGTACAACGCGCTGATTCGGCTGGCGGCGGCGCTCGGCGTATCCGAGTCCGAGCTGTCCCGCTGGATGAACGGGCTGCGTGAACCGGCCTTCTGGATCTCGCCAGGCGGACGCGCGCCTGCGCGGCTGACCCAAGCGCAAGCAGCCGTACTCGCTAGCTTAAGGCTGAACGGCGTCCGGGTGCTGCCCTATCGCAATCGTTACCCGGATCATTATATGGCCGCCCAAGCACTAGGCTATGTTAGCCAACATCCAGAATATATCCGTTCGAATTATGGTGAAGCGCTGGAAGATGGGAGCATGCGCGAGACGACGCTGCTCGGCGGAGCGGGGCTCGAACGGGCGCTCGATCCGCTTCTGCGCGGAGCGGGACCGACCGGCGTCTCGTTCTATACGGACGCGAAGTCGGAGCCGCTGCCGGGTCTGGATATGCGTCTTAGAGGGTCGCATAATCCGTATTATCCCCTTCGCGTCGTCACGACCCTGGATCGGGGCATCGAACGGCGAATCGAAGACTATCTCGACCGAAGCGGACTGAAGGAGGGGGCGGTCGTCGTACTCGACGCGGAGAATGGGGATATCCTGGCGATGGCCTCCCGTCCGAAGCTCGACCCATCCCGTCTCGGACAAGCTGGCACTGACCAAGCCAATCATGCGATTCGCGCGGCGGTGCCGGGTTCAGTGTTCAAGGTCGTCACCGAGGCGGCTGCGCTCGAGTCGCGCGCCGTACACGCGGGCGAGACGTTCGCCTGCGGCGGTTCTTATGGCAAATACGGCCTGCATTGCTGGAAGAAGAACGGCCATGGGACGCTCGATCTGAAGGGGGCCTTCGCGAATTCATGCAATATCGCATTCGCGTCCATTGCCGAGCGGTTAACGCCGGGACAGCTTGCGCAGACGGCGGACAAGCTGGGGATCGGCCGACGGATCGGTTGGGTGAGCGAGGAGAATCTGCTGCCGCTCGGCCGGGCAGTCCGTCTGCTGCCGGAGGAAGAGGGCGGGACCGTGTTTGCGAAAGGGATGGCGGTGGATGGCGGCGTCCTAGCGCAAACGGGCATCGGCCAGCGAGACGCGAGGTTGTCGCCGCTGCAAGCGGCGAACATGATCGTCACGCTGCTCAATCATGGACGTGTGCTCCAGCCGAGAATCGTGCGCGAGATCCGATATGCGAATGGCCAGCTCGTTACGGAGCTTCCGGTGCAGGCCACGCCGTCCGTATACGGCCAGGTGTCACCGAGTACGGCGCGTCAGCTGTTGGAAGGCATGCGGGCGGTGGTTGATTTCGGTACGGGCAGATCGATCAAGGCCGGCGTATGGCAGGTTGCGGGCAAATCGGGTACGGCGGAGACGGTCAGAGCGGGGAATCCGCGCAATAACCAATGGTTCGCCGGCTATGGACCGGTGGACTCGCCGCGCTACGCCGTCGCCGTGCTGGTCGAGAATCGGCTGCCGAACACGGCTAATCAGGCAACGGCGTTGTTCCGCGGGGTGATGAATATGTTGGCCGCGGAAACGGCGAAAGGCGCGAAGTAAGGGAGGAGCCGAAGGCGGAAGAAGCGCGCGGTGTTTGACGACCCGCGTTCGTCCATGCCGGGGGAATGCAATCCAGGCGCGGGGCTAAGGGATCGTGCGGGATCTGGTCCGGATCTCGGCGGTTTGGTCCAAGCGCTTCAACAGGAGGAGAATGGCGCTCGTTTACTGGAGGGGCGCCACGGCATGTTGAAGTCGTCTTACGGGCGCTGGGGCGAGCGGCGAAAGTCGGCGGATTGGCCGAATAATAAAAGGCTGGATCGGGATACGTCCCGGCTCCAGCCTTTTCAATACTACGATAGATCCTCTTCTCGGGGGCTTGCTTCCGCGACGGCAGGGCCGTATTCCCCCTTGGGCGCTCGGATCCAGCGGTGAAAATAACGCTGATCGTACAACGCTTTGATGAGAATCATCAGAATCGGAGAGAGGATCGCCCCCGCGATGCCGAACAGCGACAACGAGATGATCATGAACGCCAGCATCGTGAACGCCGAGACGCCGAGCGTATCGCCTGTAATCTTCGGCTCGAGAATTTGCCTAGTTAGCACGACGAACAGGAATAGCACGGTGAGCCAAATGGCCAGCGTCGTGTTGCCGACAATGAACAGGTAGATGATCCAAGGCACGAACACGGTGCCGACGCCAAGCAACGGCAGTACGTCGAACACGGCGGCCAGCGTGGAGATCGCCAGCGCGTTGTTCACGCCAAGCGCCAGCAGGGCGGCGAAGATGACGATGAACGTGATGGCGATCAACTTCATCTGAGCCTTCAAATAAATCGCGATGCCGCGGAATACGTTATCCTTCAGGAAGAAGAAGGCATTCTTGAACGTGCGCGGCGTCTTCTCGCTCGCGGTGCGCTTCCAGTCTTTAATCTCCACGCTCAGGAAATACGCCAGTATAATCCCGATCGCGAAATTAAAAATAAAGGTGGAGAAGGAGGTCAAATACCCCCCCAGGGAAAACAGGAAGCTCTTCGCGACGTTCGTGCCCCATTGGGTCACCGAATCCAGCGCTTCGGTAATGCCATTGATGACGTTATCGGGTAAATTAAGGCCTTCGTACTTCTGCTTCAGATACGAGGTGTTGCTCGTAAACTCAGTGGTTAACAGATCCTGGTAGGCGCCGAGGTTGTCGCCCAAATTGTCCACCTGTTTCGCGATGATGACTGAAACGCCGAGGAAGGCGCCGACGATGACGATCGTGAACAGCAAGATGGAGATGCCCGCGGCGATCGACTTCTTGAGTCCGAGCCGTGTCAGCCACCTGGCTGGAGGTTCAATAATCATGAAAATAATGAACGAGAGGAAAATCGGCGTGGCGATCCGGTACAGATAGCTGAAGGTGAACAAAATCAGCCAGACGGTAAGCACGATGAGCGCGATATCGAACGCGGTCCGCCAATATTTTCGGTAGAAGGAAAGCATGATCTGACTCCTTTTCTCGTATGCTCTAAGTAATATCAAGATTGTACTATAGTTTTACAGGATTTCCTAATGGATTTCGGCCTGTGAAAATCGGGAAACACACGCTTTGCAAGGGATTCGCAACCATAGCCGTTTTCGCCGCGTGTATGTTACAATAGTGAAGGACTACCAGGAGCACCGCCTTCCATACGGACGGGGATCGAGACTAGGATGGTGGGGAACGGACATGGAGAATATATTGTTGTGGGTCTTTTATTTTTTGACTTTTTACGCTTTTTTGCCAGGGCTTGTCAGCCGAACGTTCGGTTTTCGCGTATTTAAGAAAGGGCGTGCAGAGAAAGAGATTGCGCTTACGTTCGATGACGGTCCGGATCCGGTGTATACGCCGCAGCTGCTGGATTTGCTGAAGAAATACAACGCCAAGGCGACATTCTTCGTTGTCGGCGTCCATGCGCAGCAGCATCCGGAGCTGCTGAAGCGGATGCATGAGGAAGGACATGTCATCGGCATTCATAACTACGTTCACAAGAGCAACTGGCTCATGCGTCCGGCGACGGTGAAGAAACAAATTCAGAAAACGTACGACATCATTAAGGGCGCTACGGGCGAGCGGGTACATTATTATCGGCCGCCTTGGGGCATCGTCAACTTATTCGATTTCTCCAATCTCGGCTATCTGCAAATTATCCTCTGGACGTCGCTGTTCGGCGATTGGCGCAAGCGGGTAGGCGCGGAGCGGCTGACAGAGCGGATGATGAAGAAGTTGAAGCCTGGGCAGGTCCTGCTGCTGCACGACTGCGGCGATACGTTCGGCGCGGATCACGACGCGCCCGCGAATATGCTGAAGGCGCTGGAGCATTACATGGAGGAAGGGACCAAACGCGGTTTACGCTTCGTTCACATCACGGAGATGATCGCGATCACGGATAAGCATAAGGAAGCCGCCAAGAGCACGCCGAGCCTATTGAAGCGGGGTGTTGTAGCGGCTTGGCTGGCGTGGGAGAAGTTGTTCCATAAAGTGTTCCGGCTGGAATCGATCGGCAGCGACAGCATCTTCCATATCCGGGTGACCCAATATCACGGGAAGACGATGAAGCTGGGCGATGGCCGTAATTTGCATGACAAGGATAAAGTAATTGAGCTGCACCTGGATAATGGGAAGCTGCACCGTTTCATGATGGAGTCCAGATCGCTGATGCATTTGGCTATTCGCATGATCCGGGAAGTCGAGAGCACGCTGCCTCGAATCGCCGCTCAGATCGCCGGGCGCAAGGAGTACCAGGATGTGCAGGCCATCTATGGAATCAGCATGATTAACCGAGGCGTGGAGAAGTTCGGCTTTACGGTCAGCGACCTGCCGAAAGGCTTGTTCGATACCATGACGAGAATGTATCTGAGGCTTATGCTGCGGGTACTCAATCCGGCAGGCAAATCCAGACTGAAGGATCACAAGGAGAAGCTGAATCCGCGGGCCATGGCGATGTCCATGGAATATTTCTGGCACCGCTACGGCGGTGATCCATCGGACCAAGCTTGGCGCAGCTCCGCGGCCGGGCTTGAGGACAAGGATGGCAAACATGCATCTGCAGGTACAACGCCATTATCCCATAACGATTTCGAAGGACATAATGCTGCCGGGGGCGTCACGCCCTAGGCGGCATTTTTTTATGCGCTTCGGATGGTCCGGGAGGTGTGAGGCCAAATGAGATGGGGAGCATAAGGTCGAATACGGGTCGGCGATATCGGCTGGCGCGTAAGCGTCAATACCAATAGACAAGGACCTCAGGCCGCCACGATGTCGTGGCAGCTGAGGTCCTTGTTGTCGTTAGACGCGCGAGCGCGATTAGATTTTCATGACGCCGCCCATGCTGGCGTTCGTGACGAGGTGGGAGTAGCGGGCCAGGTAGCCTTTGCGGATCTTCGGCTCGAAGCCGGTCCATGCCGCGCGGCGGACTGCCATCTCTTCGTCGCTGATGAGCACGTTCATCGTGCGGTTGTTCATGTCGAGCTCGACGATGTCGCCGTCGTTCACGAACGCGAGCGGTCCGCCCTCGGCCGCTTCAGGCGAGACGTGGCCGATGCTGATGCCGCGGGATGCGCCCGAGAACCGGCCATCGGTGATCAGGCCGACCTTCGCGCCGAGACCCATGCCGACGATCTGGGACGTCGGAGCGAGCATTTCCGGCATGCCCGGTCCGCCTTTCGGACCTTCGTAACGGATAATGACGACATGGCCTTCTTTGATCTGTCCGTTCGCGATGCCGGCAAGCGCCGCGTCTTGGGAATCGAAGCAGATGGCCGGACCTTTGTGGTAGCCGCCGACGGACTTGTCCACCGCGCCGACCTTGATGATCGCGCCTTCGGGAGCCATGTTACCGAACAATACGGCCAGACCGCCCTGCTCGGAGTGCGGGTTATCGATCGGACGGATGACTTCATGGTTCAGAATCTCGCAGCCAGCCACGTTCTCGCGCAGCGTTTTGCCTGTTACGGTGATGACGTCGCCGTTCAGCGCGCCTTCCTTCTTGAACAGCTCGTTGATGACGGCGCTAACGCCGCCGGCATCGTGCACGTCCTCGATGTGCCAGTCGGACGCCGGAGCGATCTTCGCCAAATGCGGCACGCGGCTGGCGATCTCGTTGATGCGCGAGATCGGGTATTCGATCTCCGCTTCGTGCGCCAGGGCGAGCGTATGGAGAACGGTGTTCGTGGAACCGCCGAGCGCCATGTCGAGGGCGAACGCGTTGTCGATCGCTTCTTTCGTGACGATGTCGCGCGGTTTGATGCCAAGCTTGATCAGTTCCATCAGCTGGCGTGCCGAGCGTTTGACGAATTCCTTGCGATCTTCGGAGACGGCGAGGATCGTGCCGTTGCCCGGAAGCGCGAGACCGAGGCCTTCCGCCAGACAGTTCATCGAGTTGGCCGTGAACATGCCGGAGCAGGAGCCGCAGGTCGGACAGCCGAACTGTTCGAGCTCTTGCAGGCCTTTGTCGTCGAGCTTGCCCGCTTGGTAGGCGCCTACGCCTTCGAATACGCTGGAGAGCGAGATCGAACGGCCGTCGGACGTTTTGCCGGCTTTCATCGGGCCGCCGGATACCATGATCGTCGGGATGTTGACGCGCAGCGCGCCCATCATCATGCCCGGCGTGATTTTGTCGCAGTTCGGGATGCAGACCATGCCGTCGAACCAGTGTGCGTTGACGACCGTCTCGACCGAGTCGGCGATGATCTCGCGGCTTGCCAGCGAGTAGCGCATGCCGATGTGGCCCATTGCGATGCCGTCGTCGACGCCGATTGTGTTGAATTCGAACGGAACGCCGCCAGCTTCGCGAATCGCTTCCTTAACAAGCTTGCCGAATTCCTGCAGATGCACGTGACCTGGGATGATGTCGATGTACGAGTTGCAGACCGCGATGAACGGTTTGTCGAAATCTTCTTCCTTGACGCCTGCCGCGCGCAGCAAGCTGCGGTGAGGAGCGCGGTCAAAGCCCTTCTTGATCATGTCGGAGCGCATTCTTTTTGCCGCCATATGTGTTCCTCCTGTTCGTTGTCTGACAACTGTGTTTTTTCTAATTATTGCGGGCGCAAACCCGCCTAAATAGCGGTCCTGCAAGAAAGTTTAATATTTGATAGTCTATCACAACGCTTGGCAAATGGCTACATCGTCCCCTCTTGGAGGAACGCTGGCGCAAGGGGCAAGGGTGCCGAAAACAACCGCTTCCAGTTGTGCTTATGTCACAAAAACTAACATAAACATATTTACTTGGAATGCGGCGGTCGTTATAATGGGTCTAAAGCGGAAAAAAGTAGCGTTTTTACTTGAGGGCCTCCGTGAAAAGTCCATCCCCTTTGTAATTGAGTGATGTTTATGTGAGGTAATTTGTCGTAATTTAGCGGACCACCGCGATAAATTTTTTTTGTGGAGTCCAACCAAAACGGAGCTGAAGTCGAATGCAACTGACCGAACGGGAGAAAGAAAAACTGCTGATTACTGTGGCGGCCGATTTGGCCCGCCGGCGACTGGCGCGCGGGGTGAAGCTGAACTACCCGGAGAGCGTGGCGCTGATCACCTCCGAAATCATGGAAGGGGCGCGCGACGGGATGACGGTGGCTCAGCTGATGGAATTCGGCACGACGATTCTGCGGCGCGATCAGGTGATGAGCGGCATTGCCGAGATGATCCACGAGGTGCAGGTCGAAGCCACGTTCCCGGACGGGACCAAGCTGGTGACGATTCACCACCCGATCTCGCATTAGCAGAAGCGATTCATTTTCAGGCTAGGAAGGATGGGGACATAGATGATACCAGGAGAATACCGTACCCAGCCCGGGGAGATCGAGCTGAATGCGGGCCGGGCGACGATCCCGCTCATCGTCGTGAATACAGGCGACCGTCCCGTGCAGGTCGGCTCGCATTTTCATTTCTTCGAGGTGAACCGGGGGCTGGCGTTCGACCGCGAAGCGGCGTTCGGCATGCGCCTCGATATTCCGGCCGGGACGGCCGTCCGCTTCGAGCCCGGGGAAGAGAAGCCGGTGCAGCTGGTGGAGCTTGGCGGCGCGAAGCGCTCCTATGGCTTGAATGGACTAAGCGGTGGCGAAGCGGTGCACGGACGGATGTCGGATGAGGTTCGTGCGCGACTTGCGGCATGGAGAGGGGGGCAGCCATGAGCCGGATGAGCCGCGAAAGCTACGCGAATATGTTCGGGCCGACGACCGGCGACGCGGTGCGGCTGGCCGACACCGAGCTGTGGGCGCGTATCGAGCGCGATTATACCGTCTACGGCGACGAGTGCAAGTTCGGCGGGGGTAAGGTTATCCGCGACGGCATGGGCCAATCGAGCGGCGCGCTGCGGGATGAGGGCGTGCTGGATACGCTCATCACGAACGCCGTCATCATCGACCATTGGGGCATCGTAAAGGCCGATATCGGAATCAAGGACGGGGTCATCGTCGGCATCGGCAAAGCCGGCAACCCGGACATCATGGATGGTGTATCGCCGAACATGATCGCAGGCGCGAGCACCGAGGTCATCGCCGGCGAAGGCAAAATCGTCACCGCCGGCGGCGTCGACGCGCATATCCATTTCATCTGTCCGCAGCAGATCGAGACGGCGCTCTCCTCGGGCGTCACGACGATGATCGGCGGCGGTACGGGGCCGGCAACGGGGACGAATGCAACGACCGTTACGCCGGGCGCGTGGCATATGGCGCGCATGCTGGAAGCGGCCGAAGCGTTCCCGATGAACATCGGCTTCACCGGCAAAGGCAACGCGTCGTTCGAAGGACCGCTGATCGAGCAGGTCGAGGCCGGCGCGATCGGGCTGAAGCTGCACGAGGATTGGGGGACGACCCCGGCGGCGATCGACGCGTGCCTGAGCGTGGCCGACAAGTACGACGTGCAGGTCGCCATCCATACCGACACGCTGAACGAAGCGGGTTTCCTCGAAGACACGCTTGCGTCGTTCAAAGGCCGTACCATCCATACGTACCATACGGAAGGCGCGGGCGGCGGCCATGCGCCGGACATTATCCGCGCCGCGGGCGAGCTGAACGTGCTGCCGTCGTCGACGAATCCGACCCGTCCGTTCACGATTAACACGATCGAGGAGCATCTCGATATGCTCATGGTGTGCCACCATCTGGACAGCAGCATCCCGGAGGACGTGGCATTCGCGGATTCGCGGATACGTCCGGAGACGATCGCGGCCGAGGATATTTTGCACGACATGGGCGTCTTCAGCATGCTGAGCTCGGATTCCCAGGCGATGGGTCGTGTAGGTGAGGTCATCATCCGGACATGGCAGACCGCGGACAAAATGAAGCGGCAGCGCGGACCGCTCGAGACGGACGATGTAGAGGGGGACAATTTCCGCATCAAGCGCTATGTGGCGAAATATACGATCAATCCGGCGATTACGCACGGCATCTCGCATCTGGTTGGATCGATCGAACCGGGCAAGTTCGCCGATCTGGCGATATGGAGTCCGGCCTTCTTCGGCGTCAAGCCGGAGCTCGTGCTCAAGGGCGGCATGATCGCCTTCGCGCAGATGGGCGACCCGAACGCCTCGATCCCGACGCCGCAGCCGGTGTTCGGCCGTCCGATGTTCGGCGCCTTCGGCAAAGCGATTGGCGCAAGCTCGATCACCTTCGTCTCGCAGGCGGCCTATGATCTTGGCGTGAAGGAGAAGCTGGGCCTCTTCAAGCGGGTGGAGCCGATCCGCGGCTGCCGGACGATTACGAAGAAAGATATGATTCATAACGACGCCACGCCGAAGATCGAAGTGGATCCGGAGACGTACGAGGTGAAGGCGGACGGTGTACCCGCCGTCTGCGAGCCGGCAGACGTACTGCCGATGGCCCAGCGATATTTTCTGTTCTAGAGACGAAGGGCGGTGGCGGCAGGGTGAAGGGACAGGAAGGGCAAACGGCGGCTGCCGCTCAGCGGGACGTCGTGCCTTGGCTGGCGCTGCAGCAGCTGCTCGACTCGGCCTTGCCGATCGGCGGCTTCTCGCATTCGTTCGGCCTGGAGACGCTTGTACAAGAGGGGCGCGTCGCGTCGAGCGCTCAACTCGAAGCCTATACGCTGGCGATGCTTCGGCAAGCCTGGGCGACGTCGGATGCGATGGTCATCAAGGCCGTCTACCGCGATGTGCCGGGGGAGGATTGGGACCGGTTATTCGCGCTCGAACGGCTCGTGCACGTGCAGCGGGCGGCGGCCGAGACGCGGTCAGGCATCGAGAAGATGGGACGGCGGCTGCTGCAGCTGCTCGGCAATATTTATCCGCAGTTGAATTTGCGTCCGCTCGCGGAGGCGGCGCGCGAAGGACGCGCGCTAGCGACGCATCCGCTCGTGTTCGGCCTCGCGTGCCGGGAGCTCGGCATTCCCGAGCGCCAGGCGGCGGAAGGTTACTTATATATGTGCGTCGTCACGTGCGTCAACAGCGCGCTGCGGCTCATGTCGATCGGCCAGACGGAGGGTCAGGCGCTCATCGCCCGGCTGATGCCGGCGGCGGCCGAAGCGTGGGACGCCGTGCGGGAGATGGAGCCGGAAGACGCGTACGCGAACATGCCGCTCGCGGATATCGCGATGATCCGGCATGAGACGCTGTATTCGCGGTTGTTTATGTCATAGGTTCGCATAGGTTCGACTAAGGTTCGCATCATCAATCGGGAGGGATCGTTATGTGCCAAGGACAAGGACATACGCATGTGGAGTGGGAGAAACCGATCGTCGCGGAGAAGCGCCCGATTCGGATCGGCATCGGCGGGCCGGTCGGCTCCGGCAAGACCGCGCTCGTCGAGAAGCTGGCGGCGGCGCTGAAGGATCAATATAATCTGGCTGTCATCACGAACGATATCTATACGAAGGAAGACGCGCGTATTCTAGCGGCGACCGGCGTGCTGCCGGAGGAGCGCATCATCGGCGTCGAGACGGGCGGTTGCCCGCATACGGCGATTCGCGAGGATGCGTCGATGAACTTCGAGGCGGTGGATGAACTGACGAGCCGGTTCGAGGGACTGGACATGATTTTCATCGAGAGCGGCGGGGACAATCTGGCGGCGGCGTTCAGCCCGGAGCTGGTCGACCGCTTCATCTATATTATCGACGTGGCGCAAGGCGAGAAAATTCCGCGCAAGGGCGGCCCGGGCATCATGCGCTCCGACCTGCTCATCGTCAACAAAATCGACCTCGCCCCGCATGTCGGCGCAAGCCTGGAAGTGATGGAGGCGGATACGAAGCGGATGCGCGGCGATCGTCCGTACGTCTTCTCCAATTTGCACGGGGGAATCGGTACCGATCGGATCGTCGCCTGGCTGACGCACGAGCTGGCCCACGCGCAAGGCGCCGCGCATTCCCACGACCATGACCACGGCCATTCGCACAGCCATGCGCATACTCACAACCACGCCTAATTCGGAAGGCGCGGCACATCGCGTGTCGCGCCTTCGCGCATCGTTCGGCAGCCATGGCGGCCATACCAGGGTGGACGCGAAGTACCATGACGCGCCGATCAAGATCGCCAAGTCGTTCCCGCTCGGAGGGCCGCTAGCGGTCATCATGATGGACGTATCGCCGGGATTGCTCGAGGGCGACCGGTATGAGATGGATTGGACGATCGGCGAGGATGCGCACGTGTATATCACGAATCAGTCGTACACGAAGGTGCATCCGAGCGACGGCTTGGGCAGCGAGCTGCTGCAGCGGTTCGCGCTCGCGCCGGGCGCGGTCGCGGAGTCGATGCCGGAGCCGGTCATGCTCTATAAGGATGCTTCGCTGCTCATGGAGACGGAGGTGGACCTGGCACCAGGAGCGCTGTGGATGGGCGCTGAAGTGTTGTGTCCGGGACGAACGCTTCGCGGGGAGCTGTTCCACTACCGGCTGTACCGGAACCGGATGCGGGTGAGGCTGGGCGGAGAGCTCATCTTCGCGCAGAACCAACGCATCGACCCTGCGAGCCAGCTGCTGGACGCGCCGGGCTGCTTCGGCGATCTGACGCATACAGGAACGTTCTATGCGTTCTCGGATGCGATCGGCGCGCGGCAGATGGAGGCTGTGCGCGAGGCGCTAGCGGTATGGCCGGAGCGGGAAGGACAGCGATGGGCGGCGGGCGTATCGCTGACGCACAAGCACGGAATGGCCGTACTGGCTGCGGGGACGTCGGCCTGGGTGCTGGAGGAGTTGCTCCATGAAGCGCGACGGGCGCTGCGGGCATCGGTGCCGGGTGTGGCGCCCTTGGCATTCCGGAAGTAGAGGATCCAACGCGGGAGCCTCGCCGAGAAAGCTCTGCGACCGAGGTGAACGGTGGTTATCGCGGATAGATTTGAGGCTAAATCGATGGCTGCTCCTTGTTACCCTTCGGGTTGCTTGGGACGGCCTCTTAAATTGGCAAGACGCGGGCATCGCACGAGGTTTGGCCGCCGACGTGTGACCGATCACCGCGTGCCGCGATGGCACAACGTGCCGCGATGGCACCGCGCGGCGGGAGGTGCGCCGACACACAAGCGCGGTTGAAATGAAAGCGCTTCTTGGCCTGGAGGCGGGGAAGTTCACCAAACCGTACCACAACTGCCTCCTGTGCGCTTTACTTTGCTCTGCTGTTCCTCTAAAGTTAAGGGAAAGAACGAAGGTGCGGCAAGGAGTGGGCATGGCGCAATGACCGATAATGGGCACGAGGAATGGATGGAGCTGGATCAGGCGTTTATTCAGCTTCGCAGGCGAATGGATGCCGAATGGACGCGCATGAACGCGTTCGGACTGAACCCGATGCAGGCCCGAATCTTGGTGCGGTTGACCGAGGAGGGGGCGTTGAAGGCATCGGTGTTGGCAGAGAAGCTGTTCATTACGCCAGGCGCGGTAACGGGCATCGCGGACAAGTTGATCGAGATGGGCCTCCTGGAGCGGGAACGCGCGCAGGATGACCGGCGCGTCGTCTTCCTGTCCGTAACGGAAGAGGGCAGGTCGATCGTCAAGACGCTGAAGGAGAAGCGCATGGTGATCACGACCAAAATGTTCTCCGGCTTGTCCGCGGTGGACATTCGCGAGCTGACGCGTCTGCTGAACCGGATAAGCCTGAATATCGACGAGGCCAATGCGGGACGGCGCGAAGAGGCCGAATAGACGAAGAGCCAGATGGAGGGAATGCATTCGCGTTCCACTCCTCTGGCTCTTCGCTCGTTCGCGCGCCAGCCGGGATAGGCTGACGGCGCGGCTCATCCCTGCAGGCAAAGGACCGCCCGCATAGCCGCGGATCAAGTCTCTGCCTCGTGGACGAGATCCGCTCCTCGTTTGTCAAGCGGAGGCATGGACTGGATTATTCGCTGCTGTTGTTTGGTTTGCTGTTGCCGGACTTGGAATCGCGGGACGTCGTGTTTTGCTTGCCGTGCCCTTGCTGCTTCGCCATGGTGACCCCTCCCTTCGTATGCACATGGGATATAGTGTTAATCGGCGAGCACAGTCTTATGAGAGGGAGAGAGTGGGAAAACGAACGCAAAAAAGCCCTGTTGCCCGCGAGGGAGAACAAGGCTTAAGCGCATTGGGCGCGGCCGCGTTCTACGCGCGGCGCGCTCCTACAATGGCCGGTTCAAGACAAAAGGCTTCGCAAATGGGACTGATGCCATTTGGAAACCGGAACGAGCTTGGATTCCGAGTTGCGGTCGAAGCGCGCCATGCCGTCCTCCACCGCAATGACTTTGCGGACGTTGACGTAACAGTTGGCGTTGGCTTTGACGAATAGGCCGCTGGCAATGTAGCTGTTCAGTTGTTCGGACGGCACGCTTTTCTTTATATTGTAGTTGCGTCCGTGAAAGCTGACGAGCCCCAGCCGGCTCACCTTGAAGTATAGGATGTCGGTATCGATCTCGAAGTTCTCGTACACATTGCGTTCCTCTTTCGCTAGATTCATCAACATGCGCCCCCTAAACGATGAATTTGTTAGCGCTTTCATAATAGCATGAATTGCGTCGGAAAGAAATGGGTTGACAAAAAAATGTTCATTAAAGGGATGAAATGCATACGTGAAAGGGATGAAATGCATAGGTGGACGCGAATAGTTGATTGTATGATGCAACAAGACGTGCGGTGGCAACTGACGTCGATATGATTAGCGGATTGCGAATGATCGGACAATAGGCGCATGGATTCTTACTTTAAACATCTGCAATCATTCACGAATTTGCAAATCAGTTCATAGCTCAAGCGCAAATGGTTAATGTAATCGCGAATGATAGCGAGATGTAGCTGATTCGAACGTCGGTAAAACGCGCGAAAAGGCGCGAAACAGCTCGATTGGATGAATGATTCGGCTGTTGAGGGTGCCTGCAAACGCAAACATTCTCAAAAAAGATGTTGATTAAACTTCATGTTATAAATATAATAAAAACATGAATTATTAATGATCATATTAACTTTTATTGAGAAGGTGAAAGCAGGCATGACCAACATCTCGGCAGCACGCGAAATCTCCAATCCGCTTATCGAGCAGCGCGCGGATCCTTGGATTTACCGCCACACCGACGGCTTCTATTACTTCACGGCTTCCGTGCCGGAGTACGACCGGATCGAAGTTAGACGTTCTCAGACGCTCGCGGGTCTTGCGCAAGCGGAACCGGCAGTCGCATGGCGCAAATATGAAACCGGCATGATGAGCGCGAATATTTGGGCGCCGGAAATCCATTACGTGGACGGCAAATGGTATATCTACTTCGCGGCGGCGCGCACGGTCGAGACGAACGACGGCTTGTTCGACCACCGGATGTTCGTGCTTGAGAACGCTTCCGCCAATCCGCTCGAAGGCGAGTGGGTCGAGAAGGGGCAGCTTCGCACGAAATGGGAATCGTTCGCTCTGGATGCGACTACGTTCGAGCATGAAGGCGTGCGTTATCTCGTGTGGGCGCAGAAGGATCCGGCCATCAAAGGAAACTCCAACCTGTATATCGCGCCGATGACGAGTCCTTGGGAAATCGATATCGAACGTCAGGTCATGATTACAACGCCGGAGTATGATTGGGAGCGAATTGGCTTCCTTGTTAATGAAGGCGCAGCGGTGCTGAAGCGAAATGGTAAGATTTTCATTACCTATTCGGCCAGCGCGACCGATTATAATTACTGCATGGGCATTATCTGGGCAGCGGAGACGTCGGACCTGCTCGATCCGACATCGTGGATCAAGTCGGAGACGCCGGTATTCGGTACGAATGAAGCGAACAGCCAGTACGGACCGGGCCATAACAGCTTCACCGTGACGGAGGACGGACGCGACGTGATCGTGTATCATGCGCGCAATTATAAAGAGATTACAGGCGATCCGTTGTACGATCCGAACCGTCATACGCGGGTGCAGTTGTTCGGCTGGAACGCCGACGGCACGCCGAACTTCGGCCAGCCGGTACCGGACGGGAAGACGACGTTTTAACCTTATTGTTATCGTTAATGTTTTTGTGAAATTCAGTATTTACGGGGCGTTAGTAGGAGCGGGTAGCAAATTTAGAAAGAAAATATTGACTTTGAAAGCGCTCTATAATAATATTACTAACATAAAAGCAAAGACGTTAATAAATTAACTAATTTGATCGAAAATAAGAAAAGGCGTGCATGAGCAAGCGGCACCCGTTTTCTTATGGCCGAGAGCTGGCGAGCCGATCGCACAGACGAATGAATGCGGTTTCAATGAATGCGCGGACATCACACCCGAGACGCGCGAGCAATCATGATATAAATAATGGAGGGGTTCAACGTGGCAAAAAAGAAAGGTCTTCTGTCTGTAGCAGCACTCTCGATGGCTACCGTGCTTGTTCTGAGCGGTTGCGGCGGCAATAATGAGAGCGGTAACAACGGCGCAACCGGCGAGAGCGCCGGCAATGCGGGCACGAGCAGCAACAGCGGCAAAGTCGAAACGAAAGAATTGTCGTTCATGTTCCGCGGCGGCACGGACGAGCAGAAAGCCTACACGAAGGTTATCGAGAAATTCGAAGCCGACCATCCGGGCGTGAAAGTCAAAATCACGGTAACGGCAGCCGATCAATACGCCACGAAGCTGAAAGCGGCGATCACGGGCAAAAAAGTGCCGGACGTCTTCTACTTCAACTACGGCGACCTCCGCGCTTACGTGAACAGCGGCGTCCTGGCTGACATCACGGAGCAAATCGAAGGCAACTCCAATATCGATATCGCGAACATTTGGGATAAAGGCGTGAACCTGTACCGTTACGACGGCAACGTGGTCGGCCAAGGCAAGCTGTACGGCCTGCCGAAAGACCTTGGTCCATTCTCGCTCGGCTACAACAAGACGATGTTCGAGAAAGCGGGCGTACCGCTGCCGGACAAAGACAAGCCGTATACATGGGATGAGTTCATCGAAGTCAACAAGCAGCTGACGAAGGACAACAACGGCGACGGCAAACCGGACCAATACGGCACGGGCTTCAACGTCAACTGGGCGCTGCAGGCGTTCGTATGGAGCAACGGCGCAGACTGGATCAGCGAAGACGGCACGAAAGTCACGATCGACGATCCGAAGTTCGCCGAAGCGCTGCAATACTTCGCCGATATGCAGAACGTGCACAAAATCACGCCGTCGATCGAAGACGCGCAAACGCTTGACACGTACCAACGTTGGATGAAAGGCGAGCTGGCGTTCTTCCCGGTCGGTCCTTGGGATATGCCGACTTACGAGAAGCTTCCATTCGACTATGACCTGATCCCTTACCCAGCTGGCTCCACGGGCAAATCGGCAACATGGGTCGGCTCCCTGGGTATCGGCGTATCGTCCAAAACGAAATATCCGCAAGAAGCAGCTGAGCTGGTTGCCTACCTGACAGGCTCCCAAGAAGGCATGCAAATGCTGGTTGACGCGAAGGTGCAAATCCCGAACTTGAAGGACATGGCGGCCACTTGGGCAGCCGACACGACGACGAAGCCGGCGAACAAGCAAGAGTTCATGGATATCGTCAACGACTACGGCCGTTCCCTGCCAGGCGAGCGCACATACAACGCAGAGTGGTATAACCTGTTCTTCACGGATATCCAGCCTGTCCTCGACGGCAAAGTAACGGCGGCGGATTATGTCAAATCCGAACAGCCGAAGATGCAGAAGCTGCTTGACAAAGCGCTTGAGCAAGAAGCGAAATCCAAGAAATAATCCTACCTAAATAAAGAAATAGTCAAGACGTTCCGGCGATGACGACAAGCGGCTTTCCTTTCCGAAGGCGAAAGCGCAAGGCGTCATCGCCGAGTACGTCCGCACTCAGGGGTGACTTATGGAGACGAAGTCCAATCTGTACCGCAAAGAAAAATATTACGGTCTGCTCTTTATCCTTCCGCCTGTGCTTGGATTCATCATCTTCGGCTTGTATCCGACGCTCTATTCCGTCTACAGCTCGTTCACCGACATGGACGGCTTGGGACAGATGAATTTTATCGGTCTGGATAACTATAAGGAACTGTGGAGCGACGAGTTGTTCCACAAATCGATGTTCAATACCGTCTTCATGATGATCGGCATTCCGATCGGTCTTATTCTGGCGCTGCTGCTCGCTCTGGGTCTCAACCGGGGGATCTGGGGAACGACCGCATTCCGCGTCATTTATTACATTCCCGTCATTTCTTCGCTCGCCGCGATCTCGATTCTGTGGCAATGGGCCTATAACGGCGACTACGGCTTGGTAAACCAGTTCCTCGATCTGTTCGGCATCGAAGGTCCGAACTGGCTTGCCGATAAAAATACGGTCAAACCGGCCATTATGCTGATGGCCATCTGGAAAGGTCTTGGCTACACGATGCTGCTGTACTTGGCGGCCATTCAGAGCGTGCCGAAGGACTACTACGAAGCGGCCGAGCTCGACGGGGCCAACGGTTGGCAGGCATTCTGGAACATCACGTGGCCAATGGTGAAGCCGGTTACGTTCTTCCTCGTCGTGACGAACATCATCGGAGGGTCGCAGATTTTCACCGAGATCAACATCATGACGTCCACGGGCGGTCCGGAGTTCAGCTCGGCCTCCGTCGTGTTCTACATCTGGCAGAAGGCGTTCGGCAACTTGCAGATGGGTTACGCGTCCGCGATGTCCGTCGTGCTCGGTCTGTTCATCTTCATCGTCACGCTGCTGCAATTCAAACTCGACAAATCGAGCCAAAACGACTAGAAAGGAGCGAACTGACCTATGCGTACACGCAGCAAAATCATCGGGGACGGCATTATTTTCGTCCTCCTCGCCATCGGCGCGATTGTCATGATCGCTCCATTAATCTGGATGGTCTCGACGTCGGTGAAAGACAAGATGGCAGTATTCGCCCTTCCGCCGAAATGGATTCCGGACCCGTTCATTTGGAGCAAATATTCGGAAATTTGGAGCGCGGGTCCGCTGCTCTCCGGTATTCAAAACAGCGTCATTATCGCCGTGTCCGTCACGGTCGTCGGCACGTTCACGTCGTCGCTTGCGGCTTTCGCGTTCGCGAAGCTGAAGGTGCCGTATAAGGATACGATCTTCCTCATTCTGCTCTCGTCGCTGATGATTCCGTACCCATCCATCATGATTCCGCAGTTCGTCATGTTCTCGGAGCTGGGCTGGACGGACTCGCTGAAGCCGCTCATCGTGCCGGGGTTGTTCGGCAACATCGTCATGATCTTCTTCCTGCGCCAGTACCTGTCGAGCGTGCCGAATGCGATCATCGAAGCGGCGAAGATCGACGGCAGCTCGTACTTCGGCATCTACGGCCGGGTCATCTTCCCGCTCATCAAGCCGGCGATCGCGGCGCAGTTCATTCTGTGGTTCATGGGCATCTGGAATGACTACCTGGCGCCGATCATCTACTTGAACTCGCCGGAGAAGCAGACGCTTCAATTGGTTATCGCGAGCTTCAACGCCATGTACGCGATTCAGACGGACTATCCGCTCATCATGGCCGCATCGGTCATCGCGCTCCTGCCGATGCTGATCGTCTTCGTCGTCTTCCAGAAGCAGATCATCGAGTCGGTCGCGATCTCGGGCGTCAAAGGGTAACAAGTAGTCTGTTACTGCCTTCGGGCAGCGAGTACGCAATATTACTCATGGCGGTATCAGGGCAGTATCAAGGACCTTTGCTTGCGCATCCGGCGCGGGCGAGGGTCTTTTTTAGTATAAATGATGTTTACAAACGAACATACATTCGCTATTATCATAAATGGGTGAAAATACCATTTGAGTGGAGGCAATCTTTAATGGATATTACCAAAGCGAAGGTAGAAAATTCTCTTACCGTATTATTGGTTTCAAACTTGGCTAAGTCCCAATCTTATTATGAAAAGGCTTTGGGATGTGAAGTTAACGAGCACTGGGCCATTAGAGATAACTTCGGGTTAGGATTCAAATTAATTCAAGCAGCAGACATCTCCGATGTCAGACCTAACAAGGGTGTGTGGAATACGTATGCCTATGCAAAAACACATCAGGAACTTGACTGTCTATATGAAGAACTTAAGGCAAACGGAGCACTAGTAGCCTCAGAACCCGTTGTAACCGAGCATGATTGGGGCGTCTGGAAGGAGTTTTCTGTTCAAGATCCGGACGGTTATGTGATCGGCTTCGGTTCGGGAAACAAAAATAGCTAGTTACCTATATGACACGACGGCACCCGGCGCACGATCAGCTGCCGTTCGTCATTGAAGTAACGGGAAGCATAGCGGAACACACAACAGCCAGCTACTCCATTCTTGGCGAATGGGAGCTGGCAATTGATTACCGCGAACTTAATGAATTCGCTCAAAGAAGCCGTTCGCTATAGTCGTATATGGGGCGGAAAGTGGAATGTCCCATTTACGACAACTACCTTAGAACCTTTCGTGAACCTTCTTTTTATTGTTTGTTTCTCACCACTGACAAGGAGCTCAATGGTTGCTTTGTTCGCTGTTGAAAGGTAAACGACATGCCCATCCTTCACCTTTTTTCTTATCCAGTTTTTATCAAAGGTTGCCAACAAAATCCGATTAGATACGGTATGATCGTGAACGACTGCCATAGTATCGTCCCTCCTTATGATAGTTGTAATCATAATATGTTGGACGACGTGGGGATGAAGGGGGACAAGTGTGGATGTTGAAGGAAATGAGCACTTGTACCTGCAATAGGACCATGGAAAAAGGACAAAAAGTTCGGGTTACGCGGCGGCGGCGTTTCTGGTAAGGTGAAGGAAAACAAGGGTACGCCCGCAAGGGCGGAAGAGGAGATGAGGAAAATGGCAGCGCTTACGGCGAACGGCGTCATTTTGTTTCAAGGGGACAGCATTACCGATTGTGGGCGCAATTATAAGGAAGCGGCTAGTTTGGGCGTCGGCTACCCGTATTTCATCGCGGCCGAGCTGGGACGGCTCTATCCGGAGCTGAACTTGACGTTCTATAACCGGGGCATCAGCGGCAACCGGGTTGTCGATCTGGAGCAGCGGTGGGAGCAGGATTGTCTGGCGCTGAATCCGACGGTCGTCTCGATTTATATTGGCATTAATGACACGTGGCGGCGTTACGATAATAACGATCCGACGAGCACGGAGCAGTATTACGATGGTTACCGGCGGCTCATCACGAGCACGCTGGACCGGCTGGACGCGAGACTGGTGCTCATCGAGCCGTTCGTGCTGCCGGTACCGGAAGATCGCAAAGGCTGGCGCGAGGATCTCGATCCGAAAATCGCGGCCGTCCGCGAGCTGGCGCAGGAGTTCAAGACGGCGTACGTCCCGCTCGACGGGCTGTTCGCGCAGGCGAGCATGAAGACGGGGCCGGCTTACTGGGCAGGCGACGGGGTCCACCCTTCTGCGGCGGGGCAATCGCTAATCGCGAAGGCGTGGCTGGAGGCGATCGGCGTTCGGGCGCGGTAGAGCGGGTTAGCTGCTAGCGATGGTCAAGCGAGGCGGTCGCGTGGTTGCTTCACTCGCAGTCCGGACGATACAATGAAGATTCAAGGGAATACGACTACGAGAACGGCAGCAGCCAAGAGGAGACGAACATGCTGGATAGCAAGTGGCAACAAGGAATCATCACGTCGGCGGAGGAGATGCAGTCGATCGTGGGTCAGCCGCATGACGCGGTGGTGAGCAAGACGGTCGGCGTCCTCGATGCGGGAATCGAGCGATATCTCGCGATGTCGCCAATCTTCTTCCTCGCTTCGTCGGGGGCCGGGGGCCGGGCAGACGTCTCGCCGCGCGGCGATGAGCCGGGCTTCGTCAAGGTGCTCGACGAGCGGCATCTCATCTTCCCGGACCGTATGGGCAACCGGCGGATCGATTCGCTGCTCAATATCGCGGACAACCCGCAAGTGGGCCTCATTTTCCTCATCCCGGGCCTGAATGAAGTGCTGCGGATTAACGGCCGCGCGTATGTAACGCGGAGCGAGGAACTGATCGCGGCGCAGCAATGGAGGGGCAAGACGACCGGCTTGGCCGTCATCGTGGAGGTCGAAGAGGCGTTCGTCCATTGTCCGCGCGCGCTCAAGCAATCCGGCATCTGGAGCGGCGAGACGTGGCCGGACAAGGAGACGCTGCCATCGACGATGGAGATGTTCAAGGCCCATCTGAAGCTGAACGGGTATGAGTTGAAGGAATAGGAAGAAGGCGCGGCTGGTTGAATTCGAAGAGCGGGTTGGCACAATTGCCGAGAGTGCCGAGAAGGTCTCCTGGGATTTCTCTGAATGCGTCGTCGATTTGTATCACCAGCTGGAGAAGGATTAGACCAAGAAGAGAGCGAATATCGAATAGGCAAACGAAAGCGACCGCGCCTTCCGAATATCGGAGGCGCGGTCGCTTTTTTGCGATATTTAATGAAAGGATGCGATAAAGGGCTAGAGCAGAAAGTTACACTTGCGTGTCGAGGAAGCGCAGCTTCAGCAGATCGCCTTGCACATCCGAGACTGGCGGAATGGCGGCCGCGATGATAGGCAGCTTGCCGTGTGTTGGTTTGTTGTGGGCGTGATGGAGTGGAGGAAAGATTCAAGCACGTCAGGGCTGCTCATATACCCGGAGGAGAGGGGGACGAATCATTTTTCTCATCGTCGGCCGTACAGGCACGCTTGGGCCTTCGCCCACATACACTATAGAACAGTCTTCCGAGAAAAGCGCGGAACCGCAGCGTTCCTACGCGTCAAATCAGCATGGAGGTGGCCGGTACAATGCCTGGATTATTCGCGGCGATCGCACTGTTTATTAAGCAGCTGACCCTGCTCGTCTCGTATGTCAAAAACAACGCCTTCCCACAGCCGCTGCAAGAAGAAGAGGAACTCAAGCACCTGCAGCTTATGGCGGAGGGCAACCCGCATTCCCGCAACCTGCTCATCGAGCACAACTTGCGGCTTGTCGCGCACATTGTGAAAAAATTCGATAACACCGGGGAAGACCTGGAAGATTTGATCAGCATCGGCACCATCGGCCTGATCAAAGCGATCGAGAGCTTCCAGCAGGGCAAGGGTACGAAGCTCGCGACGTTCGCGGCCCGTTGTATCGAGAACGAAATCCTTATGCACCTGCGTTCGTTGAAGAAAACGAAGAAAGATGTTTCGCTGCACGACCCGATCGGGACGGACAAAGAGGGGAACGAAATTACGCTGATCGACATCCTTGGATCGGAAGCCGACGATGTGGCGGATAAGGTGCAGCTGAAGATAGAGAAGAGCAAGATTTATAAGAACCTGGATATTTTGGATGACCGGGAGAAGGAAGTCGTGGTTGGAAGGTTCGGATTGATCTCGGGTGGGGAAGAGCGAACGCAGCGGGAGATTGCGAAGGAATTGGGGATTAGCCGGAGTTACGTTTCGAGGATCGAAAAAAGGGCGCTGATGAAGCTGTATCATGAGTTTTATAAGCAGAAGAAGTGAAAAAGGATGGTAACTATTCAATAAGGGGCGATCGCACTGTATAAGAGCGATCGTCTTTTTTGTCTACTTAGGTCAAATCTTGCAAAAGTAAGGCGGGAAGAGGAAGCAAAAGTCAAACGCGGAGACTCATCGATTGCTGAAGGTCTTATCAAGTGAAGTTATAATGGAAGGACCTCTACAATTTCAAACTACAAAGTACATAATGAATTCAGGTTTTGTGAGTGTCTACTTGAAGGAGATAAAACTATCGGAGCGGCATATTAATATCTTCCCAGAACAACTCGGTTCGAGACCCAGTGAAGGTACTACATAACGGATATCGACAGCTCCGTCTACTTTGCTAGGCGGTTTTTGTTTTATATTGGAGAATAGGACAAAATGATGACTGTGTATCTTGATAGTGGGGGTGATCGACCATGATCAAAGTGGATATACAGCTCATTGAACTGAAGAAGATTAAACCCTACAGGTTAAAAAAAGTCGCAGAGAAAACAATTGAAACACGGAAAAGAATTATTGAGAAGAGCGATCAATGTTTTATCGCTCTGACCGTTCAAAAAGATACAAAGGGAGATTTTTATTGGCTAATTCATGATGATGAAGACTATTTGGCGTATTGTCGCACTGCAGGAAGAGATTCGGTTTATTGCAATGTTCGACCTGCTTTAAATGAAACCGAGCGGAAAATAGAAAAATTAAAAACCATGAATATGCCGCGGACAACCAAATGGATCGACCAGCATGAGTTGATTAGCGAACTGAAAGAAGAGATGACTCTATCGGATATAGAGCGGAGATCCGGCGTTGCCGAAAGCAAATTAAAGAAATTTGAATTTCATAAAGATGTTCCATCGTGTTACATAGATACAGCCAATCAGAAAGGGGAACACCATGGAATTCTAAACAGAATTGCTAAGCTGTATCTGGGTGAACCACTTAGTAAGTATCTTTACGAAAGAGCTTCATTATTCAGTGGAAACAGTTATCGCTTAAAACATGACCAGTTAACCCAAGTGGAGCAGATGGTTGAAGCCCCTGGTTTCACTAGTCTAGATATTGATGATCAATTAAAACTAATGAAGCGAGCTACAGAATTCCAAGCTATCTTAGAATCCACTTGGCAGAATGATATCAATGCGATTTTGAGTAGCTATAGACCGCCGCGCAGCAAACGGTTTATCGTTAATGTATCATCGAAAAGCAAGAGGAAACGAATGAAGCGTAATGAAACCCGCACCTAAGGAGCGGGTTTTCTTCTGGAGTGCTATTCCATGCTAGTAATATGGTAGCTGTTAATGATTTTACTTTTCTTGCTTAATGAATCGGTATATGAGAGTTTAACCAGAGTCTTGGATTTTTTATGTTTCAGATTGATGGGACGTGTCATGCTTAAAGATTGATTAGTTGGTCCATTCCAGCTTATAAAACCGTTTTTACGCCAGAACCGTGCAGCAGTTTTATCTTGAGCTCTTAACATCATAATTTCGAAGCCCAAGTTTGATTCCTCAATATAGTCGAAGAATACCTGCATTGTTTTTGTCCCTATCCCTTGCCCCTTTGGGTGCACAATGAAATCAACGATTTCAACGGTTGGTTGGTATATTTCGAGCCAGGATACCCCTACAGTTTTAGTTTTTGGGTCATGAAGATAAAGGATGAGGTGAACGCTAACGTTATTCTTTCCCCCATAATATGAAACCGTCCATCTTTCCGAGTCATTGCTAACAACAGAATGTACAACAGGTATTCCTAAGGAATATTGAAGGCGTTTTGCGAAAGATTCCAATGTTGTTGGATTTATATTTTTTAATACACTGGTTAGTTTTGATTGCCAGCGGATCTCACTCCAATAATCTTGGTTGTTTTTGTTCATAGTTGGCCTCCCCAATTTGAAGAAGTATTTTCAATAGATAGTTGGCATCACATCACATTTATCTCTTCTTAAAATGGATATAAGGGAATGCGGTATAATTTAGAACCTTTATTTCTTATTACTGCTCAACTGAAATTGATGAAGTGTTTGGCAAGATGATGCATAGAAGGTTAAGGTGAGAAGGAAGTCTCCCTACACGACCCGATCGGGACGGACAAAGAGGGGAACGAAATTACGCTGACCGACATCCTCGGTTCGGAAGCCGACGATGTGGCCGAGCATATGCTTCCGAAGTAAGTTTACTGCGAAAATTTTAAGTACAGCTGAAGTTAGAGAAGAGCAAGATCTATAAGAACCTAGATATCCTCGATGACCGGGAGAAGGAAGTCGTTGTGGGCCGGGTCGGGCTCATTACAGGTGGGGAAGAGCGGACGCAGCGGGAGATTGCGAAGGAATTGGGGATCTCGCGGAGTTATGTGTCTCGGATAGAGAAGCAGGCGTTGATGAAGCAGTATCATGAGTTGTGATTTACTTTATCGCGTTCGATTAATACGTAGCTTTATAGGACATTTGACATTTGTTAAATGTCTTTTTTTTGTTGCATGGAACCGTATTTTTTCATTATGAAGCGACAGTGAGGATCCGATGAAATTCCTAATAGATGTATTCTTTATGCCAGCGAAAAAGGCGGAGAATTCAATCACTATACTGAAAAGACAAAGAAACTAGCAATATAGTTGTAATTGCAGAGTTATCACTTAATTTATTGGAGGACATCTGCTAGGTATGTCGAATAAAGTAGTAAGTTCTTCTTAAATTAACCGTTTTTTGGAGGCGTCAGATGTTAAGGAAAGTGTTTGAATTATTCCGTCTTGATAAATCACTAGAGGAAAAAAAGAAACAACTTGCCGAGATCGAAGTGAAAATTAATAACATGGAACGACTTATCGAGGAGACAATTGCTCCAGTTCGATTGGCAGGCGAAGAAAGGGCTATTCAACTGATTAGGGCTGCTAATGAAGAGGCAACTGTAATCGTTGAGTCAGCCAAACAAGATATTGTGGCTGTATTATCTGAAAAAGAAAAACTTACGAATGAAAATAAACAATTAGAAGAGAGCAATCTCAAACTTACGAAGGAGATATCTAAACAGGAGAAGACAGCTAGAAAGTTCAAAGCTGACGTATTAGGGGTTCAAAGACTGATCGAACAGTTTCCTAATGCTGTTGATTTCAACGCCATTGGAGAGCAAATTAAGCTCCTAGAGTCTGCAATGAATGACGGGGAGGTTCTTGACACCATTGTTCACTTGAATCTGCATTACAAGGATTCGAAAGCACTTCGAGCAGAAATGAACGCCAATAATAAGGATATTCGGAATCTACTCGAGTCTTACCGTTCCCGATATACAACAAAGGCTAATGCCACTATTTATGAATTAATGGTAATTGGTCTTCAGGCAGAATTGCAAAATATCCTCTATACATTGAGTTACAGTAATCTTGATAAAGCAATCGAAAACTCGAAAACATTGATAAACAAGTATTTGGGAATCTGCGCGAACGGTAATGCAAATATCTTACCAACGGTCACACGCTTCCTTACAGAACTTGCTCCGTTGTTTGAGATGGCTATTCGAATTGAGTTCAAGTACTATGTTCAAAAGGAACTTGAAAAAGAAGAACAACGAAAAATTCGTGAAATTATGCGTCAAGAGGCAGAAGAGAAGAGACTTCTTGAAGAGGAACGAAAAAAGATCGAGAAGGAGGAAGAGAAGTACATCCAAGAAATTGAGCGGAATAAGGCACTTCTTGCTACCGAAACGGATACATCTAAAATAGCTGCTCTAGAGGCACGCCTTAAGGAACTGAAGGAACAGGTCGAAAAACTGGAAGATGCCAAGGAAGAAATCATCAAACGGGCCAATGGCAAGGCGGGTTATGTATATGTAATATCTAACCTTGGGTCTTTCGGAGAGCAGATGTTTAAAGTCGGTATGACTCGACGTCTTGATCCAATGGATCGGGTTGAGGAACTTGGTGATGCGTCGGTTCCGTTCAAATTCGATGTGCACGCACTCGTATTCAGTGACGATGCGGTGGGTTTAGAGCAGAAATTACATACTGTTCTAGAGAAACAACGAGTGAACAAGATCAACCTGCGCAAAGAGTTCTTCTATGCAACGGTTGATGGGCTGCAACAAATTGTTCAGGAGATAGATCCGACGGTTGAATTTATTAAAACTATGACTGCGGCAGAGTATCGCCAAAGCTTAAGTTTTGAGGAAGAGGAGACACTTTCAGCTTAACTTAACTTGAATGGACAGCAGTATTGATCTTATTTTCATTGACAATGTAGTTCCGCTGGCGAGGTTTAACTGGAAGTGGATGGACCACCAAGCATCATACAGACGGGTGAACATCATCAATCACCAGTTCCAAGAAGGAAGTAATGAGGAGGTGTAAGCCGGTTTCCGTCACGAGACGGAAACCGGCTTATTTTTTGTTCGAAATTACATCAGGTCGTGTTCACAATGTCAAAAAACTCGATAATACCGGGGAAGATTTAGAGGATTTGATCTCCATCGGGACGATCGGTCTGATCAAAGCAATCGAGAGCTTCCAGCAGGGCCAAGGGACGAAGCTCGCGACGTTCGCAGCCCGTTGTATCGAGAACGAGATCCTTATGCATTTGCGTTCGTTGAAGAAGACCAAGAAGGACGTGTCCCTGCACGACCCGATCGGGACGGACAAAGAGGGGAACGAAATCACGCTCATCGACATCCTCGGTTCGAAAGCCGACGATGTGGCCGATAAAGTGCAGCTTAAAATAGAGAAGAGCAAGATCTATAAGAACCTGGATATCCTCGATGACCGGGAGAAGGAAGTCGTGGTTGGAAGGTTTGGCTTGATTTCTGGCGGGGAAGAGCGGACGCAGCGGGAGATTGCGAAGGAACTCGGGATCTCGCGGAGTTACGTGTCACGGATTGAGAAGCGGGCGTTGATGAAGCTGTATCATGAGTTTTATAAGCAGAAGAAGTGAGTTCAGGGCCGCTCCGAGAGGGAGTGGCTTTTGTGTTTATTTTAAGATTGTGGCAGGTGAATGGTGTATTATTAGCAGGGAGTCCCTTGCGTGGTCTCTTTAAAAGGAAACAGGAACCCCGATGGATATTGAACTTGTCTATTCGGGGAAGAATCGGTTATAGTGTGAACATAATTTTGTAAGAAAAGAAGAGGGACAGAAATGGCTACGATACATGATGTCGCAACGAAAGCTGGCGTATCGGTCACGACGGTATCGCGGGTGCTGAACAACCGGGGTTATATTAGCGAGAAGACGCGCAAGAAAGTATTCGATATCATGGCGGAATTGAATTACCAGCCGAACGAAATTGCCCGTTCTTTGCTCCGAAAGCAGTCAAACGTAATTGGTCTGATCATTCCGACGGTCTCCCATCCGTTCTTCAGCGAGCTGGCGAACTATGTGGAATACTATGCCTATCAAGCTGGCTTTAAGGTGATGCTATGCAACTCCCAGCTCGATCCGGCGAAAGAGCGGGATTACATCGAAATGCTGAAGAGGAACCGGGTTGACGGCATTATCATGGGCAGCCATACGCTTGATGTGGAGGAGTACCGCCATTTGCACTCCCCGATCGTGACGATCGACCGACAGATTGATGATGAAATCCCATCCATATCTTCTGACAATTACCGGGGAGGCGAGATGGCCACGGAGCTGCTCGTTCGGAAGGGGTGCCGCAAAATCGCGCACATATGCGGCAACCAGGAGCTGCATATGCTATCGAATTTGCGCACGAACGCTTTTCACGAAACCGCGCGCAAACAAGGCGTTCAGCATATTACGATTCAGACGGACATGAACGTCTTCGACCAAAAGCAATACGAGCGTATAATTGATACGCTGCTGGAGGAGCATCCGGATACGGACGGGATTTTCGCGACGAGCGACATTATAGCGGCTTTTGCCGTCAAGGGATGCATTCGGGTGGGTAAACGGGTGCCGCAGGATGTTCGAATCATCGGCTATGATGATGTTAACGCCGCCTCCTGGCTGAACCCCGAGATCACGTCGATCCGGCAGCCGATTGGGGAGATGGGCCGTATGGCCGTTGAGCTCATCCGCAAGCAGCTGGAGGGGGAACCATTCGAGGTGGAGAATGTGCTGCCGGTTCAGTTAGTAGAGCGTTCTACAACCTAGAATGCTCTTTTTATCTGCTATGTCAATCGTTTGACATGTCAAACGATTGACATATGTTAAACGGTTGACATATACTGTTTCATGTAAGCGATTCAAATTTACTACCACACCAACTATTAATCAAATTGGGGGAAGAAACGTGAAGAGAATCAAGGGGTTTCAACTATCTATGCTTGCACTTATTTTCGTTATGGCAGTCACGGCGTGCGGCGGCAACGCGTCGAATAGCGGCAGCAGCGCTTCGAATACTGCGGAAAAGGCAAATTCGTCAGGCAGTGAAAGCGCTGTCGGCGATGAGGTGAAGATTACCCTTCTGAACTCCAAAGGCGAAATTCAATCCCAGCTTGAAGACGCTGCCAAGGCGTTCCATGAAGACAATCCGGCGATCACGCTTGAAATTCAGACCGTTCCTGGCGGCACCTCGCCGTTCGAACGGGCATCTACGATGTATGCATCCGGCAATCCGCCGACGATGATCATGCTGGATACCGGAGACGTCGAGAAGTTCAAAGACCGCATTCTTGACCTGAGCGGCGAGAAATGGAATGCCGATGCCGTAGCGAATGCCACTGACCTGACGAACTTCGACGGCAAGAACTTCGCGTTCCCGCTTGCGATTGAAGGCTACGGTTTCATCTATAATAAAGCGGTCGTCGACAAGGCGGTAGGCGGCAGCTTCGATCCGTCCACGATTAAGACGACGGCTGATCTGGAAAATCTGTTCAAGCAGATCGAAGCATCGGGCAAGAAGGCTCTTGTCATCTCGCCTATGGACTGGTCGCTTGGCGCGCACTATTTGCCGCTTGCCTATGCCGGCCAGAACAAGGATATGGCAGAAGTGAACAAATTTATGGATTCGCTGAAAGCCGGCACCGCTGATCTGGCGAACAATAAGGTGTTCAATGGCCTAATGGATTCGTTCGATGTGATGATGAAATACAACGTGGACCAAAAATCGCCGCTGTCCGGCGTCTATGAGCGCGGTCCGGAAGTGCTCGGCAAGGGCGAAGTCGGCATCTGGTTCATGGGCAATTGGGCATGGCCGCAAATCAGCAGCTTCGATACGGCAAACGGGCAGTATGGCTTCCTGCCGGTGCCAATCAGCAACAATCCGGACGATTACGGCAACCAGGAAATTTCGTCAGCGGTCTCCAAGCGGATCGTGCTCGACAAAGAAAAGAGCTCGCCTGCGCAGCAGGAGGCGGCGAAGAAGTTCCTGAACTGGATCGTCTATGAGCAAAAGGGACAGGATTTCCTCGTGAACAAAGCAAGCATTATTCCGGCGTTCAAGAACATTACGCTTCCAGCGGCCGACCCGCTTGGACAATCGATTCAAGCGTATATTGCGAAGGGGAAATCCGAGCAGTCCATGAGCGCGCTTCCGGCGGATCACTGGTCGAAAGTCGGCGCATCCATGCAGAAATACTTGGCGAAAGCGGGCGACCGCGCCGCGCTGGCGGCAGAAATCGAGGACTATTGGAAGAACGTGAAATAAGTTCTGTTCAAGCGCACAGATAGCATGGAGCAATGGATAAGACAACCGTGTCTTATCCATTGTTTTCTTCAAGTCATTCCCCATTATCCCCTACAGATCGAGAGGTATCGTTATGATTGCGGAAAAAGGAGTATGGAACAAACTGCGCTCAAGGCTGCTGTTTACCGGCCCCACCTTGTTTGCATTTATTACCGTCATGATCGTTCCGTTTCTATACGGCATTTATTTGACCTTCACCAACTGGGACGGTATTTCCACGTCGCATTCGCTCGTTGGACTCAGCAATTACGGCGAAGTATTCAAGGACGGCGTATTCTGGAAGTCATTCGGCCTTACGCTGAAGTATGTCTTTCTCTCGGTCATACTTATTAACGCGATCGCATTTGCGCTGGCATATATGCTGTCCAGGGGCATGAAAGGACAAAGCATTTTCAGAGCCGGTTTTTTCGTGCCGAACCTAGTTGGCGGAATCGTGCTCGGGTTTATATGGCAGTTTATTTTCTCTAACGTGCTCGTTTATTTCGGAACCAAGGCGGGGATCCCCTTCCTTGGCGCTTCTTGGCTAGCTGATCCGAATAAAGCATTTTGGTCGCTTGTTATCGTCACGGTATGGCAGTATGCCGGTTACATGATGGTCATTTTCGTCGCCGGACTGATGAGTGTGCCCGGCGATATTTTGGAGGCGGCAAGCATCGATGGTGCCAACGGCTGGACGAAAATGCGCAAGATGATTCTTCCGCTCATGATTCCGTCGTTCATCGTTACCATCTTCCTTTCTCTGCAGCGGTGCTTCATGGTGTATGATCTGAACCTTACCCTGACAAAAGGCGGACCGTTCAAAAGCACGGAGATGGTATCGATGCATGTCTACGAGAAGGCGTTCCTATCCCGCGATTACGGGGTCGGTCAGGCAGAGGCGTTCGTACTGTTCCTGCTTGTCGCCGCGATTACGCTGCTTCAAGTGTATTTCAGCAAAAGAATGGAGGTGGAGGCATAATGGTTGGCAGCAAATCCGCTATTCCGTGGCTGAAGACCGTCTTGCTAACGGCTGGCCTCATTCTGTTTATCGTTCCGTTCGTCGTGCTGATCCTGAACTCGTTCAAAGAAAACAAAGCCATTACGTCCAATCCGTTGTCGCTTCCCGAACACCTGGATTTCACCAACTACAAGAACGCGTTCGAGCAGATGAACTACTTGACCGCGTTCTCGAACACGCTTGTCATCACGGTCGTCAGCGTGCTGCTTATTTCGATGTTCGCCGCGATGACGGCACACTATTTTGTCCGGAATAACACGAAGTTCAATCAGTATGCGTTTATGATTATGGTCGCCTCGATGATTATTCCGTTTCAGGCGATCATGATTCCGCTCGTGAAAATTTACGGATCGCTCGGGATGCTGGACAATAAATGGTCGCTTATTTACATGTATCTCGGGTTTGGCAGCTCGCTGGCCGTCTTTATCTATCATGGATTCGTGAAGAGCATTCCGGCGGAGCTGGAAGAGGCGGCCATGATCGATGGCTGTACGCGGACGCAGACCTTCTTCCGGATCGTATTTCCGGTGCTCACCCCGACGACGGCGACGATCGCGATTTTGAACGTCCTCTGGATTTGGAACGATTACCTGCTGCCCTCTCTTATTCTGGTTGACCCGGAGCAGCGGACGCTCCCTCTCTCGACGTACAGCTTCCAGGGCACCTACACGTCGGATTACGGACCGCTGATGGCAGCCCTTGTCCTGACGATTCTTCCGATCATCGTGGTATATCTGTTTGCCCAGAAGTACATCATTCAAGGGGTCATGCAAGGCTCGATCAAATAAAATTAACGCTAAGGGTAGGATGGCTTATGACACAGACTAGAGAGTATACGAGAGAGCAAGCTGATCGCTTCATCCGGGAATCGAAGCATCTGTTGAGACCGGATTACAGGCTGAATTACCATCTGATGGCGGAGTTCGGCTGGATGAACGATCCTAACGGCTTTGTCCATCACGATGGCCAATACCATCTGTTCTATCAACATTATCCCTATAAGCCGGTATGGGGACCGATGCATTGGGGTCATGCCCGAAGCAGAGATTTGATCAAGTGGGAATACCTGCCGGTCGCGCTTGCGCCGGATACGGAATTCGACCGAGGCGGATGTTTCTCCGGCAGTGCGATCGGCAAGGACGGCAAGCTCTATTTGATGTACACCGGCCATGTCGTGACCGGTCCGGATAAGGACCGGGATTACAAGCAATCGCAGGGCATCGCGGTATCGGAGGACGGGGTGACCTTTGAGAAGCATGCGCGCAATCCGGTCATCGGCTATGACCAGATCCCGGAATGGGCGAGCCAGAAAGATTTTCGCGATCCGAAAGTATTTGAGCGGCATGGACGTTATTACGTCTTGCTCGGCTCCAATGACGGTGCGGGCAACGGACTTGCGCTCGTTTACCGGTCGGACGACTTGATGAACTGGACGTTCATCGGGGAGCTGGCGCGCAGCGACGGCCAATTCGGCGATAACTGGGAATGTCCGGATCTGTTCGAGCTTGGCGGCAAGGACGTGTTCATGCTGTCGCCGCAGCGGATGCCGGCACAGGGCGAGCAGTACCGCAACCTGCATTCCACGATGGCGGTCATCGGCGCATTCGATTCGAAGACAGGCCGGTTCGAAATGGAGCGGCATGCTCAGGTAGACCACGGCTTCGACTTCTATGCGCCGCAATCTACGTTGGACGAGAAAGGGCGGCGCATCGTCATCGGCTGGATGGATATGTGGGAAACGGACATTCCGACGCAGAGCGGTCATCATTGGGCGGGCGCGATGAGCTTGCCAAGGGAAGCAGTACGGCAGGAAAACCGAATTATTTACCGACCGGTTACAGAACTGGAGAACTACCGGTGTAACGCCTATTCGGAAGCGGATATTTGGCTGGACGGGGAACGCGAGCTGCCGGTCGGCGGCGATTGTTACGAGCTCGAAGTCGTATTCGAAGCGCTCCAAGCCGAGCAGTTCGGACTGAAGCTGCGCGTCGGCGACGGCGAGGAGACGGTATTGACCTATCGGTCGGATGATCAGCTATTCCGATTCAACCGCGACCGGTCCGGTATTGGCCCCGGCGGCGAGCGCCGTGCCATGACGAGGCTTGTGGAAGGGAAGCTTGGCTTGCGCATTTTCGTGGACAAAAGCTCGGTGGAGGTCTTTGTCGGCGATGGCGAGATCGTCATGACCGGACGGATCTATCCGGGTGCGGCGTCCACGGGCTTACGTTTGTTTTCGACCGGATCCTGCCGGGTGGCGTCGCTTCGGAAGTGGGATATCGAGTAAGGAGTTGGGCCGCTGATTAGCCTGATCAACGTCAAGAAGGGAGCATGAAGGTGCGGACAGTATTTACGATTGGAGAAGCGTTAATCGATTTCATCCCTCATCAGAAGGGGGGAGGGCTGAAGGAAGTGGACAGCTTCCGTAAAGCCGCAGGCGGCGCGCCGGCGAATGTGGCATGCGCGGTCGCGAAGCTCGGCGGACGCAGTTCGTTTATCGGCAAGCTTGGCGCTGACGCATTCGGAGACTTTCTCGTGGAGACGATGGAGCAAGCCGGCGTGGATACGCGCTATGTATTCCGGACGAGCGAGGCGAATACGGCACTAGCCTTCGTTAGCCTAAAAGCGGATGGGAATCGGGAATTCTCCTTCTACCGCAATCCGAGCGCCGACATGCTGCTGGAGGAATCGGAGATCGCGGGCGAATGGTTTGGCGAGGGCGACATTCTGCATTTCTGCTCCGTCGATTTAATCGAGGCCCCGGTCAAATACGCGCACCGCAAAGCGATTGCGTTGGCGAAGGCTGCCGGCGCTGTCGTCAGCTTCGACCCTAACGTGCGGCTTGCGCTCTGGCCGGATCGGGAATCGTGCAGGCAGACGATCCTGGAATTCCTACCGCATAGTCATATCGTGAAAATTAGCGATGAGGAGCTTGCATACATCACAGGTCATGCGGACGAGCAGACTGCGATCGACTCGCTGTTCGTCGGCGACGTGCAGCATGTCGTATACACGCGCGGTCCGGAAGGTGCGGTCTGGTACGCACGAGATTTCAGCGTTTCGGTTCCGGGACAACGGGTGGCAGCAATCGATACGACAGGGGCGGGCGACGCCTTTGTTGGCTCGTTGTTATCCCGGCTCGCGGAAGAGCCGGCATTTGCCCGAGGTATTGATGAGGCATCCGCTCGCGAAATGCTGGCTTTCGCCAATAAAGCCGCGGCCATAACCGTAACGCGAACCGGAGCGATCGATTCACTGCCTACGATGGGAGAGATAGAGCGATTCAAATAATGAAAAGATGTAAGCCGATTTCCGTCTCGAGATGGTAGTCGGTTTATTTTTGTTCCGAATTTACATTGGATCGTGTTCACATTGACAAAAAATTCGATAACACGGGCGAGGAAATTAAACGGCCTCAGTCTGATAGAATTCAGAACTGAGGCCATTTAAATGACTATTATTATTTGTACGGACTACTTGACGGGGGGCAGACCATCAGGAAAGCTTGTTTTCCTTCCACTGCGGTTTGCGTGAAATTAAGGCAAGTGTTTGTTGACATTCTCAAGCGTGAATGGCAGGAGATCCCATTCGCCGTCTAGACTAAAGGAGTCCGAGCCGGTAGCGACGCCTTTTTTGCGGATCAGCGTGCCGGTTGTCGGCAGCGGTTCGGAGCCCGAAGCCGGCGTCCAGTTCTTGTCGCCGAGCACGTCGATGACCTGGCCGTTTCGGACCAATTCGAACGCGCAGACGACATAGCCGTCGAATTTGTAATTCCAATCCAGGTTCATGACGAGCTCGTCGTGATAGCCCGGAACCTGGGTGCGATCCATAAATTCATAGAATACGTTATTGATCACGAGACCGATAGTTCCTTTATTAATATTGTACACGTTCGCATAAAGATTCGGTTGATAGTCTCGATCGAGCATTCTCTCCATCTGTTTGGTCTGCGTATTGTAACGGTACCCGATTACTTGATAGTTGATGGCATCTTCATTCAAATTGTACATTTCAAGCACGATATTCATTTGATTTTCCCGCGTATATTCCGAGAAGAACGCCCCGGCTCCCAGCTGCTGCTGCACGTTCAACTGAACGGATGCGGCTTTGCCGTCTGCAGCGATGACAAAGTAAGAAATGATGCCGCTCGAATTGCCCGGAACCATCTTCAATGTGGTACCGTTCATGAGCGGTGCGTTTTCTTTGACGAGCGAGCCGTTCTCCGCGCGATAGACGGTAAGCGGCTGCTGCGCCTGGAAGTAAGGCGCCAGGCTATAAGAGACGTCCGCAACGCCAACCTTGGTCGTAATGGACTTCTGATGGATGATCTCGACCGCGGTGACCTGAATCGTCGTGCTTGTCTTCCCGCCACGTCCGTCGTCGGCCGTTACAGTCACCAGCGTTTGGCCGCTGCCGGTTCCGGAAGCCAGCTTCAGCATATTGCCGTCGACGCTCGGAACGATCATTCCCCCCGCAGCAGCGACCGCGCTATACGTTAATGGGTCGCCATCGGTATCCCGGAATAGCGAATCGAGTGCAACTTGAGTCGCGAATCCCGGCACAACCATCTGTTCTGGAGCGGAGCCGACAACTTCCGGCGACTCGTTGGATGATACGTTGACCTGGAACGAAGTATCCACCTGATTTCCCGCCACGTCCGTCGCCGTCACTGTGATCACGGTGGCTCCGTCCGCAATGCCGCTTACGGTCAACCGATGATCCGCTACCGATACCGAGGCAAAAGGCGTATCGGCGGATACGGCGTGATAGCTCAACGCATCATCGTCCGGATCGCTGAACGCGTTTGTAAGATCAAGCTCGATTTCTTTGCCCGGTTGAACGGTTCGTGCGTTGATCGTTTGGTTCACAACCGGCGTCCGATTCGGCCGCACTTCGACTGCGATCGTGCTCGACACCGAGCCGCCGCGCGAATCGGACGCGGTAACGGTCACGTTCGTCTTGCCCAGGGCAACCGCGATCAGTGACAGCTGCTGGCCATTCAGCACGACAGCTGCTACGGCAGAATTGGCGGAAGCTGCGCTGAACGACAACGCGTCACCGTCCGCATCCGTAAAGATGCCGCTTAAGTCGAGCTTTTGATCCGCGCTTCCGAGCGACAGGGTCCGATCGGCCAGATTCCCAGCCTGAGGAGCCCGGTTGACTTTAACCTCGAACGTCTGCGTCTTCGTACCGCCGCGGCCGTCTTCCGCCCGGATGAGGATCGATGCGGTTCCTCCGGCAAGCGGATGAATCGTAAGCAGATTGGAAACAGCGTCCAACGATACGGATGCCAGACTCTCGGAGAGCGAAGAAGCGGTCAGCGTCAGAGCGTCGCCGTCTTCGTCACGGAACGCTTGACTCAAATCGACGGTAGCGTCTGCTGCGCCGAGCGTGATCAGCTGATCCGATACGGCTTGGTCGTCGATCGGAGCACGGTTAACGGTCACGTCGAACGTTTTGCTCGTTACTCCGTCGTACCCGTCGTTGGCCGTCACGGTGATCGTCACCGTTCCGGCAGCGAGAGGATCGACCGCGATTTCGCCGCCCGACACGGATACCGCGGCGATGGAGTCGTCGGCAGATACCGCTTGGTAGGTCAAGGCATCGCCGTCCAGATCGGAGAACGCGCCGGTTACATCGATTTTTTTGTCGCCGTTGCCTATCGTTAGCAGTTGATCGGCAAGCGAACCTGCTGCCAGAGGAGCCCGATTAACCCGAACAGCAAAGCTGTCGCTGATCTGGCCCCCGCGGCCGTCGTCGGCCGTTACCTTTACGGTCGAGATGCCCGCGCTAACCGGCGTCAGCTTCAGCAGCGTACCGCTTACTTCAACCGTCACAATTGCCGGATCGACGGATTCCGCCACCAACGTAAGATTGTCGGCGTTTACGTCCTGGAAGACGTTCGCAAGATCGACGGTCACGTCCCCGCCCGTCAATTGGATAGAGCGGTCACTGGCCGGCTGCTTAACCGTCGGCGCCTCGTTGACCCGAACGTCGAAGGTTCCGCTCGTCGTTCCCCCGCGGCCGTCGTTTGCTGTTACGGTTACCGTCGTAACGCCGCCCGATACGGGAGACAAGCGAACCCGGTTGTTCGAAACAAGCTCCGCGGTTGCGACGGCGGCTGACGCCGACTGAACCTCATAGGTCAGCGGGTCGCCGTCCACATCGCTGAACATGCCGTCCAATTCCACGAAGACGTCGCCTTGCCCAACCATCGTTTCCTGCACGCCCGGGGACCGATCCAGCTTGGGGCCGTGGTTCACGTTGACGGTGAACGTTTGGCTCGCCGTTCCGCCTTTGCCGTCTTTGGCCGTGACGGTGACGGACACCGGACCTTCCGCCAGAGGCGTGATGGTCAGCGCGCTGCCGCTTGCGACCGCAGTTGCCGAAGACGCGCTTTGCGAAGAAGCTTCAAAAGTCAGCGTATCCCCGTCCAGATCTTGGAAAGCGTTCGACAGGTCGACCTGTAGATCCGTTCCGATCGAAGCTTTGCGGTCCGGAAGGGGGATCAGGGTCTGCGGCGAACGATTGACGCGAGCGATGATATCCTTGACGACCGTACCGCCTCGACCGTCCTCGGCCGTCACGGTAACCGTCGTTTGCCCCAGCGCGATTGCCTGCAGCTGCAGCAGCGTGCCGGATACGGATGCGGTAATGACATTATTGTCGCCAGATACGGCTTTGTAAGTCAGCGTATCCCCGTCCGGATCCGTAAAGTATGCGCTCAGGTCCAACGTGCTTGCCGCTGCATCGAGCGTCGCCATCTGCTCGGGAACATCCGCCGCGACCGGATTCCGGTTCACCGTTACCGCGAAATCGTGATTAGTACGAGCATTGTTGGTATCGTAAGCCTGCGTACGCACCGTGATTTTGCCCGCCAGCTTCGCTTCGATCGTTAAATTGTTGCCGTCTATCGTTACCGTGACGAGTTCGGGCGCAGAAGCCGCTTTAACCAGCAGCGCTTTATAATACGACAGGTTGCCGTCGACATCGTCGAACACTTTAGAAAGATCGATCGTCTTCTTCTCGCCGACGGTCATCGTAAAGTCCTTGATCGCATTACGAACGATCGGCGCGCTGTTGACAGGTGCCGAACTGCCGATCTGAGATTGGACGGCGGAATAATTGGTGATCACCGAGCCTGCTGACACGCCGGACGGGGCCGAAAGGCTGCTAATCGTCAGGTTCGACCCTACGGTGATCGCCGCCGAAGATTGGGTGACGTTCAGTTTGGCGATGTTTCCCGTTGTGTCTAGCGTTACAGGAGCCGCCGTCTGGACCGTCATCTGAGCGATATTTGCCGTCCCGGTAATCGTGGAAGCGGTACTAACGGTGACCGAACCGACCGTTCCCTGAAGGTCCACCTGCCGTGCCGCTCCCGTCACGTTAATCTGATCGATCGACGCCTTGGAGGTTCCAACGATCGTCGAATCGACGTTCACGTTCATCTCCTGTACGAAAGTCTGACCGAGCGCTTCGACTCTCACGTTCGTTTTGTTAACGTCGACGGCCGCCAGATTCGAGCCTTCGAAGACGACGGTGTTGGCGTCGCCCCCGTTGACGATCGTATTTCCTTGCACTTCGATCCCGCTGCCGTAAAAGTCGTTCTCCAGCTCTTTGCCAATCTCCAGGTCGCCCGCAATCGTCAGGTTGGCCATCGAAATATAGTCGTCCGCGACTTTAACGTCACCGTCGACAATGCCCAGCTTCCCATCGAGCAGCAGATTGGCGCTGAATTCTTTGGCGCCTTTCGAAGCGGCCGTTCCGCCGCGCCGAAGTTCCAGGTACGTAATCTTGTCCAGATTGCGTCCCCGGGCTTCGAATCGGATCTTCGCTCCCTGCAAAATCGCGCTGTTCGACTGGCTCAGAATCCCTTTCGTCCGATCGGAGACAGCATAGGTATACCCGTTGATCGTCACGCCCTGTTCGGAAACGTTCTGAATAGTACGAGTGACGCCGGACAGCTGGTCAGGGTAAAAAGCTTCCATGAGAAAACTTGCGATCTCCTGCCGCGTCACGGCCTGCTTCGGAAGGAAATAACCGTTTTGCGCTTCCATCCATCCGTTCTCCAGTACAGATTGCACGGCGTTTTTCGCCCATGCGCCGACTGCTTTCTCGTCTTGAAGCACGGTCTTTTCGTTCGTTTTCGTTTGAGCGACCTTGGCGGCTTGAACCAGGATAGCAGCCAGTTCCTGCCGGGTGACAGGCGCATCGGCGCGGAAATTCTTCTGCGCGTCTCCCTTCATCAGACCGGCCTTGGCGGCTGCCTCGATATAGTTGCGTCCCCATGTTTGAGACGTAACGTCTTTGAAAGATGAACGGCTCGTTTCTTTCACTTCGAGCTTGAGGATTCTCGTCAGCACGATGGCCAGCTCCTGCCGAGTCAGCGGAGATTGGGGGCGAAAACGCCCGTCCGATCCACTGGTCAGCAAGCCAAGCCCGGCCGCTGCGAGAATAGCCTGCCGCTGCGCAGCCGGAACCTGCACGAGGTCAAGGAATGCCGATTCCCGATTCGAAGCTCCGAATTCTTTTGCCGCAAAAGCAAATTCCGGGTTCGGTCCGATCGCAGTGGCAAGCACGCTGGTCGCAACCAGCAATTTGAATACACGATCCTTCACCTGCATATCCCCTTTAGCTATCTTCTTAGTTGTCGTTGGAATTTTTCAGGCGATCTAGTTGTTTGTATATGTGCCAAGATCCTGCAGAGAAGAATCGTAAGATTGCTCGCTCCATTTGCTTGGGTCGTAGATTTCGCTGCCCGCCAAGGTACCGCTCTGACGGAAGGCGGATACGTTCGGCTTGAAGACGATGCTGTCCACGACGACATCATCGACGATAAGCTTAACGACAATCGAGTCAGAATACTCGGAAGCGATATCGAAGCCGTACTGCAGCTGAGGGTTCTGCAAATCGCCGGAAAGCATATCCGAGATTATAATCGCATCGCCTGCAGGCAGATTGTTTACGCCGCTTACGCCGGCATCCGCATCCGAAAGGGACATCCTTCCTGTATTTCCCCATTCGATGGAAATCCGATCCAGGTCGATCGGGCTGCCCGTCGGATTGTAGATTTCAAAATATTGATTCCAATCGCTGCCCCAATCGACTTCGGAGAAGAACGGCGTTTTTGCATAAGCGGGAGCTACGCTAACCATAAACTCGTCTTTAACTTCTCTGCCCGTCGGGTCCGCTGCGGTAAGCACGATTTTCACGGATCCCGCAGCTACTGGGGTGATGATCAGCTGACTGCCGTCGTCGGACTTTCTGACCTCGGCCACGCCTGGATTTTCCGACACGGGCGAGACGTCCAATTGATCTCCGTCATCGTCCGCGAAGATGCCGGACAAGCCGACCGTTACGTCGCCCTCTCCCACCCTAGCATTTTGATCCGCCACGGCATTGACTGTATACGGCGCGCGGTTTACGGTGAGCGTGAAGGTTGCGGTCTGCGTACCGCCTTTGCCATCATTCGCCGTTACGGTAATGAGGGCAGATCCGCCGCCAACCGGCGCGATTTGCAGCTTGTTGTCCTGCGTGACGCTGACCGTCGCCGCGTTCTCGTTCGAAGATACGGCCGACAGCGTCAAAGCATCGCCGTCCTCGTCCGCGAATACGGCGCTCAGATCAAGATCATCCGCCGGTTGTCCGTCCTGAACCGTCATGTCGCTGATCGGATTCGCAACCGTAGGCGCATGATTCGGCGTCGTTGTATCCGGATTCGGCGTCGGGTCCTGCGGCGTCGTTGGGTCCGGATTAGGCGTCGGGTCCTGCGGCGTCGTTGGGTCCGGATTAGGCGTCGGGTCCTGCGGCGTCGTTGGGTCCGGATTCGGCGTCGGGTCCTGCGGCGTCGTTGGGCCTGGATTCGGCGTCGGGTCCTGCGGCGTCGTTGTGTCCGGATTAGGCGTCGGGTCCTGCGGCGTCGTTGGGTCCGGATTAGGCGTCGGGTCCTGCGGCGTCGTTGTGTCCGGGTTAGGCGTCGGGTCCTGCGGCGTCGTTGGGTCCGGATTAGGCGTCGGGTCCTGCGGCGTCGTTGGGTCCGGATTAGGCGTCGGGTCCTGCGGCGTCGTTGGGTCCGGATTCGGCGTCGGGTCCTGCGGCGTGCTTGGATTCGGCGTCGGAGTTTGCGACGATGCTGGCGGAAGCTGAACAGTCGGAGACGCAGGTTTCGTGCCGTTCACGTTCCCGATCTGGCTTCGGACTTGCTCGTAATTCGAAACAATCGCGGAAATATCGACGTTAGTCGGCAGCTTGATATCGTCTACGTTCGCGCCCGGTTGAATCTTCAACTGAGCCGCCCGGTCGGTAACTTCAATCCGTTGAATGCGGCTGCCCGTCGCCAGATTTACGCTTGCGCCCGAGCTTACGATCAGGGAATCGATCGAAGCCGAGATATCAACGTTCTCCGCGCCGTCCTTCAACGTAACGCGTTCGATAGTCGAACCTTTTTCTCCGATTAGCGTCGTACTGGAATAAATCTGAAACTCCTTGACCGTCGTTGTGCCGGAGGCATCAACCCGCACGTCCTTTTTGTTAATGTCGACGGTTTGCAGCTTGGCATTTTCAAAAACAACGGTATTGGTATCGCCGCCGTTGATGACCGTTTTGCCCGATACCGTGACGTCGTAGCCATAAAAGTCGTGATACAAAGCCCGCGAAATCTCGAAATCGCCGGCGACCGTCAAATGCTTTACGGTCACGAAATCACCGGAGATGACGACGCTGCCTTCGATTCGGTCTCCTTGAGCGTCAAGCACGATATTTCGCGAAAATTCCGCTTCGCCGGCTGCCGGGTTTTCTCCGCTTTGCACGATCTCCAGGTAGTCGATCCGATTCAATGTGCTGCCCGCCGCGGCAAAACGAATTTTTGCGCCTTTGAGGATGGGGTTATTTTCGATACGCAGCAGCCCTTTCAGCGAATCGCCGATCAGATACGTTTTGCCGCCGATCGAAATACGCTGCCCATCGGTCCAATCCAATACAGCCGTCTGCTCGTGGAAGGCGTGCACAAGCGAAGCAGCGGCTTCTTGACGCTGTACAGCTTGCTTTGGAGCAAAATGTCCGTCTTTCAGTTCCATCATGCCAAGCGTCAACGCGTCTTGAACGGCCTGTCCGGCCCACGCGCTGACCTGTGAACGGTCCGCGAACGTCGCCGAATCGGCTGCGACGGCCGTCTTATCTTGTCGAATGCTTTTCATGAGGGCCGCGGCCAATTCCTCGCGGGTGACGCGTTCGCCGGGTCGGAAACTTTTCCCGTCACCCTGCATGATTCCCGCTGCCTTTACGGCTTCGATATAAGGATGCGCCCAAGCGATGACCGCAACGTCATGAAAAGAAGAGTATTTTGTATTCACGGGGTCAATATGCAAAAACCTCGCCAGCAGAACCGCAAGTTCCTGTCTGGTAAGCGTATCTAAAGGGCGGAATTTACCGGAAGGATCGCCGCTTATCAAGCCCAACTCCGAAGCTTGAATAACGGCTTCCTGGAGAGATGAATCGATCTGTCCCCAGTCGCTAAACAAAGCTTCCGATGTCTTGGCCAACTCCGGGGATGCAGATACCGGGCCGGACGGCGTCATGGCCGCCGCCGCTACACTGGTTGCCATCAACCATGTCGTAAATGTCTTTTTTTTCATCTGTCTTTTCCCCTCTAAGCTGTATACTGTGAACGAAAGCAGTTTTACTTAAGGTATATCGGTCGAGATACCGTGAATTTGAATATTTTTGTACAAAAATCGACAAAATTTTCACTTTTGTCGCCTAAACGGGTATATGTTTTGGGGGTTGGTGGTCAACTTATATTGTATATAAGACACATGGGAGTCGCGGAGTTATGTGTCACGGATTGAGAAGCGGGCGCTGATGAAGCTGTATCATGAGTTTTATAAGCAGAAGAAGTGACGGGTGGCTACTGGTGAGTCTACAGTTGCGTAAGTCTTCGTTGAGATTAGAGTTGATTGCAAACCGTAAAACAGACGTATGATTTCGATACGTCTGTTTTGTTCGTTCTTTGCCGCTGATATCTGCTTTAAGAATTCCGATATGATATACTTCAGCTATACAATTGAATGTGGATGGTGAAAAGGAATGAACCGTATACAGGACCTAAGCAAGTATATTAAGCTAACCGGGGATCGAGCAAAATTGGATGCGAAAGCGAACGGAACTTATATCGTATACAAAACACGTGAAGGTGAATTTGTTAAAGAGTACAGCGATGGCGTTATCGAGCGAATAAATGAACAGGATCTCTATCATGAATGATCCCATTGCCACCATGTTTGTATTCGCCGGTAATAACGGTAGCGGCAAAAGTACGATTCGCAATCTGATTATTGAACGGCTTGGTGTTAGTGTTATTATTGATCCCGATGCCTTGGCTCGTGGCATTGATCGAGAAAATCCTGACCGTCGCAAAGTTTCTGCGGGTAAAGAAGCCATCAAGCTTGTAAGGGAATGCATTTTGCATAAGCGTGATTTTACAGTTGAAACTACGCTTGCAGGCGGCAACGTGATCCGACAAATGCAGGAAGCGAAGTCGAATGGTTTCGAAGTCATCATGTTTTATGTTGGATTAGGAGACGTGCGTCTTAACATTGAACGTGTTGCTCTGCGAGTTCGAAATGGTGGCCATCATATCGATACGGAAGATATCCTTAGGCGCCATCAGACCTCCTTGAGAAATCTGCTTGAACACCTGAACTTGATTGACTCCCTCATCGTCATTGACAACAACAGTAATGAAGGTGAAATTGTACTTGAAGCGGATCAGACCACAATCAAACATTTTGTAACACCGTTACCAGAATGGGTGAAAGTCATTGATGACCGTTTGCAGGAAAGAAATAATAAGCGGGGATAGACCGATTTCCGTCTCGAGGCGGAGATCGGTTTATTTTTGTTCCGAAATTACATAGGGTCGTGTTCACAACGTCAAAAAATTCGATAACACGGGCGAGGATTTGGAAGATTTAATTAGCATCGGGACGATCGGTCTTATCAAAGCGATCGAGAGCTTCCAGCAGGGCAAAGGGACGAAGCTCGCGACGTTCGCGGCCCGTTGTATCGAGAACGAAATCCTGATACACCTGCGTTCGTTTAAGAAAACGAAGAAGGACGTTTCGCTGCACGACCCGATCGGGACGGACACAGAGGGGAACGAAATTACGCTGATCGACATCCTTGGATCGGAAGCCGACGATGGGGCGGAGCATATGCTTCCGAAGCAAGTTTTCTGTGAAAACTCATAAGTTCAACTTAAAATAGAGAAGAGTAAGATTTATAAGAACCTGGATATTTTGGATGACCGGGAGAAGGAAGTCGTGGTGGGGCGGTTCGAGCTGATCACCGGTGGGGAAGAGCGGACGCAGCGGGAGATTGCGAAGGAGTTGGGGATTAGCCGCTCCTACGTGTCGCGGATAGAGAAGCGGGCGCTGATGAAGCTGTATCATGAGTTTTATAAGCAGAAGAAATGAATCTTACTTTTGTAGACGGACGTATCATTCGGTACGCCCGTTTTTCACGTTGTATACATAGATGGCAACTAATTTAACCACGATGAGGTGTAGAAGTTAGAATGAATCGTATTTCTTTTCAAAGACGAAATGGTTCAATGGCAAGTCGTTGATGAACCGGCTCCCCAATTAGCAGGATGCAAAAAAGCCCGTCGGAGTGGAGTGAATTCCATTTAGGCGGGTTTATTAATCTCCGTAAGTATCTCTGGCGAATGAGCGAGCAGATTGCGATTTTAGCGAGAGAAAGGAGTACAAGTACACCGCTCTACAAATTTCATGATCGTAGGATTGATTTGGTCAATCGTACGATAAGCTAACCAAACTTCATTCGTAATGGGGTTAGTTGGCACCCATAATTCCTTCAAAGAGCCCTCGGATAATTCATCCTTGATCATATCATCAGTCATTACACTCACGCCTTTTCCTTGCACTAGCATCGATTTAATAATCCGAATATCAGGTATGATTACGCGTGGAAGCAAAGGTGGACATTCTCCAAATGCTTCGATCCAAAATTTTCGTATGAATGGAAGCTCGGAACTATAGCTGATCCAGTCCAAATGTTCCAATGATTCTTTTACAGTTGAAGATTCGCCGAGTTCTGTTGGGAACTTCGTATTCGCCGGGCCTACAAGACGTAGCGATTCCTTCAGCAAGCGGACGAATACGATTCCAGGTATGTCTATGTACGATGTCATAATAGCTACATCCAAATGACCCGTTTTTAACGATTCAATGATCTCTGTTGTTTCATTAAAACTAATACTCAGATGTTGAGGTGATCCATCTATTCGATTCAGGATGGATTCATACACGAATTCTCTTGGGCCGCCGAGTCGAATAACAGGATGCTCAGACTGACTCTGAAATCCAGCCGTTATCCGTTCTAACTGATCAACGGCACGCGAAATTTGGCGATACAACTTTTTTCCTTGTTCGGTGGGTAACGTTTGACGCGATGTTCGCTGAAACAAGACTTCACCAACTTCGGCTTCAAGCGCAGTTACATGGTGAGTCAAAGCAGGCTGTGTCATATAGCGGAATTTAGCAGCGGCAGATATTGATCGTAAGCGATAAATGGATACAAATGAACGATACCATTCAAAGTCAGCCATAAATTTTCTTATGCCTCCATGCTGTTTTTATAATTTGTATTATAGCTTGTGCGAAATTAAAATGGAAATAAATCACATGGGAATCTTTTTTCTTAGTGAAATTATTAGCGAGAGTGGGATAATCGATGAACACCAAAAAAATTTTAATTGTCGTAACTAGTCACGAAGAGATTCAGCAGGGGCTTCCAACGGGTCTATGGTTATCCGAATTTGTCGAGGTTTACGATTTATTAATAAATGCAGGTCATCAAGTAACAGTAGCTAGCATGAAAGGAGGTAAAACGCCGATAGATCCAAACAGCGTGCCTCAGGAAGGAAACGCCCAACGGATCCGTGACCATGAACAGTTGCAAAATACGGTATTACTGAAAGAAGTAAGCTCTGACGATTTCGATGCCATTTATCTACCGGGAGGTCATGGAACGATGTTTGACCTCGCCAATGATGTTCCATTGCAGGACATGGTTCGAGAATTTGCTGAGTCAGATCGAATTGTTGCTGCTGTATGTCATGGTTTGTCGGGGTTGGTGGGTGTTACGTTATCCAATGGAGAATCGTTTGTGAAGGGGAAAACGCTAACGTCGTTCACGAATCTGGAAGAGCAAACGGTTCAACTTGATCGTCTTATGCCTTTCTTGTTGGAAGACCGGTTGCGTGAATTAGGTGCGAACTTCATATCCGCTCCGATTTTTAGTGACCATGTCATTACGGATGGGAACTTGATTACAGGTCAGAATCCGCAAGCTTCATCAGATCTAGGTAAAGCCTTGCTTGAACGTTTGGAAGCAAAAGAATCGTTAGCAGAACGAATATGAGTGTGATAAACAGATGAGAGAATGGGATCGAAGGATTCAAATTGAGGTGATTAATAGGAGCTGCATTCAGCAGTTCCTTTCTGTTTTATTATCAGAGATTTAGGAATCAAGTTTAAAAAATTTATTGAGAAATCCGAATGCCTCAACACTGCATTTCTCGGTTAAGCAGTTCTTCAGTTCCTTCTTAGCAAGCTCCGCATGAATATCAGATTGAAGGATGCCGACGTTCTCCATCCAATGGTCGGTTGACTCGAATGAAGTACTCTTCCACGCGCTATTCACATCTAAAAGGATCCTGCTTTCGTTGGCACCGGAAATAACAATATCCACCGTTTCTTGTAAGTCCAAAAGGGACCTTTCGAATGTTTTCTTCATTTCTTTGCCATGCATGCTCGCTTTTAATCTTAATGACCTCGTTTCGATGCCTTCTTCCTCTCTGATTTGTCGATACAGCACTAAGGCATCCTTAGAAATCAAACCTTGTTGATAACGAACTTCAATCGATAGATTGCTTCCTAGAATGACTTTAACCCATGGGAATAATTCGCGCGAAATGAGAACCGGTTTCTTCTTCATGAATTTACCGTAAGCCGCTGCGCCATCACTGGGAAGTCGTGTTCGCCAAAGCCAAGGATCAGTTTCGGTCCCCGTTAACCATTGCTCGCCAGAAGTGATTTCGTAAAGTGAGGGATGGTTTGGAATAAGCGGTGCCAGTGGCAAGATGCCCACTTCATTAATAAGCTGAACAGCCTCTTTATATGTGGATACTTTTAGTTGGCTCATTCGTATTCCCTCCTAATCACAGCTTCCTATAGCGTAATACGACATGATTAATAAAACAAATTACAAAAACGACAGGAAGATATAAGTTTTTTTATAACGCCAAATACAATACACGAATTGTATTGCTATATATAGCAGGGATAGAGTGAATCTTGCACCTCTCTTTGTTGTCTGCGGCTGGCTGCGATCGTTGGTAAAACGACAACGCTGGTCAGCGAGTGGTTTGCCGGCTGTGATGAAGAACCACGGTCTATCTGATTTGAGATAGAAGCTACAAAAAGACGCTAAAAGAGCAAAGGGAAATTATTCTGATGAAGCTGTATCATGAGTTTGATAAGCAGAAGAAGTGAATGAGGGGCCGCTCTGGATGGGCGGCCTGGATGACTGGCTGACGACCGGTTGCGGAAACTTGACCGGCGACCAGGGGTTGTTTTAAGCATGAGAATTGTCTTCTATTAGAACCGATACGTCCAGAATCGTTCCGTTCCGAAGCGGGCCTGGATTTCCGCATCCGATAATTTTTTGTTGCCTAACAATTCAGCTGCTTGAAATTGGGACTTATGGGCTTGAATAGAGGCCATTTTCTGTTTCAGGTAACCTCTAACGTCATTCATGATATCCGGTTTGCCGATCTCTTGTTCGTGATTGTTGGCGAATGCCATGCAATGCACGGTCGGCCTACGATCTGCAGGCATTCTGCCGATCGTTCGGATGACCGCCGCACCGCATGCGTTGTGATCGGGATGAACGCTCAGCGTCGGGTGGAACGTAATGACCAACGAAGGATTCAGCTCTTTCATGAGCGCCTCGATGCTTCCGTCTAACTTCGCTTTATCCTCGAATTCGATCATTTTATCGTGAAATCCAAGCATTCTGAGATCCCGAATGCCAATGGCACGGCAAGAAGCCTCCAGTTCCTGCTTGCGTATGGCGGGCAGCGTGACCCGGTTGGCGAAAGGCGGTATTCCCATGTTGCGGCCCATTTCGCCTAAAGTCAAACAAGCATAAGTGACTTCCGCCGTTCCTTGGTCGAGATGCATGGCAAGCGTTCCTGACACGCCGAACGCTTCGTCGTCCGGATGCGGAAGCACAACTAGGATGTGCTGTTTCATCAATGTTCAATTCCCCTTTACGTTAGAATGGTTCCCGACTCAATTGCAACGCCACGACGAGTTTGCCTGCAGGATCGTGACCCGCCAGGATGAGCCTATCGGAATCCGTCTCTTCATAGTGGGTAAGCCCTTCGGAATAAACCCAGCCTTGCTCCGTTTTCAAACCGACACGATAGGGGCCATCCCCGGAAATCGAACCGTGGGAATAACGAATAACGGCGTTCGTAATAAAGGTCGCGGCTGGATGTTTCGAACGATCCAGATGCGCTGCGTAAGCACCCGTCGTCATCTCGAGATGGATATATATATCGCAATCGATCAGGATATCTAAATACTGCTGAACTTTCGTTTTGTCGATGAGTTGCATGTTCTTTCCTCCTGAGGCCTACAAGTGATTCAACCGAATTTAAATTATAGAACAATTATTCCCTCTCCGTCACCATAATATCATTTGGGCTTATTATTTGACCTCTAGAGATCCATCCTCGAGAATTTACGTTGAAGAATATACTGGCTATGAAGTGGTGCGCAAGTAGGTCGGGTGACTTCTGACTAAGTAAGTATGAGCTTGCTTCATCTAATAGTGATAAGTTGGCGCCGGCCTTCCTTAAAGAACTGCATCCATACAAGCAGGTTTGAAACAACAAAGCGAGTTCCAAAGTATACCGATACATCGGGACTTTTCTATTTCAGGTGATATATATTTGCGTTCTATCAGTGAATGAGTAAACCGCTTAATCATGTATGAGTGGGTCGAGGTAGCTGTACGGTGTCTTATCAAGGAGAAACGATGGAGTTGGTATTTCCCGAGCGTATGCATCAAAATTCGATAACACCGGGGAAGATCTGGAGGATTTGATCTCCATCGGCACCATCGGTCTGATCACGCGATCGAGAGCTTCGGCAAAGGGACGAAGCTGGCGGCGTTCGCGGCTCGTTGTATCGAGAACGAACTCCTGATGCATTTGCGGAGTTTGAAGAAAACGAAAAAGGACGTTTCGCTGCACGACCCGATCGGGACAGACAAAGAGGGGAACGAAATCACGCTCATCGACATCCTCGGTTCGGAAGCCGACGATGTGGCCGAGCGTATGCTTCCGAAGTAAGTTTTCTGCGAAAACTTTTGGGTACAGATGAAGATAGAGTAGAGCAAGATCTATAAGAATCTGGATATTTTGAATGACCGGGAGAAGGAAGTCGTGGTTGACGGGTTCGGATTGATAACAGGCGGGGAATAGCGGACGTAGCGGGAGATTTCAAAGGATATATGTCGAGGATTGAGAAGAGGGCGTTGATGAAGCTGTATCATGAGTTTTATAAGCAGAAGAAGTGATGGATGGCATCAGGCAGAGACAGACGTATCCTATCGGTGCGTCTGTTTTATTGCGTGTACAGTCATGGAAAGAACAGAATCTGGAAGTTGATGGTCAAGGGTGACTTTCCATAAGATCTAAGTACATACATTACGCTAACCGGGGACAAAAACGGAGTGATCTATTACAAATAGCCCTAACGAGTAAATCAATACGTGCCTAATATATATATTAAAAAAAGATATATAAAATGATGGAAATTTAGTATAAATAAGTTGTAAAACCCTATATTAATTAAAAGAAAGATGGTGCATGATGAAAATAAAGGTATCCCAGGGAGCTGCTTTACTCGTTCTCGCAACTTTCCTCGTGTCGTCAAACGCAGCAGTGGCCGGCGCAGTAGAGGATGCAAGTGTATCGCGTGTATCTAAGATAGTGTCTGTCGCGGAAGCAAAAAAAGTAGCGGAGCAGTTCATTAAAGGGTCAAATTTCGCTGAAAAATGGTACCAGACCCAATTGACATTCTCGGAAGTACTGTATGATATCGACGAAAGTCAGCTGGGCTATTATTTTATCGTTCGTAATGAAGGCGAAGCTATTGGGCATATTATTGTCTCCTCATCGACAGATAAAGGACCAGTTCTTGAATACGGAGACGGCATGGCTGAAACAAACAAATTGAAATTAAAGAGCTATTACAACCATGGCCTTATTCGCGCTCAAAATGCTTCTGCGGTCAAAGAAAAGGCTGAAGCTAAGAACATCAATTTGAAACCGATGGCCTCAAACCCAGACATTAGCAACACGGATTGGGCGCGCTTAAACTCCAATGTCGTAGCGTTAGCAAATCCCATATCAAAAGAAATAAGTGTTACTCATATTTCCCAACGTGCAACGGGCGTGACCAATCAAGATTCCGCCTGCGGACCTGCTACGGGGGCTATGACGGCAAATTACCTGGCTGCCAATGGACATCAAGTAAGAGGCGGTGCATATTATGGAGGTAACGCTCAACTTGTAAATCATCTTTATTCCGAAATGGGGACGACCATAGCCGGAACGAGTCTCGCAAAGTATTCAGAGGGGTTGCTGACTCATTTACGTCATAACGGAGAGAAATGGGTTGGAACCGAGCATCGAGGCACTGACAATGTCGCTTGGGGTACTTACACTTCGGCAATAAATTCAAGCCTGCCAGTCGGTATACGATTCGATTATTTCGTCTCGGGTAATACTTACCGGGACTATCATTTTGTGCTCGGGGTCGGCTATGTTATGTATACGCAAAACTATTTCGGCATTAAAGATCCCGACGAGTCTTCGGCAACAACCTATCTTTTATGGAGTGACAATGATCAAGATATAGGATTCCTTAATCTGTTTAAACAGAGCTAGCCCGATTCTAAACCAAGAACTTACAAGCAACGGTGAAGGAGGAAACACATTGTGTCAAGACTCAAAATAGACCTTATCGCCTTTGCGGTTTCTGTCAGTCTAAGTATAGTTTTTTTCTTACTAGTTTATATTTTCACGCTAACCTATAGGGGGGATGGCCACGGCGCTTCAGGTAATGGCAACCTAGGTATTCTGTTCATTATTCCGGCTATTCCCCTATATCTTATTGCGTTGATCTTTACATATCGAATTGTCGGGCCTTTGCTCGATGGCGCAAAAACTATGCTATGGGGTGCTATGGGATTACCGCTAGTCATACTGCTATGCATCCTTGGCGAATATGTATATGTTGATAATCTTATTCGCCACTTAAGGGGAGGCCCAGGAAATCCCGACTCTGTTATTTACAATTTCGGTTGGTTGAATCAATATACCAACAGAATTTATTTTAACGCCTACACCTTTGTAATCGGTTTGTCGCTGGCTGCATTAACAAGGCTAGTGGTGAAACGAATTCGTAATAAAAACCATTAAATAACGGATTGCTTATTTCAAGTATACGTTTAGTTACGCGAGCCACCCAATAACACTAGCCTCGATTAACATTAGAAATAATAAGCGGGTATAAACCGATTTCCGTCTCGAAGCGGAGATCGGTTTATTTTTGTTCCGTTACTGCACGACCCGATCGATGTTCAGGGCGATCTTTCCGCGGCCACGCCCGCATCTATAATGAAAACCGAAGGAGGGGAACCAGCATGTCGCGGGGTATAAAAACTATATTTTGCCGGGTTAAAAAAACAGCAGGAAAATGATACCATAACGCGTGCGTTATCTAAATGGTATTGCTGTTCGTCTTGTCACAAAGCTGCGGGTTGTCTGGAAATTCAAGATCATCGAACGGAGGAGATAGGATGTCTAGAGCAATTGAAGTTATCCTGAGAGACGAAATTTTTACTGAACTTGAAATCGAGTATCCCGATGACCGCAATACGAATTTGTTGGAGCAAGGGATGGATTCGGCTGGCTTCCTCAAGCTTGTTGTTTTAATGGAATCGAAATTCAACATCGCCGTCCCCGATGAGGATCTATTGTTCGAAAACTTCTCCACGGCTGGATTAATCATTCATTATTTGACCGAGAAAACGATGTCCTAAACCTGCGGCGAAGTCGGATAGATCCTATAAAGGAGGAGAATATGACTATCATTGAGTGCTTATGGAAGGAAGCTTGCGAGCGTAAAGAACAAATTATCCTTCAAGATATCAAGCAAAATTGGACTTACGCGGAGGTGATGACAGAAGCCTATTTGATTGCTTCCTATATGAAGAAGAACTTTGATCTGGAGGCAGGCAGCCATCTCGCCTTATACACAAATAATGAGCCGTTTTTCATTTTCGCGGCGCTCGGCATTCAGTTCTGCGGCTATGTACTCGTACCGATCCCCTACTCAGCATCCACAACCGAAATTGAACAGAACTTAATTGCCACCGATACCAAACTGGTTATTAGCAAATATGCACAGCCTGCACGCTTAAAGTGCGACATCCCGTGGGTTACCGCTCAGGATTTATCCCAAGAATCGTTGTCTTCATTTGAATCGATCACAGTAACCAATCAGCCTGATCCCGATCATTGCGCCATTCTGTTGCCTACATCGGGCACAACCGGTAAATCTAAAATCGTAATGTTATCCCATCGGAATGTATGGACGAATGCGCTGGCACATGGCCAAAAATTAGGTTATACGGACCAAGATTCGTTTCTGGTCACGATGCCCGTTCATTTCAGTTCTACGATTGTCACGCAATTGATTTCTTGTATGCTTTGCGGAACCCGCATGACGCTTATCAGCCTGCCCATGCTGCCGCGCACGGCGTTTAAGCTGTTTGAGCGTAAGGCGGTGACGGGCTTTTCGGCCGTGCCTACGCAATTGATGCACTTCATTTCGGATTTTCATCAGACCCCAAACCGGGGCGTCTTTGATTCAATTGAATTCATTGTAGTTAGCGGCGCGGCGGTTCCGGCCAAACTAGTAGACAAGATTCGGACTGTATTTCCTAAAGCAGACCTTATTCAGACCTATGGATTGACCGAAGCTTCTCCACGGGTGAGCATGATGGAACGGGGAGATCGCCGAATATCCTGTGGATCGCCTATCCGTGATGTTTCGATTCGAATCGTGGACGAAGAAGAGAAGGAGGTTGAGGGAACGGCTGCCGGAGAAATTTGGGTCAAGGGCCCCAATGTGATGCTCGGTTATTACAAAAACCCAACGTTAACAAACGAAACCCTTGTCGATGGTTGGTTAAAGACGGGAGATTTGGGATATTGGAATGAATCCGGTTGTTTGATCCTTACAGGCAGGAAGAAGAATATCATTATTTCCGGCGGTATCAATATCTATCCGGAAGAAATCGAAGCGTTTTTATATGGAATGAGAGAAATTGAGGAAGTCATCGTTGTAGGCGTGCACGATGATCTATTAGGCGAAGTACCCATCGCATTTCTGAAAGGGGTAGAAGGATGTCTGCTTGATATCGATGCGCTGAAAAAACATTGCCGCTTGCATTTGTCGTCGTATAAAGTGCCTAGACAATGGAGGATTGTTGCTGAAATCCCAAAAACAAAAACAGGAAAACTGGACAGGGCAAGTACGAAGCGATTACTGCTAAATGAGTTAGGCGTATAAGCGCTAATCGAATAGATGACGAGGGGTGAACTGAATATTGGAAAATACCATTCAACTAGGGGGAAAAGTATTACCGGTAAGGTATCCAATGATTACAACCTATACCCAACATGCTCATCTTCTGTCCATCCTTACCCATTACGAGCGCGCATATCCATGGATATTCAATAATTACATTCAATTATATATTAACAAGGATTACAAACATAAATGGGGAGATTTTTATTTCCCATTACCTTATGAGTTGCGGCCTTCCGATGCATGCAAATGGATTATTACTCAAAAGATGCATAGAGATCATGTGACAAGTAAATGGGGCTCAATCATCAGTTTTATTATAGAAAATATTAATTTAAATACTTATGTCCACACCATGGTGAATTACTTCTACGTCCCTTTAAGCGAACGATATAATAGACTCCATTTGCATCATGACATATTTGTTTATGGGTATGATCTCAATAGAGAAATATTGTATGTTTCAGATTTTTTTAAGAATGGGGTTTATAGTCAAGCTGAACTATCATTTTCGGATTTCAGTCTTGCTTTCTCCATGAATCATTTAACTACAAATCATGATTATCTGAACGAAATGGTTTATTTGTATCAATTTAATCATCGGGTTCAGGATCATTTCAGCGTAGATACCCTATTAAATTCGATAAGGCATTATTTCACGAACAAACCACCTGAGTACTGGGATATGTTCAACTATGGAGGAGATCGGGATAAACTCGACTTCGGTATGCAGATATACACTACATTAGGGAACTATGTGAAGGACACCTGTAATCATGAGTCCAAACTCGACATAAGACCCTTTCATCTACTTTATGACCATAAGAAAATCATGACATTAAGACTTAGGTACTTGTACGATAATCGGCTTTTAAATCATTTCAGTCATGAACATATAGAAAAATTCTTATCCATTGAAGTTCAGGCCAAGATTATGGTGAATGTCGTGCTTAAATATAACCTGACTAGGGATAGGCACATATTAGAAAGGCTGCATGCGATGATCATTCGTATAGAAAATGAAGAATCGATATTCCTTGATCGATTCCTGAAAGAGGTAGACATTCAGTAAGCCCCAACATCGACCGCCCCCCTATTGTCTTCTCTAGTTTATTGATTAAAACCTATAATTTGTAAGGCGATTTTCAAGAATCCAGTGGGTATTGAACGTGAGTCGCCCACGCTAAGATAAGCGTAAGAGGAATAAAAAAGCTTCCTCGATATCCCTCTGCGCAGTTCCTTTCTCCTTCGTCTCATCATAACTTATTTATCGCGCTCCCGTGTCTCAACTACTATAGAACACCTCTACATTTGGAGTGATCCAATCATCTGGCTGGTACATCGATGGCATGGATAACGGTTTCACGACACCTCAAGCACAAGGGGGAATAATAATAATCATTGTATTAACAGGAGTCGCAGGGTTCATCGGATCGAATCTTGCCGAGAGGTTGTTGCGGGAAGGCCATACCGTTATCGGGGTCGATAATTTTCTGACCGGGTCGACCGCCAACATGGACAATCTCTTGCAGTCGCCAAATTTCAAGTTCATCGAGCATGACGTTATTGTTCCGTTCGGTGTTGAAGGACCTGTCGATTGGGTCATGCATTTCGCAAGTCCGGCCAGCCCGCCCAAATATTTGGCCTTTCCGATCGAAACGATGCGGGTAGGCAGCGAAGGAACGCTGCATCTGCTGCATCTGGCCAAAGAAAAGCAGGCCGGTTTCTTCCTGGCTTCAACCAGCGAGATCTATGGAAACCCAAGCGTTCACCCGCAGCCGGAGAGCTACTATGGCAACGTGAATTCGGTTGGAGCAAGAAGCTGCTACAACGAAGCGAAGCGGTATGCGGAAGCGATCACCTACTGGATGAACAGGAAATACGGCATACCGGTAAGGGTCATTCGGATTTTCAACACATTCGGCCCGAAGATGGATTTGAATGACGGACGGGTCATTACCAATTTCATTAATCAAATCCTGGCCAAGCAAAACCTCACGATTTATGGCGACGGCAGACAGACGAGAAGTTTTCAGTATATCGACGATCTGCTGGAAGGGATTGTGCGATTGATGCGTACCGCGTACGAACAGCCCGTCAATTTGGGGAATCCGGAGGAGGTCACCGTACTTGAGGTCGCTCAACTCTTAAAGGAACTCATGAAGTCCAACGCGCAGATCGAGTTTCTCCCGCTGCCGGAAGACGATCCCCGGAGAAGGAAGCCGGATATTACCGTTTCGCGGACGATTATGGACTGGGAACCAACGATCGGTTTGCGTGAGGCCCTCGCTCGAACGATCCATTATTACCAAAGCCAATATATCCATTAAATGGGGGATACCTATGGAACAACAGATCATTGCGATGATAAGCGAAATCAAGGACGACGCTGAGCTGGCGCTAAGCTTGAACGAGCATTCCAACATGATGGAAGACGGGGGACTGGACTCCCTGCAGCTCATAACGCTCATTCTGAAAGTGGAAGAGCAGTTCGGTATTGAAATCGATTTTGAACAATTCGACTTCACGCTTATGGAATCGGTGGCGACCTTCTCCCGCTATATCTCCGAGCTGAAGAAGACGGCATCGGTATGAACGATAGACGCCAGCGCGAACTCATCATCGGAACGTTCGACGCGGAACGCTTCTGGCGCGATCCTAATCTAGCCAGGCTGCCGGCGTTTCACGATCCCGAAATGGAGAATGTCGTGATGGCCATGGATGAGCTGCTCTTCCCCTTTTGCGAGGCGCAGGATAGGCTCATTACTCGCTATCGAATGAACGCCAGCCATAAAGCGTATTTGCATGCGATCGGGTTTGAGTTTCATTCCAACTCAACCGATCTCGAGAGTCCTGAAGGAGGAAGCGCGGCCAGAACGGCCAATGTATTCGACCTGATCACATCAGCCGATCGTATGGGCGACATGGATCCGCAATGGCTGGATGGCGCCCGGTTGTCCCCTTTTGCCGTTATTCCGGGAGCGGATCGTACTGCCGCGCGTTACGGTTTGAAACAGAATTTTGCAGCTATCGAGACGGTTCGAACGGTAAATTCGAAGCTGTATTCAACGGAATTGAACCGTCGCCTCGGTCTTCGGTCCGACAGCCAGACAATCTATTCGCATGAAGAGCTGCTGGCAACCGGCTTGACGCTGCTGCGTCAGGGACCCTTCTTGATCAAAGATGAGTTCGGCGTTTCCGGGAAAGGGAATTTGCTGATCGAGTCGGAAGCGATATTGAGACGCGTGACCTCCTATCTGGGCGAACAGTACGGCAAGGGAAGAACGGTCCGGTTTATTGTAGAGCCGTTCCTCCGCAAGGAACTGGATTTCTCCTGTCAATTCCACATCGAGGAGGACGGTACATACCGATTTATCTCGGTGCAGCAATTGGTCAATCGCAATTTTGCTTACCAAGGCTCCTTTACGGCCGACGATACGCTGCTTCAGGTGTTGCGGGAAGCGGAGTATTTTGAAGTAATGAAACTGGCGGCTCGCGAGCTTTACCGGGCTGGTTATTACGGCGACGTATGCGTCGATTCCATGCTGTTGACAGACGGCCGCATCGTTCCGATCGTCGAGGTGAATGCGAGAAGATCGATGAGTCTGATCAAGCATTACGTAGACCGTTACTTGGAGAAACACGCTGCCGCCGGGAGCATGACGCATGTGACGGTACAGTTCGCATGCGAGGCGACGTTCGAGCAATTACTGGAAACGCTGGATCGCGAAGGAGTGCTATACAAGCCTGATCGAGGGTTCGGCATCTTGCCGTTAAGCGCGAATACGCTCCTTATTAACAAAATCGTCAGCGAAGGCAAGGGGGTCCGGAATAAGCAGGTGAAAGGCAGATTGTATTATTCATTGGTTGAGGGGGAACAGGATAACGAACGATTGTCTGCTAAGGTCAAGGACGTGCTGGCGTCGCTATCCTTCAAAATCGTCGGCTGATGCAGTCCGAAGCGATGGAAACCACGAATGGAGGAAGAAAGCTTATGGGCGGGCGGAAAATAACGATCCTATGCTCGGGTTTCGGTTTGGGCTTCTATATCCCCGGTCTGTTAGCTGCGAACGCGTTCAACATAAGGGATATCGCGACGGAAGTGCTGGTGTTCGAGAGCTATTTGGAACCAGACAAGATGGATCATATTGCGGACAGCAGGAACGCTTACCACCATAATTTCGCGCTGGCGAATGTATCGGCCCGCATGCCGATGGATATCCGGGGCAGCATGGATGATGCCCGAGTCGAGCTATTGCTGGACGCGTGGAAAGCGGAAGACCGGCGCGAATTCATCTCGCTATCCGGACATTGGGTCTATATTCTGGACCTGTATCGGGAGAAGATGCTGCCCAAACCCATTCATGTCGACCTGCTCTACGTCGATTCGGACCTGGCCCCTTCTTGGAAGAGCCTGAAGAAGTTTCATCCTCGTTATAACGAGTTTTATGACGACGCATGCCTCTACGATACCGACAAGATGGAGATTCGATGCGAAATCCCGGTCACCCATGACGCGCCGCTGCCCTTCGATTCGAGGAAGCAGAGGCTCGTCGTCCATGGCGGCGGCTGGGGGATGGGCACTTATCAAAGTAAAGTGCCGGAGCTTGCGGGCAGAAACTACGGGCTTGATATCGTCGCTTACGATTGGAAGGAAGCGAAGCCCGATCCCGATCACCGGTATTGGATGAACGATCCGAAGTGGTGCGCATGGGTGAAGAGCGCGAACGGCCTGCACGGGTTTCCGCCTTACATCGAGATATCGGGAGAAGAGACGAACGCATACGCCGCAAAGGCCGATCATCATTGGCTATTCGACGTCGCTTCGGAGGCGATGGCCATCGTGGCCAAGCCGGGGGCGGGCACATTGATTGATTCGCTTGCCTCCGCTACCCCGCTTATTCTGCTGGAGCCGTTCGGAAGTCACGAGCAGCGCAATTTGGAATTGTGGGAGTCGCTGGGGTTCGGGATACGCTACGAGAAGTGGCGGGAGATGGATTTTGCCGTAGAGGTCCTGAAGGAGATGCATCATGCGATCATGAACAGACCCGGAGGACGGACGAATTACGTGGATCATTATTGTTCGAGAGTCGCGTTAACGAACGGATAAGATTGCCATGGCGGAAGGGATCATACGATGAGCGCAAACCAATTAAGCGTTGCCCAAGAAACCACAAGCTACCCGAGATGGATCGTCTTGCAGCTGCTGGAGGAATGCAATCTACGATGCAAGATGTGCTATGAGTGGGGACTCGAAGGGCCCTACAAAAGCAAGAAAACGTTAGCGCAGCTCGATCCGGAGGTGATCAAGAAGATCATCGTCGCGTGCAGCCCGGGCAAGCCGTATTACGATTTCTTCGGCGGCGAGCCGCTGATGTACCCGTGGCTAAGCGACATTCTGGCCATGATCAAGCACTATGGAAGCGTCGCGGACTTCCCCACGAACGGCACCTTGCTCGAGCAGCATGCCGAGATGCTCGTCGAGACGGCCCCCAATAAAATCTGGATGTCGCTCGACGGCCCCGAGGAAATCAACGACCGGCAGCGGGGCAAAGGCGTGTTCAAGAAAGTGATCAAGGGGATCGAGAAGCTCTATGAGCTTCGGGAAAGCAAAGGCAAGCAGTTCCCGAAGATGGGCGTTTCGTTCATCATTACGCCACTGAATTATATGTACATCGAGGAGTTCTTCTTCAAGCATCTCGACTTGTCGATGCTGGACCATATCAGCATGGAAGTACAGCTCTATGCAACGGAAGAGCAGTATGCCCAATATGTAGAGGTTCTGCGAGAGGAATTCGATGTTCATGGCGCTCCTTATGCCAAGGGGATGGTATGGCGGGACATCAGTTCGTTCAGCCAGATCGATATCCCGGAATTGACGAGACAGCTCCATACGGTGAAGGAGTATTGCTTGAAGAATAGCATTCATGTCATTACCTATCCAAAGACGATTGATGAACCGAATTTGCGCAACTATTTCTCCGGGCAATTCGATCAGATGGCCGATAAACGAAACCGGTGCTCGCTGCCATGGGTGTATGCGGAGATTACGGCAAGGGGCGACGTTTCGCCCTGCCATGCCTTCTATGACCTGACCTTTGGCAACGTGAACGACGAGAATCTGCTCGATATCTGGAATAGCGGCAAGTACAAGGATTATCGCGCGTATATGAAAAAAAATATGCTTCCGATTTGTACGGCTTGTTCACGGTATTATATCTACTGATCGAGTAAGCGACCCCATACTTATTGGAAGGGTGTGTTCCTATGAATCCGAAGTCGGAGATTAAACATTCACCCAAGGACTTGCAAATCTTGAAACGTACCCTCAAGAATACCGTGGAAACCAAGCGGAACATGGAGAAAGTGAAGGGTTACGCGACGCCGTTGCCGGAGTCGGTCGGGATTAAACTGACCAACCAATGCAACTTGCGCTGCAAGCATTGCTATCAATGGAACGACACCGGCTACCACCACTTCATGACGCCGGAGCAGCAGCGGGAACAGCTCGATTACGGGCTGCTGGAGAAGCTGATTCTCGAGACGGAACCGGCCAAGTCGAGGCTCTACATCTGGGGCGGCGAGCCGCTCGTATACAGCCATTTCGACCGTTTGGCCGCCTTGCTTGAAACCTACCCGCGCGAAACGACGATCTGCACGAACGCGATGCTGATCGAGCGAAAACTGGACGCTTTGCTGCGTATTTCCGACAACTTGGAGCTGCTCATTGCGCTTGACGGATTCGAAGAGGAGAATGATGCGCTTCGCGGCAAAGGGGTGTTCAACAAGGCGATAGACGCCATCCGGATGCTCATCGAGCTGCGTAAGGAAAACCGGTTCAGGGGCAAAATTTCGATCCATACCGTCGTGAACGATGCCATGACCGACAAGCTTTACGATCTGTTAGACTTCCTGGAGGGCGTCGGCGTAGATCTGGTCATGGTCTGCTTCCCGTGGTATATCTCGGATGAATGCACGCAGGGGATGGACGATTACTTCGACCGGACGTTCGACTTCCTTCCGGCGAGCGAGCACAAGGATGAACGAAGCTGGCACGCCTTTAACTACAAGCTGGACCCGGAGCGCATACCTGCTTTGATGAGCGAGTTGGATCGGGTGAACAACCGGGTCTGGAAGATGCGGTTGCGTTACCAGCCGAATCTGGATCAGGACCAGATCGAAGATTTCGTGCTCGGCAAAGAGGTCGTGGGCAAAGGCACGATGAACAAGAAGTGTCTTGCGCTGTCGAACCGGATGGACATTACGCCCGATGGAACGGTTATCGCGTGTAAATTTTTCAAGGAATTCGAGATCGGCCGATTACAGGAAGCCTCCGTGCAAGAATTATGGCATAGCCTGACCTACACAAGGATAAGGGAACTGATGGACGAACGACTGACACCGGCATGTTCCAAGTGCAGCGTCTTGCATTTGCACGGTGTTTAGTTATTCCAGATCAACATGAATGGGGTGCACCGGTGAGCATCATCCAAGTCGAACGCTTATCCAAGAGCTTCAACTACTATGAAAAAGAATTGGGGTTCAAAAAATCCCTGAAAAATTTAGTGAAGCGAAATACGCTGATCAAAGAAGCGGTCAGCGACATATCGTTCGCGATCGAGCCTGGCGAGATGGTCGGATTCCTGGGGCCGAACGGTTCCGGCAAAACGACTACGCTGAAGATGCTCTCCGGCATCTTGTATCCGACAAGCGGCCAGGCGAAGGTGTTCGGCTATGTCCCTTGGGAACGCAAGAAAGAATTCAAGATGCGGTTCTCGATCGTGATGGGGCAGAAATCGCAGTTGTGGTGGGATCTGCCGGCGAACGAATCGTTGTATCTGAATAAATGCATCTATGAGGTCGAGGATAAGCCATATAACCTTGTCCTGGAAGAACTTACGGAGATGCTTGACGTAAAGGACCTGCTCAATATCCAGGTGCGGAGGCTCTCGCTTGGCGAGAGGATGAAGATGGAGCTGATCGCGTCGCTGATCCACCGGCCCAAGGTCATTTTCCTGGATGAGCCGACAATCGGACTCGATCTGATTTCGCAGAAGCGCATTCGGGAGTTCCTGAGGCATTATAACCAGCAGACGAAAGCAACGGTTATTCTGACGAGCCACTACATGGCGGATATCGAGGATCTGTGCAAACGAACGATCATCATCAATCAAGGGAAGATCGTATACGACGGCGATCTGCGGCGCGTGAACGAGTTGTTTCATGCCAAGAAGATCATCAAGCTGCAATTTACGGACGAGGTGCCGAGGCAAGCGCTGCTCGATTATGGCACGATCATGCAGCATGACGGCATGAATGCCGTCATGGAGATCGATAAGCAAGACCTCCAGCGGCTTTCCAAGATGATGCTGGACCGGTTCCCGATCCTGGACTTCACGATTGAGGATATCCCGGTCGAGCAAGGGATCGAAAGCTTGTATCAGAAGGATGGGGTCAGCCATGAAAGCTTTGCGGAAGTATAAAAGGACGTACATCCTGGCTCTTCAGAGCGCGATGGAGTATCGGACCGATTTCCTGCTGAGCCTCGTCAGCGCGAGCTTTATCATTCTCGTCCAATGCTTCCTTTGGACGGCCGTGTACAACAGCTCGCCGCATGAGATCATCAACGGTTATACCTATTCCCAGATGATGATGTATTCCGTGCTGTCCGGCGTCGTCTCCAAGCTGGTTTCTGCCGGCTTCGAAGGGGAAATCGCGAATGATATCAAGACGGGCGGACTGAGCAAATTTATTGCTCAGCCCATCCATTATTTCAGCTATCGGATTTGTAATTTTTTCGGGGGGAAAACGGTTCAAACCGGGGTCGTCCTTATTCTATTCGTGATCTTGATGATCGTCTTTAGCCGGATTTGGGAGTTTCATCTTAGAGGGGAGCAGATCGTGCTGTTCATGGTTGGCATTTTGTTCGGACTGCTTATCAACTTCCTCCTTTTCTATTCGATTAGCGCTCTCGCGTTCATCATTACAGAGGTTTGGGGCGTTTTTATCGCGTTCGGACAAGGCGTCTATCTGCTCAGCGGCGCCATCTTTCCGCTTACTATTTTCGGAGATACGGTGTCTAGCATCTCGAGCTATTTGCCGTTTCAATATGTCGTGTTCTTCCCGGTTAACATCATCAACGGGAGTTTGACGGATCATGAGATCGTGCGCGGGCTTCTCGTACAGGCGGTCTGGGTGATTGTGCTTATGATCATTTCCAAGTTCTCGTGGGATGCCGGGATGAGGAAATATGTAGCCGTTGGAGGTTAGGTCGGTGATTGTCAGCTTAACGGAGATCCGGAAGCATGTGCGCATGTTTTTTATTTTCGCCAAGAACAGCTTGGTCGGTTACATGGAATACAGAGCGAATTTCTACTCCGGCTTGATCATGGAGACCGTATTTCTGTTTTCCAAGCTGATCTATATCTTCTTTGTGTTCCATCTCGGGATCGAAATCAACGGGATCTCCCCGGACGAAATGATGATCTTCACCGGGACCTATACGATCATGATCGCGATCTATACGGGGCTGTTCATGGATAATTTCTATCGATTCGCCGGCCATATCCGCAACGGGACGCTGGACTTGTATATGACGAAGCCGCTTTCGCTGCAGTTCATGATATCATTCCGCCATGTCAACTACGCGTTTCCGATTCCGAACCTGATCGCCGGAATTACGATGGTCGTGCTGGCGTGGCGGCGTCTGGACATCGAACCCAGCTTTATCCACCTGGCCGGTTATATCGGCGCGATCTTGAGCGGCACGGTCGTGATGTATGCGGTGCTTCTGGTTCCGCAGCTGCTGGCCTTCTGGACGGTGAAATCCGGCGCGATTTTCGACATGCTCGACAAATGCTGGGACTTGAACAATATGCCCATGTACATCTATCCCAAATGGCTGCGGAGAATCGGGCTGTATGTCGTGCCGATCTTGTTCATGGTCAACATGCCGTCGGTTTATTTGATCGAGCGATTGAATGTGTTCCTCGGTATATGGATTTTTGCAGCTCCGGTCTTATCGCTTATCGCGGTTAGGCTGTTCTGGAAGCTGGCCGTCAAACGCTATGAAAGCGCCAGCAGTTAGCGAAATGCCCAATAAACAGATCGAGGAGAAGGGGATTCGAATGAGCAGAACGGAGCATGAGCGCCATCTGTCGCAGACAAGGGCTATCGCAAAGAAACGGCTGCCCAACGGGATCGAAATCTATCAAAACAACGAAGGCGAGACCGAGTTCCTCTACAACGAGATTTTCCGCAAGGAGATGTATTTCAAGCACGGCATTACGCTCCCGGATAACGGCACGGTCCTGGACGTCGGGGCTAATATCGGCATGTTTACCCTGTTCGTCAGCAGCAAGAGCAACTGCAGGGTATATGCCTTTGAGCCGCTCCCTCCGACATTTAATCTCTTGAGGATGAATACGAGCTCGCTGCCTGGCGTAACGACGGTTAACGTCGGGCTTTCCAACGAGATCAAGGAAGCGGAGTTTGCCTATTTCCCTACGATGTCGACGGATTCCGTCCAGATCAAATACCGGGAGAACCACGATCAAGATCTCCGATACGGATTAATCAACCATTACCGGGACGATTTTGCCGATCCGCGCGTGCTGAACCGGTTTGTCGATCATTTGATGACGCCGAAGTTCCTTAATGAACAGATCTACTCATGCAAGCTAACGACGATCTCCGAAATGATCCGCGAATACGATCTGAACCAGATTGATCTGCTCAAAATCGATGTGGAAAAAAGCGAGTTCGAGGTGCTGGAAGGCATCCATCCGGAAGATTGGGGGAAAATCAAGCAAATTGTGATGGAGGTACACGGACTGGACGGGGAGCAGATCGGCAGGCTCGAGAACATATTCCGAACCAACGGCTTCCATGTCTTGATCGATTACTACGAAGACTTGAACATCCCGGATTACTACAATGTGTACGCGTTGAATCAAATGGGCAAGCCGGCCGTGAGTGACGTATGAGAAGCGATGATGGGGGATAGCCATGTTACAGCATCTGCTTGCAAAGTTGGTATGCTCCAGCTGCAAGGGTGAACTGGCCCAATCGGATACCGCTCTGCAATGCCGCCGCTGCCAAGCGGCTTATACGATCGAGCATCGTTATGTATCGATGCTCGACCGGCGCGAGCAGGTTGACCGCCCTTCCGATTGGAAGCGTAAAGAGGGCGAGATTCGAGATTATTCCGAGATTGCGAATTCCCTTGCGCTTTCCGGCATAGGGCGGTTCGCGACATTTTTAAACTATGGGTACGTCCCGATAGGGAATGAGCAGCATGCCGTGATCGAACCCGACGAGGTATGGAATCGCAATTCCGTCAAGCTGCTGCTCGAGGTAGCGGGCGGGACGGCGATCCGGGAGCGGGACGTCATCGACATCGGATGCGGCAGGGGAGGGAATATAGCGGCTTTGCATAAATATTTCAAGCCGCTCTCCCTTGTCGGTCTTGACATCTGCCCGTCGAATATCGCCTATTGCAGTGCCAAATCCAAGCTGACGGAAGCTTCCTTCCTCGTCGGCGATGCCGAAAATATCCCGTTCGCGGATGATAGTTTCGATGTCGCGTTGAATATCGAATCCGCGCATGCCTATCCGAATCGAGCGCGATTCTATGAAGAGGTGTACCGGATCTTGAGACATGGCGGCGTATTCCTGTATACGGAGCTGATGCTGGAAGAACAGGTCGAGCAGAACGTGAGGCTGATGGAGGAAGCGGGTCTGTCCGTAATCCGCAACCAGGATGTGACCCCGAATGTCCTTCTATCGTGCGACGAGAACGCCAAGCAGCGTACGGGCGCGCAAGGGATCGCGAACAACGCCAACGCGAGCGCCAATATTGGGGACATCGACGATTTCATCGCATTGCCCGGCTCGAGGAAATATGAAGAGATGAAGGATGGCAGGCGGCAATACCGGATGATGAACCTTATTAAGAGGTGATCTGGCTTTAATCATTTTTATAGGAGGAGAAATTTATGGAGGACATTGTTTCTCTGGATACCTTCCAACCATTCGACGGGATGAAAAAAATGTTTCCTCATCATAATTTCCCTTATTTTAATTGTGGCTACAACTTGCTATTAACGCTTGCGAACTATTATAAAAAAGATGAGCTGGCGATATTAAATAATGTCGTGACTATTTATCGATTCGATCAACAAAAAACGAAAAGAAAAGGGTACTTCAAGCTGGAAGTGTTGGATCTCAAAGAGTGGGATACGATACTTGAGGAAATGGGGATCTCTATTCGCAAAAAATCTCCTGAATTAGATGCCTTGCAAGAGGAAATCATACGCTCTATTTCCAATGGTAATCCGATATCCATTTTTATTGATTTATTTTATCAACGCGGGCGGGAATTTTACTATAACAAAAGTCATGGACTGCATCCTGTTTTTGTCTATGGCTTCAATCTTACTAAACAGGACATCTATACGGTTGATGATATTACGGAATACACGCGATACGCCTTGCCATTCTCGGAATTTAAAATTTCTTGCTTGAGTTCGGAGCACGAAAAAATGCCGAACTATTTTTGGGAATACGTACTAGAGTCTCCCGCTGATCCTAATCCCTCGAATAACAACAAGCTTGCACAAACCAATATCCATGCCTTTATAGCAAACATGTTCAGGTATCAAAATGAAATAGTTGAAGGTTTGAATAGTATATTGTTGTTGGCGGAGCACTTTGAAGACATTATTACGAATGAAACTATTATAGAAACACTAAGCAGTACGATTTATAGAAAATGTTCGGAGAAATATAGATTACATATGCTCTATAAGTACAAAACGCTTCCTATTCATACGAAAACTACAATTGACCCGTTATTGGACCAAATTATTGATGACTGGAAGTTAGTAAGGATATATGCGACTAAAGCCATCAATTCCAAAAAGTTCACCAAGGAAATGATCGACAAGTGTATGGGCTTATTGAGAAAAATATATACCAATGAAATGCATTTCAATGATCAATTTTATTCCATGTTGAAGGCTGCGAAATAGGTACGGCACCTTTAACAATACGGTTGGTTTGAGAGAAAATCGGTGTCGTTTTAAATGGATAGGATATAAGAAAGGCTGTCGAGACTTCCTCGACAGCCTGAGGGAGCTGTCCCAAAAGTCATCAAAAAGATAACGTTGGGGCACCTCCTTTTTTAAATACAATGTTTGGGTTACTGCATCCACTGCGCGGTCGCATGTTCTTCCGATCGCTGTTGTTCCCGGATTCCCTGAGTGTAATGAGTGAAGGTAGGAATCCGCTCACAAAGGCGAACGCTAACGCTTCTCCAGAATCATGCGTCCTCTCCGTTCAGGGTAACCTTATGTAAAATATCAAAACAAAATCTTCACCAAAGCCTACCCCGGCGGGGGCCGGGACAGTTACCATCCCAAAATGCTGACGAAGATCATCGTCTACGCGGGTGGCTTTCGCTTGCCCATAATCTGCTGAAGAAAGCGGCAGTGGACCGAAAACGGCAAATGGCGCTACAGGGATAAGGCCCTGTAACGCCATTTTTTTGTGATTAGGGAAGCTTAGGGGTTAGAGAGCATTTACTTTAACCCTATTGAGTCGGCCCCCTCTTCTCCTGTACGCCCGGCAAGGACGTTATCCGTTTAAATCAATCCGGACTTGCTTAGCAGATTACGAATCATGACCGCAACTTCTGCCCGGGTTATGTTGGCTTGGGGGTCAAGCATTTGGTTGCTTTTGCCGGTAACAATGCCGGATTGCAGCGCTTCCGTTACGCTGCTTCTCGCCCAAGCCGAGACATCCCCCGAATCCTTGAATGGGTACAACAGGGTATCGGCGTTCGTTGTCTGCAGCTTATCTTTAAGCCCGCTGAGCTTCATGGCCCTTGCAAGGATCGTCATCGCCTGCTCGCGCGTGATCTTATCCTGCGGTCGGAAAGTCCCGTCCTTAAACCCGTTGATCAATTCGTAACCGGCAGCCGTCTTAACCGCTTCGTTGTACCAGTCGGATTCGTTGATATCGCCGAACGGCGCTTTGCCGTTCTCAAGCTTCAGACCAAGTCCGCGAACCATCATCTGCGCAAACTCAGCCCGGGTCATATCCTGATTCGGCCGGAACGAACCATCCTCCAAGCCGTTCACGATCATTCTTGAACCCATATCATTGATGGCGTCTTTCGCCCAATGCCCATTCGCATCGGCAAATTCGCGCGGATGCCATACCAGGGAGTACGTGCTATTCGTTAAGCTGTTCACTTTGGCGTAATACACGCCATCGATTACAACCACTTTCGTAGGCACGTGACGAACGGTTCCGTCTGGTTCCACGACAACCGCCGTGGTGATCTTCGTGGCGTCTGCTCCTTCCGGGAGGGCAATGGTACGCTCCACATAAGCATTGAACTTGGACACTTCAAGTTGAGTATCGCCATAGGCGGCGTTTACCGTGAAATTGACCGGCAGCCCGACAAGAGCGAATTTATCCCGTGCTGCCGCGCTATTGACGATTTGTAATGTATTCGACAATGGCGTGGCGATTTGGATCTGGATTTTGATATCTTGAAGCTCTACGGCACGTCCGATTTGCTCCGAGATCGAATCGATATTAATTTGCTGAGCCGGCAGCGTGTAGGTGGCATTTTTTGTCTTGATCTCCACAACCGCCTGCTTTTGCTCCATATTTTTCACCATTTGACCGTTAAGCTCGCCGACGATCACATCGGACTTGGTATCGACGGGAATCGTGACGACAGCGCCTTGGCCTTCCGCCGCAAGCTTCTCTTCCAGCTTCTTTCGGTCGACGGCTACCGTAATGACGACTTGATTGTTCGACTGAGTCGTCGTTGCGGTACCTGCTTGCTCAACCTTGCCATTGACTAGAATGTTAACGCCTGTGTTCGTTGTACCCGCCGGACTTACAACAGGCAGCTGCGCATTACCCTGCGAAGAAGACGATGACGACGAATTCGAACCGCTCTGCGGAGGCGCAGGCGTCGTATCGGTTACGGTAATCGTCAGCGTCTGCGCGGAACCTGCGCTGAAGTTCAATGTCAGCGTCGCGGTTCCGGTCGACAATTGGGCCAAGTATTCCTTCTTGATCGTGACGGTATTCGCGGACACCGTATAATCCGTGCCAAGGACCAGATCGTCCCCGTTGTTGGCGAACCCGCTCAGGCTGTTCCCGTTCAGCGTCATCACGGTCGCGACATCCGCTTGGTTCAAGGCGTTCTTGTCGAACCCGCCTGTTGTCGGGGCGATCGAGCTGTTCTGCGGAGGCGCAGGCGTCGTATCGGTTACGGTAATCGTCAGCGTCTGCGCGGAACCTGCGCTGAAGTTCAATGTCAGCGTCGCGGTTCCGGTCGACAGTTGGGCCAAGTATTCCTTCTTGATCGTGACGGTATTCGCAGACACCGTATAATCCGTGCCAAGGACCAGATCGTCCCCGTTGTTGGCGATCCTGCTCAGGTTGTTCCCGTTCAGCGTCATCACAGTCGCGACATCGGCTTGGTTCGAGGCGTTCTTGTCGAACCCGCCCGTTGTCGGGGCGATCGAGCTGTTCTGCGGGGCGATGATCGTGTAGCTTTGCGTCATCACGTCGCTGTTCGTTAATCCCGATTTCACGGCGATCGCTTTCACGGTCATCGCCTCGTTAACTAGGATGGGCGCGCTGTAGAGCGTACTGCTTGCCGTTGGCATGCTTCCATCCGTCGTGTAGTAGATGGACGCACCCGCCGTAGCGGTAGACAACGCGACGCTAGTACCGGAGGCAACGGCGCCCCCTGCAGGGTTAGCGGACGGCGATGCGGCTACATCCGCTGAATAGGCGTTAGCGCTAATGATAACGGAACCGTCGCCGGTCACCTCGCTGTTGATCGTTCCGTTGATCCCTGCGGCGAAGCTCGTGATGACGACGGTATAGGTCGTATCCGCGGTAAGCGGAATATTGGGGAGCTGGGACTTAAAGTCGTTATCGTTCGAGTAACCTCCAACGAATGCCCGGTCATCATTCGCCCAAAGCAAGCCGTCTAAGGGGCGGGCGGGATCGAAATGACTGTACACATACATGGTCGTGTCATCATACGCCGGCCTGCCGTCTCCAGTATTGTCATCATAATAACCATAACCGTCTGTTCCCGTATCAAATGTGGCTGAAGATACCGAGAGGGTATAATTCCCCGTGACGGTCGGCGTAATGTCTCGCGTAAAGTAGTTGTACTGACCCGAGCTCGGCGTACAAGCGGCCAAGTCCACGCTGTTGAACACCTTGGTCGTGTCCTCATCCAGACCGTACACATCGCACCGGTTGAACATGTTATCTCCGTTCACCAGTTCGCCGGTGAACGTGTTTGACGCGGCATAGGCGTTGGAACTAAAGGCAGCGGCATTCAGGATGAGGCTAACAATAACCAATACATAAAACGGATTCTTTGTTCTTTTGATCGTGAGCAGTCCCATAGTTGACTCCTTCTTGTTTTCATGTTGACTGACCTGGTTTGCAAGATCCGCTTAGAAAGAACGGGCTCTAGATAGGTTTAGAATAATCCAGAGACTCGGCTTTTGACAAAGTTCGATTTTACCAAAAGCTTTTTGGACTAGGAGTGTGATAGAGTTACGATGTGATTCGCTTGAAAGAAGGAATGATATCTGGGAGGATCGCAATAACCGCTCTACTATCAGCTAAGAATGCACAAACATCGGAAGAGGGACGGTAATCGAATGAGGAAGACAAAGAGATTGCTAGGCAGCATGATCGGGCTTGCGTTGCTGCTGCAAGTAAGCTTGCCCGGCAGCGTGTATGCCCAGGCGCCTTACATTTCTAGAGCCGAGATTTCAGACGGCATTTATACGCAGAGCAACGCCGTGAATATTGCCGTAGAACTAAGCGATTACAGCGGCGTGGCGTCCGAGGTGTATTATGGCGTGGTGCCGACGGGCACCTACGATCAAACGGAGCCGACAGGCCAAAGTATCGTGGAAGGGACCGGATTCGATATTCACGGGCATCAAGCGGTAGTCAACAAAAGAGCGCAGCTTACGATCAAGGGGCTGTCTCAGGATGTCAATTATACGGCCTATATCGTGGCTGTTGGCCAGGATTCGTCCTCCGACTTGTCTTACACCAGAGAAGTCAGGGGCATCGTCATGCCAGGCACGCACAAATTTATCGATGTAGCCGCAGGAGGCAGCTATAACCCGTTTACGATCGGCGTTAAGGAAGATGGAACGCTCAGCTACTGGGGTTATACTTATCAGTCGGTGACGGTGCCGCCAGCCGGGTTGACAGGCGTGAAGGCAGTCACCACCGGATTAACGCACGTGGTGGCATTGAAGACAGACGGCACCGTCGTAGCATGGGGGGGCGAGGATTATGGGGTGCTTAATGTCCCGGCGGAATTGAAGGATCCCGCGACAGCCCATGTCAAAGCGATTTCCGCCGGAGATTACCATACGCTGGCCCTAAGAGAAGATGGGACCGTAGTGGCATGGGGCTATAATGTATACAATCAGTCCACGGTTCCGAACGGATTGACGGATGTGGTTGCAATCGATGCAGGGAGCAACTTCAGCATGGCGTTGAAAGCGGACGGATCGGTCGTTGTATTCGGCATGAATCCGAACGGCGGGGAGTACAATCCGCCGCAAGGCGTTAAATACAAAGCGATCGCAGGCGGTTATTCCCATTTGGTCGGCGTCAAGCTGGACGGTACCGTCGACGTATGGGGACGCGGACGCTGGCCGGAGAGCGTAGCTGTTCCGGCAGGATTAAGCGACGTCGTCGCGGTGGATTCAAAGTGGGATTACACGGTTGCATTAAAATCCGATGGCACGGTCGTCACTTGGGGGTCAAGCAATGGCAGCCCGCTTATGCCAGTCCCTGGCGAACTTGCCGACGTGACTAAAGTATCTGCCGGTTTTGTTCACAATGCGGCGATCCTAAGCGATAACGCTTATTTCGGTTGGGGATCCAACTCATTCAAGCAAGTGACCGGTCCAAGCCACAACGCGTATTTGAGTTCGCTCAGGATGGCAACGCCGTCGGACGTGGTTACGTTAACGCCTGCCTTTAAACCCGACATTACCGAGTATACGGCAAACATTCCTGCGAATGAGACCAGCTTATCGGCGAACGCAATGAATGATGACCTTTATTTGGCAACGTTTCCCGTAATCTACTTGGGTAATAACGATGTCACTTCAACCAAGTATAATATTCCGCTATCCCCAGGGACGAATGTGCTGAAGGCCGTAGTTACGGCTGCAGACGGAACCTTGAAGACGTATACCGTAACCTTGAATCGGAGTTCTCAAGGCGCAGGAACCGGGTCTGGGTCGGGGAGTACCTATACGATTGCATCCCTTGCGGATCAAACGGCCGCCCCGCTTACGGAAGGCTATGCTTCCGGAACGCAGGAGACGAAAACCATTACGGTCACGAAAACCGGTACGGGGGATTTGCTTAACCTGTCAGCCCAGCTGAGCGGCACTCATGCGGCTGACTTTGAAGTTATGCAGCCAACGTCGTCTACGTTAAATAGCGGCACGCCGTCAACAAGCTTCACGGTGAAGGCAAAGGACGGCTTGCCAGCTGGAACGTATGAAGCGACCGTGACGATTTCGGCGGACAATATGACGAGTGTTTCGTTTGCCGTCACGCAAGTGGTAACAGCGGCGACGCCGGCTACCGTTCCGGCCGCGCCGACGAATATTAAAGCAGCGTCCGGCAACAAACAAGCAACGATTACATTCACAGCCCCGACCGACAATGGCGGGAGCCCTATAACCGGATATAAGGTGACCGTTTCGCCAGGAAACACCGTCGTTACGGGTGTATCCAGTCCAATTACCGTTACCGGTTTGAACAACGGGACCGGCTATACGTTTACGGTTCAAGCCGTGAATCTTATTGGCAGCAGCGCGCCTTCCGCGGAATCCAATAAAGTGATCCCAAGTTCGGGTAAGGGAGGCAGTAGCGGTAGCAGCAGTAGCAGCACAAGCACAAGCACAAGCATTAACAGCAGCTCGACTTCCTCGATGAATGTGCTTGTCAATGGCAAGCTGGAGAATGCAGGAACAGCTACAACAAGCACGCTGAATAACCAAACCGTCATCACGACGGCGGTTGATCAGCAAAAGCTGGAAAACATGCTAGCCACAGAAGGACAGCACGCGGTGCTCACGATTCCGGTCAGCGCCAAATCCGATATCGTCATCAGCGAGCTCAACGGCCAAATGGTGAAAAGCATGGAAGACAAAGAGGCCATTCTGCAAATCAAAACAGAGTCGGCGACCTATACCCTGCCAGCCGAGCAAATCAATATCGGTTCCGTATCCAGCCAACTTGGCAATGCGGTATCCTTGGCGGATATTAAGGTCCAAGTTGAAATTGCGGCACCTTCAGATCAAACGATGAAGATCGTGGACAAAGCGTCGGCGAACGAAGGTCTAACCTTGATCGCGCCGGCGGTCGAATTCAATGTAAGAGCAATCTATGAAGACGCCGCCGTCGAAGTATCGAAATTTGACGCTTACGTGGAGCGCAGCATTGCGATTCCGGAAGGCGTGGATCCGAACCAAATGACGACGGGGGTCGTCATTGAACCGGACGGGACGGTTCGTCATGTACCGACCAAGCTTGTAATGGCCGATGGCAAGTACTATGCAGCGGCGAACAGCTTGACGAACAGCACGTACGCCATCGTTTCGCACCCTGTGGAATTCAGCGATGTAACGAACCATTGGGCCAAATCCGTGGTTAATGATTTAGGTTCGCGGTTCATCCTCAACGGTACGGATAATGGCAAGTTTAGCCCTGACCAAGATATCACGCGCGCCGAGTTCTCCGCCATCTTGGTCCGTGCTTTGGGGTTGAAGCTCGAACAAGGCCCGGGCGCATTCTCGGATGTCAACGAATCGGCTTGGTACAGCAGCGCAGTAAACACGGCTTATGCATACAAGCTGATCAGCGGCTTAGAAGACCGGACGTTTCGGCCAAATGACAAGATTACCCGGGAACAAGCGATGGTTATGATCGCAAGAGCCATGGCATTGACGGGATTAAAAGCTGAACGCCCTGTTCAATCGGATGCCGATGTGCTCCACTCCTATAACGACGCGGCAAGCGCGTCCGAATGGGCGCTGAGCAGTATGGCCGACAGCGTGCAATCCGGTATCGTTTCGGGCCGCAGCAGCATGCAGCTTGCGCCGAAAGAGGATATCACGCGAGCGGAAGTGGCGGCGATTATGTATCGGCTGCTTCAAACGTCCGAACTCATTTAAGACAGCGAATGTATCCGCAGTAGCAGTATTGATAATTAGGATCGTGCGTTCAACTATCAGCCCGTTTCCGGTCGTGAAGATGAATTATTTTAACCATATCCGTGAAAACTAATTGCACATCGCTCAACGAACGGAGATTTGGTTACTGCATATCCCTTTTCGAGCTTGCGCTTCAAAAGGATTAGCAGATGGATGTTATGCGCTGATTTTGATTCGACCGAGATGACCTTAATCCCGGAGAACTTTAGTTTAATAAGCAGCGGCAGTCTTGGACGATTACGTCTAAGGCTGCCGCTGTTTCCATTTTCATTGAGGGCACGGCAGTTCAATGAAAGCGCCGTTTCTACAATTATCTTCGATTGTGATATTCATCACATCCCTGACGTCGAGGTAGGGCTACAATAGTTTTAGAAAGAGCTTAAGTGGGCGGCAATAATAAATTTCAACCTTGACTAAGGAGTGGGGGAAATGGAAGTTGTGTTCGTAATCATGGGATTCAACGCAGCGCTGATCGTTGTAATGGGTATTCTTGTAAAGGGCGCATTGGACATGGAACCGATCGATAAAACCTATCCGAGCGGTCAAACATTGAATGGAGGCGTGAAATAATGGATGCAATGGCCATATACCTTTACTTCTTCGGTATGCTTGCTTTGGTGCTTGTCGGATTGCTAGTTCCCGCCTACTATATAACGATTCCCAAAGACGATGACAACTAGGTGAATGAGTCGAAACGGAATGGGAAGATAACACCGGATATAAGCCGAATCCCGTCTCGTGGCGGAAGTCGGCTTAATTTGCGTCGCGATCTCCGAGTATAAAAAAACGCTACTGACACCGGTATGTCAGTAGCGTTTTATAGATTACGGCGATAGCCTCTTCAGAGGCAGCGGCGACCAGCCACACGGTCGCCTCCGTGCTCTGCTATAGAGTCTGCTTGGCTTTCTTCTCTTTCTTTTTCATTCTGGGAAGCACGAAGAGAGCCGATACCCCTCCCCATTCGTAGAATTCAACTAAACCGTAGGTCTCAGCAAAGCAATAGACGACTAAAAAAGGTAAGAGACCAATAGCAAGAATAGCAAACAGTAATCCAAAGGAAATGTTTCTCAGAATCTCGTCTGCTCTCATCAAACCAACTCCATATTTACATAGGATGTTGAAGACAAATCGCATAGCCAAAGCCAACGGCATCGTGTCATTAAATGTGAGCGGCAACAAGGGATCGGAAACCATGAACTTGTATCGTACTACGATATAAATATGAAAAGGAGCATGGATAAATGCCAAGTGCTAGAGCTGACCCCGCGGCAGCTCCATTTGATGCTGTCGCTGAGCCGACTCCGACGTGATGCCCGTTCCGGCGGGTTAACGGGGACTGTGCATGAGGGTGTCGATCGATCCGCCCTCGTAAATAATGCGAATCGCGTTCGCAAGGAGCTGCGAAGCGGAGAGGACGCGCAGCTTCGGATGCCGCTCCGGCGTCTGCTCGATCGTATTCGTGACGACGATCTCTTGGATATGCGCTTGATGCAATTTGTCCAACGCGCCGCCGGAGAACAGACCGTGTGCCACGCAGACGTACGCCTCGTTCGCGCCTTGCCGCTTCAAGGCCGCTACGGCTTCGAGTACCGTTCTACCGGTATCGATAATGTCCTCGATGATAATCGGCGTTCGGCCGCGTACATCCCCGATGACATGCGCTTCTTCCGGGGGCCTTGCCTTATGGCGTTCCTTCAGCATGATCGCGAACGGCGCGTCGAGGCTCTCCGCCAGCTTCTCCGCGATCTTGGCGCGCCCGGCGTCCGGGGAAACGACGACGGGGCTCGGAATGTTGGCTTCCATAAGATACTTGGTAAGGACATCGAGCGTAGTCAAGTGGTCGACGGGAATTTTGAAGAAGCCTTGAATCGCGTCCGCATGCAAATCCATCGTGATGACGCGGTTTGCGCCGACGGAGGTCAAGACGTCCGCCACCATCTTGGCGGAGATCGGATCGCGCGGCGCAACCTTCTGCAGTTGTCTCGCATAGCCAAAGTATGGGATGAGCACGTTGATGGTTTTCGCGGAAGCGCGTTTGGCCGCATCGATCATGACCAGCAGCTCGATCAACAGATCATTCACCGGGTGGGAGAGCGATTGGACGAGGAAGACGTCGCACGTGCGAAGCGGCTCCAAATATCGAACATAAATCTCGCCGCTCTTAAACCGCGAGAGTTGGACTTGTCCTTGCGCGACGCCGAGATTTTCGCAAATCGCGGCGGTCAAGGACGGGTTAGACGTACCTGCAAAGATTTTGATTTTCGACATGACATCCTCCAATTGCGTCAAGCGAATGCAGGGCTCTGTCAGAGAACATTACATTCGCTGCTGTTAGGTATAGTATACACGTAAACCAAGGCGCCAAGCGGTTTGTTCCGCCCCGCTCCTTGGTTTTTTTTCATATCCAAGCCGTTCCCGCTCTTTTAAGTTATTACCAATTTCATTTAAGGGAGTACATTTTCTAAATTCCGCAGGCAGATATAATGAGAACAAGATAGCTCCTTATTACGACCGGAGGGATGCGAGAAATGAAAGCGGTTTTAGACCCATCTCGAGAGTACGCCGCCATAAGGAAGAATAACAAATTTCTGCGCAATATCAAAAGAGACGCATGGTTATACGGTCTCTTGCTGCTGCCCTTTGCGTATATCCTCATCTTCCGGTATGCCCCCATCTACGGCGTCGTTATGGCCTTCCAGGACTACAACATTTTCGAAGGAATCAGGGGGAGCGAATGGGTAGGACTCGAGGTGTTTCAGTTTATTTTCCAGCAGGACAGCTTCTACCGGGCGCTCAAGAATACGCTGCTCCTGAATGTGCTGGACTTGGTCGCGGGATTCCCGGCGCCTATACTGCTGGCTATTCTGCTCAATGAAGTGAGACTGGCCCGATTCAAGAAGATCACCCAGACCGTGTTGTATCTGCCTCACTTCCTGTCCTGGGTCATTATTGGCGGCATGGTCTATCTGATGTTCTCTACCACCGGCATGGTCAACACATTCCTGTCGAGCCTCGGTTTCGAGAAACTCGAGTTTCTATCGCAGAAAATCCCTTGGTTGATCACTTATATCACCGTTGGCGTATGGCAAAATATCGGATGGGGCACGATCATCTATCTGGCGGCCATGACCGGAATCAATAAGGAATTGTATGAAGCCTCCGAAATGGATGGCTGCACCCGGCTGCGCAAAATGTGGCATATTACGCTGCCGGGCATTAAGGCCACGATCAATATTTTGCTCATTCTCCAAATTGGCCGGATGGTGTCGATCGGGTTCGATCGTCCCTTCGTAATGGGGAATTCCCTGGTCAGCGACTACTCCGATGTGATCAGTACGTTCGTCTACAGGGTTGGTATTAGCTCGGGGGACTTCTCCCAGGCAACGGCGGTAGGGCTGTTTCAATCTGTGGTTGGCCTTATCCTGCTGGTTGCGGCGAACTATATTGCGAAGAGATTGGGTGAGGATGGGATATGGTAAGCATGGCGAGCAATGCGGGCAAGAAGAGCAAAACGAGCGCAGCGGATATCGTGATCATGGCATGTATTGCGGCGTTGTCCTTCACCTGTATCGTTCCGTTCCTCTACATGATCGCGCTATCCTTCAGCTCGAACGAAGCGATTATTTCCCAGAGGGTGGGGCTGTGGCCGGTGGACTTCACCGTGGAAACGTACAAAACGATCTTGAGCGATGCGGAGATGCTGTACACGCTGGGGTACAGTATCGTGCTTACGATTGTATTCACCGTGGCGGCCATGTTCCTGACCATTTGCGCAGCGTACCCGTTAACGAAGAAGCGGCTGATGGGAAGAAACTTTATGTTGTCGGCGTTGGTCTTCACGATGTACTTCAGCGGCGGTCTCATTCCTTCCTATATGCTGGTGAAGAACCTCGGCATGATGAATACGATGTGGAGTTTGGTTCTGCCGGGCGCCATGAGCGTGTTCAACATGATCATCCTGAAGACGTTCTTCACCAATCTTCCGGAGAGTCTGGAGGAGTCGGCTGCCATTGACGGATGTTCGGATATGGGCATTCTCCTCAAGATCGTGCTTCCCCTCTCGCTGCCATCGATTGCCACCTTAAGTCTCTTCTATGCGGTGGACAGGTGGAACGGATTCCAAGATGCGCTGTTCTACATTACCGACAAAAATTTGTATCCGATGCAGATGAAGCTGTACCAGATCATATCGGCCAATCAGCAGTTGGATAGCCAACAAGGAGGCGAAGGAAGCGTCGGCGCCTACATTGTGCCGGAGTCGCTGAAAGCGGCCAGCGTGATGTTTACGACCATCCCGATCCTGTTGATCTATCCCAAGCTGCAAAAGTATTTCGTCGATGGCGTGATGACCGGAGCGATCAAAGGTTAATGGGGACCCCGATCCCGATCAGGATGAAAGGGGTGATCGCCGGGCTGTTGGAAGATGGATCTTACGATGCATGGGGTTTAAGCGGATGGATGATATCCTATACATGTTGAGAGGGTGGTTAAGCGTGAATACGGGCATGAAGAAGAAAGCGGCAATTCTGCTTAGTACCGTGCTTCTGGCAAGTGCTGCGGCAGGCTGTGGCAATAACGACAACACCGCTCCGGCGGCAACGAGCGGTACATCGCCAGCGCCTTCCGATCCTCCTGTAACGTTGACGGTGGAAGTGTTCGACAGGGGAATACAGGGACAGCCGGACTTGAACAACAACACGTGGACCAAATACGTCAATGAACATTTCGGCAAGCCCAATAACGCGATCGTCAAATTTGTCCCTGTCCCCCGTTCCCAGGAGGTCGACAAGCTGAACGTGTTGATGGCGGCCAACGAAGCTCCGGATATTTCCTTTACCTATGACGGCACCACCGTAACCCGCTTCGCCAAAAACAAAGGCCTCTATACGCTGGACGAATTGTTGGAGAAGCATGGCCAGCAATTGAAGGCTTACCTGGGCGACAAAGTGCTGTCTTACGGGACCTATGAGGGCAAACAAGTCTCCATCCCTGCCAAGCGGACGCTGCTTGCCTGGAGCGGCATGTTTATCCGCAAGGATTGGCTGGATAAGCTGGGCCTGCCTGTTCCGACGACCCAGGAGGAATTATATGAGGCGCTGGTTGCCTTCCGCGACAAGAATCCCGGAAATGTAAACGGTGTCATTCCGTGGGCGACCGCGGCATCCGGCATGAACTACGGCTTCGGCAACTTGTTCCCATCCTTCTGGGGCCCTATGTCCGAGGAGGAATTCGTGACCACCACCAGCTGGCTGAAGCCCGGCAACAAGGAGGCGTTCAAATGGCTGAACAAATTGTACGCCGAGAAGTTGATCAGCCCCGACTTTGCGCTAGACAAGACAGTCAAGCAAGCGGATGCCGATGTAACGAACGGTAAAGTAGGCTTCTACGCGGCCAACTGGGATTACCCGCTGCTGCAAAAAATTCGCGATCCGCTGAAGCAAAATGCGCCGGAGGCCAACTTTGTTCCGATCGATGCGTTCAAAAACTACGAAGGGAAATATTTGAAAGAGGTGTACAATGAGAACGGGCTGTTCTCCTTCATTCCGAAAAGCAGCAAAAATGCGGAATTGGCGATCAAGTATCTGAACTGGATGGCGGACCCGGAAGTGCTGTTCTTCCTGCAGTTCGGCGAAGAAGGCGTCAACCACAAGCTGGTGAACGGCATCCCGCAAGGGATTGCGCAGACCGGCGAAAATATGCAAATGAGCAATCTGAATTTGGATTATACGCTCATTGTGAACGGCGCAGAGCTGGGCGACACCGAGAAGAATGTCAGAACGTATGCGGCAGCGTTAGCAACTGGGGAAGAGCGCTATGAGAAACTAGCTATCGATGCCTACCGAATCAATACGACAGACGGCTATACCGGCTTCTATTATGGCGTCCCGAACGAAGCGAATATCAAGTACGGCAAAACGCTAGGCGATATGAACAAACAAATGACGGATCGACTTATCGTGGCTAAGCCGGCAGAATTCGACGCCTTGTACGACAAGCTGGTGAAAGAATATATGGACGCCGGCGGTAAGGCTGTCCAAGATGAGAATATCAAGAATTACAGAGAAATTATAGCCAACAAGAGATAATCCATCGCATACGGATAAGCCATCGATTGCGCTTCACCATGGTTTATCCGTATTTCTTTTGCTATTCCAAGGCAGCTTTGCTATATTCGGAGAAATCCATAGGTTCAGGAGGAACCCCATGTACAAGGTCATGATCGTAGATGATGAGTCGTGGGCGATTAAAGGAATCCGCAACGCCTTTGACTGGGATAAGCATGGTTTTGAAATCACAGGACAGTTTACAAGCGCTTACAAAGCATGGGATGCGATAAAAGAAACGAAGCCCGATTTGGTGTTTACGGATATCCGGATGCCGGACATATCCGGACTGGATCTGATGAAGCGGGCCAAAGAACAAGACCCCGACATTGAGTTCGTCATCGTTAGCGGATATGCGGAATTCGAATACGCGCAGGAAGCGCTGCGCCACGGGGCATTGAATTATTTCCTGAAGCCGCTTGATATCGATGCGGCGGATGAGTTCATGGCGAAGTTGGCCATGCACTTCTCCCAGCGAAGGACCGCGCGCAATCACCTCCTTCTGGATGCGCTGACCTGTTCGGATAAGAAGGAATTAAAGCGCTTTCTACCGCATTCCGACGATGCGGCGGTCTACTATTACCGGGTGCTTGCCATCCATTTCGAAGGGGAGCATAAGGATTTCGGGAAGCTGCTGTCATTGGAGGGAAAGCCTGTTTATGCAATGGAAGTCGAAGCTGGAGCCAGCAAAAGGCTGATTGTGCTGATGACCGAGCATAGCGCTTGTTTGGAAGGCCATTGGGATACGCTCGTCCAATCTGGCATCCATACCGTGGGCATCAGCAGCGTCGGGTGCCAGCTTAACCAGATGAGCAAGCTGATTAAAGAAGCAGATCTGTCCGCCTCGCAGGCTTTCCTAGATGCAACTGCAGGCGCCGTTCTCTACGAGCCCAAGCTCCATCTGGTGAAACCCTGTATTGACGAGATCTATCGCATCATTCAGGAGAATCAATTCGACGACATCGATGCGTATATGAATGGGCTGCAGGACTACTTCCGGGATCACCGTCTGGGCATGTGCGAGGTCGTCCATTTGTGGAATCAGGCAGTCGGGATCCTAACCAACGCCTATGCGATGGAATTGAAGGATATGGAGCTGGAATTTCTGAATTATGCCGAGATCAAGGACCGATTCGAACACTTTGAATCGCTGTGCAGCTTTTTGCGCGACGTCCTCGCCTCCATCAGGGAAGGGAACAGCCGCTCCATGCAGGAAGGGGACATCCTGTCTTGCTTTAACCGGATGATCGCCTACATCGACGGTCACTTTGATCAGAAATTGTATCTGAAGGATTTGTCCGCCCAATTCTTCATCAATCAGGTCTATTGTTGTCAATTGTTCAAGAAAAATTTGGGCAAAACCTTCTCCGAATATATATCGGAGCTCCGAATCAAAAAAGCCCGCAAGCTCCTGAAGCAAACGCAATTGTCGATTGAGGAAATTGCGATCAAGACCGGGTACGTGGAATATTACTATTTCAATAAAGTGTTCAAGAAGCATTGCGGGATGACGCCAGCCAAATTCAGAAAAAGTTGATCGAAACGGGGCGGCGGGCGATGCGGACAAGCAAACTGAAATTGAAACATCAGTTATGGCTGATCTTTCTGTTCTCTATTCTTCTATTCGCCGTCATGGAAGTTTATTTCTTCTATAGCTTCTCGAATTTAACCCAGAATAGGGCAGCCAATTTCAGCAACCAGATGATTGAGCAGACACGCCGCAAGATTGATTCCGTGTTTTATGATATCAGGGCCAGCACCAGTATTGCGGTCAACAGCAAGCTGATTCAGGAATTCGCCGTCGTGGCGGATGATTACAAAAGGGCGTTCGATAGCGGTAATTATGCACTGGATCTCATGGAATATATGAGATCCTTTAATTCGTATGTGGACGGCATTGTGATTAACGACATTCGGGGCATGAGTCTTACGTCTTCAAGCGCCGATGTTTTTTATCTCACTCGTTATAAAACCTTTATCCAAGCCTATAAGGATGATCCTTCGCTTCGGGAGAAGGGGATGTTCACCACCCTGTTCAAAGACGACAACACGGACACGCAACAGTTCTTCTATATAGAGCCGATCGTGGAATCCATCGGGGGCGTCTATTTCTCTCAAATTACGGGTTATTGTACCGTGATGGTGAATATGGACAGAATGCAGGGGCTGGTGGAGAATACGGAGCTGACGCCGAACTCGATCCTTTACATTCTCAATAGCCGGGATGAGGTCATTGCGTCCACGAATTCGAATGTCCGCGGCACCTTGATCCGGGATGTGCTGTCGATGGATAAGGCCACCTTGCAGAAAGGCGTCAAAACCACCATCGACGGGGAATCCGTTCTTGTCCAGGTCAAAGGGCTGGAGCAAGCGGACGGTTGGCGGGTGGTGAGCATGATTCCGGTGCAGGAACTGACAGCGGACATGAGCCCGATGCGCAAGGTCAGCCTGATCGTGATGTTCGGGATAATTGTCAGCTTGATCCTGATCGGCAGCTTCTTCATGAATAATCTGATGCGTCCGGTCATGGGACTCGTGATGGATATGAAGCGGGTGGGGAGACGAGACATGGGCTTCCGAATTAAAGTCCGGTCTACGAATGAAGTAGGCTCGCTGGCCCGCGATATCAACCGGATGATGGATGAGATGGAGGAGATGGCCAGGGATATGTTCAATACCCAGGCTAGATTATACGAATCCGAGCTGAGCCAGAGGCAGGCGGAGTTCTCGGCTCTGCAGAGCCAGATCAATCCCCACTTCCTCTATAATACGCTCAATTGTATCAGCAGCATCGGATTGGAATACGGAAGCAGAGAGATCGCGCAGATGACGTCATGCATGTCTAAGATTTTCCGTTACAGCATAAAGAAAGATGAGCTTGTACAGATCCGGGAAGAGCTGGATTGTATTCAGGCTTATATGAAAATCATCTCCATTCGGTATGAGAATAAATTCGCCGTGGGCATGGATGTCGATGAGCGGCTATTGGAGATGAGATCGCCCAAGATGATCCTCCAGCCGATCGTGGAGAATTCCGTCTACCACGGGCTGGAGCGGATGGACCAAGGGGGGCGGCTCCAAATAAGCGGGAGCATGGATGCGAATGGGGATGTATGCTTCCGCATTATGGATACGGGGAAGGGAATGGAACCGGAGGAACTGGCCGCCCTTCAGGCGAAGCTGGCCATGGCGTATCCGAAGCGTGCGCCAGACGGGCAATCGGAGAGCAGCATCGGACTGACCAACATCCATAACAGGCTCCGGCTGCTGTTCGGACAGGGGTATGGGATCCACATCGAAAGCCGATACGGCCATGGGACGACCGTGACGGTGAAGATTCCAGCATTGGACTAGCAAGAGGTACGCATACCGGGCGGCCTGACATTTGAAGGGAGAATGATCGTGCCTAGCAGCACGGGTCTATAATTAGGCCATTCGTTGCTTATTTCAGCGCGCTTATCTTCGCTATTGGGGACTCGCTCGAGGAAGCCGGGCTCGAGTTAAAGATATCTGGGAACGGTAGTCCTCCAGAGCATTCGGGAGCAGTTTGCCCATTACGGGAGCTGCTCCATTGTCGCTAAGTTATCGGGCAGGATAGTGGAATTAAGTTGCGAATAACTTAAGTTGTGGAGAATTTACGAAGTTCGTAAAAATGAAGTTAGGTGAAATTGCTGGGACAATAAAGACAAATTTAAGGAGCAACTAGTTGAAACGTATACAATTCTTTCTATTAATATTTTGTTTGATATTATCTGGATGTGGCAAAAGATACACAAATAATAATGGTAATGAAGAGGTGAGCTCAGTAATGGATGCAAAATCAGACATATTATCTATGTTTCGAGAAGCTGGACTAGAAGATTATTCAGAAACATTTCAAAGAATGATCAAGCCATCTATCCGCTTAATAACAGAAAGAGAGTCGGAGAAAAAGTCAAAAGTTGGTCAAACAAAATTAGGGGGCCAACCTGATTTGCCGCCAAATATTGAATGGCCTTATTGGAAACAGTACCCTATGTCATTTATTGCGCAAATCAATTTGCAAGAAATGCCTATCATTCAGACAGATAATGACATCTACCCAACTCGAGGCATTATTTATTTTTTTTATACAGCAAATCCTGAAGCGGCGTATGAAGAAGGCGATTATGACAATAATCCTGAGACCTCTAAAGTTTTATTTTACGACGGAGAAATCAAGAACTTAGTAAGAACTCGACCACCTAAAGAACTATCGAATGAATTGCAGTTTTTTAGTGCGAGAGTTGCACCAAGACTTGAATGGACTGTTCCTGATTCGGAATCTTTCGAAGTAAATGAAGTGCTTGGCTTATCTTGGGGTGATGAAGATAACGAAAAGTACTGGAAAGTATTCCAAGAAAATTTCTCAAATAAATATAAAGAAGGACATACTTCAGAATTCCATGTAGGGATGAATAGACTATTTGGGCATCATGATCCTGTGCAGGGTGAACATATGGGCGAAGGGTGGAGGCTTCTTCTTCAAATAGATTCGGAAGACAGTACTAATATGGATTGGGATGATACTGGAAGGGTTTATTTTTGGGTTAAAGATATTGACTTAAAGAAATTACGATTTGATGGTGTAACCACTATACGTGAAGGCTCCTAGAAATCTTGAAAGGAATATAAAGTAGATTCAAAGATGCCAGCAACATCACCTAACACCATCCTGCTGGAGTTTCTCTACAGCACCGGCTGCCGGGTTGGAGAGTTGGAGAAGATCAACATCGAGGATCTGAACTGGGAGAACTGCTCAGCAATCGTTAACGGCAAGGGATCGAAGCAAAGAGAAGTTTACTTTACGACAGAGTGCAAAGTATGGTTAAAGAAGTACCTGGCCAGCCGTGAGGACTCCTGCAAAGCCTTATTTATTACTGATACGCATCCAAGAAAACGAATGGCCATACCTACGATTAGATGGGCCTTAAAACGGCTTGCAAATCGGGGAGAAATTGAAGCGAACGAATACCCGCATCGCTTTCGACATACTTATGCATGCCAGCTCCTTGATAACGGTGCCCCCTTAGATTTTATCCAAGGTATGCTCGGTCATGAGAAGGCATCGACCACACACATTTACGCACAACTCCGCGGCGAACGTCGGAGAGAGCTTTATTAATTCATGGCGGCGGATTCCATTTAGAATTCCGCCGCCGTTCAACTAAAGGGCAGATTTGTTTGAAAAGGAGAATGTGAATTTGGCAAACGAATTGGTGTACACCACTGTTATAGAAGAACTCTTAAATACAATCCCTGAACTAAAACCACTCTACGCTGAAAATACGCATTTGTGGTTCGACGACTATCTGCCATATGTGGTCTTTGGTTTTGTTGTTGTTCCAACAATGGAAGAACTACTTAAATATGATTGGCAAAGCCCAGTGTTAAAACGGATTTTTGACTTTATAGAGATAATGATGAAAAGTAAGCACAATGATGTTCAAACACTCGCCGCGATAGAAATTGCAGAGTGGTTAGCTTATGAAGAGAATCCTGTCATTCGGACAAATGCGATAAAGTTGATGGGACGTAAAACCCTAAAAGAAATGAAAGGAAGAATCGGATCTTTGGACTAACGGAGAACGTTAGTTGAATAAAGCGAGGGGGCTGGTCGTCGCGGCGCTGCCCCCATTTTCATTGAAGTAACGGGCAGGATAGTTCCAATGAATGGTAGAATTATTATGGTAATTAAATCTAAGGTGTGAGGAAATGAAATGGATCTTATGCATTTAGAACAGGCTCTAGTGAGCGGTAGTCAAGACGAAGCATCTGCAGCGATTTCTGAGGTAAGCCGATGCAATAATAAAGAAGTTGCCTTAATCCTAATATACCATCTAAAAAATACGGAAAACAAAATACTTAGAAATGAAATAGCTTTGGCCTTAAGCGATATTAGAGATCCGGCAGCAGTGGAACCTATTATCGATCTACTCAAGAACCCAAAGACTTTAGGTAGCAGGGGCTCCTTGCTGTATGCCTTGAGACCATTTGACTATTCATCCCATCTAGAGTTATTAATCGATTTTGTGATTAACGGAAATTTTGAAGTTCGTCATGAGGCCAACTATTTGCTGCAGCAATTGGATATTCGAATCCCAGAAAATCTGATAAATAAAATCAAAAAGTCCATTGATGATTATGAAGATAGAATCGATTTGCTTTTAGAAACACTTAGCCAATTTGAGAATGAAAAATAACTTTATCCTTGAACAAACGGGAAACGATAGTTCAACCAAAACAGGGAGCAGATCGCCGCGGCGCTGCTCCCTGTTCATTAAGCTAAAGGGCAAATTACGCTAATGATCTCATGCCATTTAGAGGAGGTTAATAGCATCTGTGCGAATAATACTAACAAAATCTTTTTGAAATGAGTGGTTAATGGTGGAGGCAAGCAGAAGGAAAGCTTACTTAGCCCTTAATTATCAAGCATTGCTGGATATCAAAAACAGTGGTGAGTTCAGCGCTAATAACTACAATCAAGTATTTCGAATTGCACATGCTTTTCATAATTTAGGCTTCTTCATTATGGAGGATTTTGTTGGCTTTAATGAAGATGACTTCTGGAGTAGAGTTAATGGTCTTGAAAGAGACTTTGGATTAATTCATTACAAAGAGCTATTTGCAAAAGTAAGTTCTGGTGAGTTGTTAAGCTAACTGGAGACGTTAGCTCAATCATGACATGCGGCGGCCGGCCACTCGATCGGTCGCCGTTCGTCGTTGAATTAAAGGGCAGTTTACCGCAAAATACCGTTGTCTTCAGCGTATTAGGTTATAATTGGAAATTGAATGATAAGGAGGACGGCGATAACAGACTACCTTATCATTATGAAAAAATGTATAGACGCTTACCTGTAAAAAGAAAGCGTCTAAAGGAGGTCTGTATGAAGACAATCATCTATATGGTTAGGCATGGAGAATCACCCTACAATGAAGGAAATGAAAGAACAAGAGGGCTTACCCCAAAAGGAAAGAGCGATATCGAAAAAGTAACAAAGTTACTTATAGGCGAAGGAATAGACATGATTATATCAAGCCCTTATACTCGAGCAATTCTTAGTGTTGAGGGGTTGGCCGAGCACTTTAAGTTAGATATTAAAGTATTTGAAGATCTTAGAGAACGTCATTTTGCATCTGATATTATTGAGAATGCAGCGTTAATGTCTAGTATCAGAGAGAGTTTTAATGACCCTAATTATACCTTGCCGGGTGGAGAGTCTAACGCTGCTTGTCAGCAACGAGCAATCTCAGTTCTAAAACCCGTATTAAAAGAGCACAGAGGGAAGAAAATCGCAATCGGGACTCATGGTCTTGTCATGACGTTGATGATGAATCATTTTGATCCAGCTTTTGGCTTGGAGTTCTTGAATCAATTAAAGAAACCAGATATCTATAAAATGCAATTCGAGGACTTGGAATTAGAAGAAGTAACAAGAATATGGAATGATTAGATGACCGCGATAATCTCTCAATCTCGCTATTTTGGCTAGAGTTGCGCTTGCTGCGCATGGTATGCGTCATCGGAAAGGAGCGGGATCGTGCGCCTTCGCTTAAAAGAAACGGATGCCGGTTGGATTTTCCTAATTTCTTATTTTACGGGCATCTTGTTGACCGCCTATATGACCATGAACGGCGGCCATCATCACGATAACCCGGGATTGTTCCTGCACTATGTGGCTGTAGGCCAGATCGCTTTGAATGCATTACCGGCTGTTCTATGGATGCTGCAAGGGCTGACAGAAGAGCAGGGGCCAACGTTTTATGCGGTACTGCTAACTGGTGCAGCTTCGGTTGCCGCTTTCTTCGCATGTCGATGGTTACTGGGGAGAATGAACCCAATGGAAGGGCCGGGGCATGGACAGCCTGAGGCAGGTTCGCCCCTGCGTGCTCGATTGGCCTGGTTGTTACCTATCGTTATAGCTGTTGTTATCTTTGTTGTGAAGTATGCAATATCGTAAGACGGCGAGTGCCAGACCAAAAGCATAATTGCAAACCGCAAAGTAGCAACCCAAACGAAGACAAACACACGCCCAAGGGATAACACAAATACATAGTAAGCGTCAATAGCCCGCACCTAACCATCAGGGTGCGGGCTTTGCTATGCTCGAAACACGCGGCAGGTCAGCGGAATCTACGGTGACCACGGCATGAGATCGTCCAGCGTCTGCGAATCCTTCGCGTCTTCAGATGCGCTCAAGAAAACGGGTAGTCCACGACAGCGATCCCTTCCACAAAGGGGCCGACTCTCTGCAATAGGCTCTGATGCAGCGGATGCTGGATATAATCCCGGCAAGCCTGCCGGTCCGCAAAGGATACCCGAATGCCTAACGTATAGCCTTGCGTATGCTCCACTTCTTCTGTAATGTTAATCCCGACGCTAAGGTCTACAATGCCCGGGATCTTGTTCTTGAAGGCTTGGACTTGCTTCACTGCTTCTTCTTGTTCGTCAATCGGAACATTAGGCTTAAGTTTCAATAATACGATATGTTCATACATCTTTAGGTCCTCCTTGGTTTCTGCTGAGAATGTTCATTCATGGGTTGCAGTTGCGTTCATCCCGAAGGATGACTTAAGCTAGTGTATATGGACTCGACAAAGCTAGGAAGAGATCTGGTTATCGTAGGATTGGGAATCCTACTTTGATCGTTAGATAGGAGGGATGCGATCATGTCGGTCAAGTTGGACCGTTATGAGGAATTAGCCCGTTTTTTGCGCACGCGTCGGGAACGGCTAACCCCTAAACAAGTAGGATTGCCGGAATCCGGACGCAGACGCACGCCCGGACTTCGCCGCGGCGAGGTTGCCCTGCTCGCGGACGTAGGATTGGATTGGTATACCTATTTGGAACAAGGCCGTCCTATCAACGTATCCGCCGAGGTCCTTGAGCGAATAGCCACTGTGCTTAGACTTGATGAATCGGAACGCAAGCACCTTTTTCTTCTTGCACGCAAACAACTCCCCTTAACAGAAACGAGGGGATCTGCTAAGGGGAGCCAGGCGCTTCAAAGTTTTTTGGATAGCCAACCTACTTCTCCGGCGAATGTCATGGATGCACGCATGAACATCATCGCCTGGAATACGGCCTACTGCGCATTGAACGGGGATCTCGCCGCCATGTCGGACAAGGAGCGAAATTTGGTTTGGATGACGTTCACCTCTCCCCGATTTCGCTATATCAAGGGAGATCAATGGGAGATGCACGCGCGTCGGATTGCCGCTCATTTCCATTCGGGGTATGCGCGTCACGTTGACGACCCTTGGTGGTCTGAACAGTTCGAGGCGCTCTGTCAGACTAGCCCGGAATTTCAGGAATTTTGGAAGTCGCATGAGGTTCTCGACGCCATTGATGCCCCAAAGGCGCTTCGTTGTCCGAATCTCGGGACCTTAAATTTCGATCATGTTTCGTTTCAATATTTGGAGGACCCAAGCTTGACGGTCTCCATCCACGTTCCCCATCGGGACGGCACGGTGGAAAAAATGCAGCAGCTGTTAAGCGATTATCAACGCCAACATTCGGGAGAATTTGCGGCTTCAACTTGATGTAGGCGTGTTGATGAGATCTCCACGCTCTCCCACCTGGGGTTGGCTTTTAACGCTCGGAGGGGGTTGCGGGTGTAAATAAACCGATTTCCATCTAAGGATGGAAGTCGGTTTTGTTTTATTCCGAAGCGTGCGGGTCTGCGGGCAGAGGGGCTTTATTACTCGCGAATAAATACGGGTTCCGGATGGAAATATATGCTTAACTATTTAGCGGTGATCCGCTGCGTTCCCTGGCTCCGAGCATTTACTTATCGAAGGTCAGTCCATAGATCATGAATCGGCGTAGCTAAGGCAATGGGGGGAGCGATTTGGATAAAGAGAAAATTATTGCATTAATTGATGAGAACTACGCTGATGCCGAGAAGGTGATCGGGGAGAAGATACGAATCTGGAGAGAATATGTTTTATTTTCCGGCCTATGGTGGTTTGGCGTCATTCTTTCCATTCTCCCTTGGGTTTTATGGCTATTGTTCAGGAAGAGAGAAAGCAGCGACAGGGCTCTTATACATTGCTTTTTCCATCATGACGATTTCGCTGACCTTCGACGTCCTAGGCGATCAATGGGGGTTATGGCATTACAGATTTAACGTATTGCCAATCCTGCCCACGTATCTCCCCTGGGATCTAACCTTGATGCCGGTAGCGGTTATTTTCTTGCTGCAGATCAAGCCGGAAGCTCACCCCTTTCCCAAAGCGCTTATGTTTGCATTAGGCACAGCCTATATTGCAGAGCCTTTGATTCACTGGCTTGGAATTTACACCACCCCACACTGGAGGCATACCTATTCGGTTCCGATACAAATTTGTATCTATCTGTTTGCCCATTACTTAAGCAAACGAAATCGCTATCAGGCTTTAAACGATTAGTCCGGAATCTACACTATCATAATAGCGGCCGTCTAAGACGTTTTGTCTTGGTCGGCCGCTATTTGTTTTATGTGCTTGTTCGCAAAATCAAGTTAGGATTGAGGTGTTGGTTATTGTATGATGGTTAATAGCGTGACGCTATAATAAGAGCTCGAAGTAGTGAATATAGGAGGATGGCATGTCCTGGAGCAAATTGAAGCAGCAACTGGAGAGTTTTCTTTGTCCTGCGTTAGTGGGGAAGTTCGAATACCGGGCAACCAGCTACCGATATTTACCCGACAAAGCAGGACTATGTTATATTGCCGTAGATAAAAAGAACGTCATGAATATGAATGATCCAACGACATCAATCAGATGGTATCAGACGGAGCAGGAAATTAAGAATGACCCGCATATCCAAATTCCGATCAGCAAGGAAGACATTGAGTCGGTCAGAAGTGATACCAAGGGACTAGTTCCGGAGGAACGTCTCCAAGTCATTGCAAGAGGTAGAATAATAGCAGTACTTGCAAAGGAGCTTTTGTCCGCACAGTCTGCATTAAGTAAATCCAACTTTATGGCGGTCGCTACTCAATTTTTGTCCCGTCCGATTGAGGAGAGCTTAGAGAGCAAGGATATCTTGCTAAATATTCTGGCCTTGGTTGACCGACGCGTTGGACGAAAACGAATGGTAAACATGAGCGAGAAGATTAAGTTAAAGCATCCGGTCGTTCAGTATTTCTATGAACTGCGGCTTAGTACGTTGTGAACATCGTTCGTATAAAAGCATAAGAAAGCCAGCCCTCTGCAAGACATGTTCATGACTTGAGAGGGCTGCCTTTTTATCGTTGAATATTTAAAGCGGAAGCTGCAATTGCTTATTGCTTGTATACCGTTCCTGCGAATTTACAGTAATACATCGCACCAGGAACATAAGGGCCGTTATATTGCCAGCCGCCGCCGTCGTACAGATACACAACGCCGCTATAACCTTCCGCATCCGAATAATAAGTGCTTGGCCCGCATTGATTTCTCCAAATCCCAAAATCCACATGCTTCGATTCTTGGGCGAACGCAGATACGGGAAGGCTCAACGCGAGTGCCAGCGCGCCTGATGCAAGGATGGATTTTTTGAACATTTTCATAATTACACCTCCTAAATTGTTGTAACTAGATATTACTATAAATATCCAAAAATGAAATAGCCGACCGCAAAGAGGTTGAAAAATTGATATAAAAACAAAAAAATTGGTATCAAACGATAAACTAGACTACTTTTGCGCGTTACGGGCTATAGGGCCTGTGGTGCCCATTGCTGTTTACGGCGAGGCGTCTTGAAGGTGTTATTTATTACAATAATTTTGTTTTAAAAACTAAAAATGCAAAAATATCATTGAATCATTCAGAATTTTTGAAACAAATCGTTGACTTTGCCTAAGAAACGCCGATATACTCTCGATATATTAGATGAATGGAATGAATTGAGGTGATGAGGCAGCAGTGTCCGGACAATGTGTCAGGAGAAGAGCAGCACGATCAGACACAAATGTAAGCGCTTCAAAAAATCCGATGAGGTGATCAGTTTGATGTTGAAACGAAGTATGGCGGCCATGCTGTGCGCGCTGCTCTTAATTGCCCCTCAGGCGGCATTGGCTTATAAGAATCCGACAACGCTGCCGGACGAATGGGGGCAATATGGACTTGGCGACCCGTACGTGCTGAAGTTTAACGGAACGTATTACTTGTATGTAAGCACGAGAGATACCGATATCGGGGTCAAAGTGTGGAGCTCGCCGGACCTTGTCAACTGGAGCTATGGCGGATTGGCCGCAACCGATCCGGTGACGAAGGCGGCCTACGCGCCTGAAGTCGTGTATTGGAACGGCTATTTCTACATGTATACCTCTCCTGCCGGCAATGGTCATTACGTGCTGCGCAGCGAGAGCCCGACCGGTCCGTTCACGGTGCAGACGGGCAATCTCGGCCATTCGATCGATGGCAACGTCTTCATCGACGATGATGGCAAGTGGTATTTCTATCATGCGAACAGCGCGGGCATACTCGCCGCTCCGATGCCTACGCCGACGACGATCGGCGCAAGCGTCAACACAGGCGCCAACATGAAAGGTTGGACGGAAGGCTCTACGCTGTTCAAGCGCGATGGCAAATACTATATGACGTATACCGGCAACCATGTATTCAGCAAAGGCTATCGGGTCGACTACGCGGTCAGCAATAATCCGATCACGGGATTCGTCCGCGATACGGATAACCCGATTCTGATCAGCACGGAAGGTCCGACCGTCGGTCTTGGCCATAATACGGTCGTCGTTGGCCCGAATCTGGATGCCCGCTATATCATCTACCACAATCTCGAGGGACCAGGCATTGTCGGACCTCTTCGCCATATGGGGATGGATCGGATTGTGTTCAACGGGGATAAAATGTCGGTGCTCGGACCGACGGCAACCGAGCAGCCGAATCCGGAGATGCCGGCTTTCGAGGACCGGTTCAATCGCGCGGATCTCGGTCAGGCGTGGACGAATGCGGACGGCGGCGGCTGGACCGTAGATTCCGGCCTGCTGCGGCAGCAAACCGCCGGTACGAGCAGACTGGTGACTACGGCGACGGCCGCAAGCAGCTATACGGCAGAATTCAACCTGCAGCTGGCAGAGTCCGGCGATACCGGCAGCTCGCAGCTCGGGGCCGTGTTCTCCTACAAGGGTGAGAATAACTATGGCACGGCGCTGTTGGATCCGGCGAGCAATTCGCTCAAGACGCAGTTCCGTGTGAACGGCGCCGATCTAGGATGGGAGTCGAGCTCGCTGCCGGATGGGTACGATTATACGAAGCTGCACAATATCCGGGTTGAGAAAGCAGGCGATACATTCAAGATTTACGTCGACGGCATGCTGAAGCAGACGCGCAGCGTAATGCTTGGCGGCGGCAGCATCGGTTACGTCACGGAGAACGCGAAGGCGAATTTTGGCTATGCCGCATTCAGCAACGATGTGAACGGCAGCAGCGATTTCGATGCTGTGAGACCGGTTCCTGGGCAAGTTGCGGCCGTTCATTATCTGTCAGGCGGCGAAGGGGTCGGGTATCACGACCAGACGCCGGGTACGATCGGCGATTATCGCGGAGACGGCGTGGATACGGGCACGGCAGACGACGGCACTTCGCATATTACCGCTTTCGAGAAAGACGAATGGCTGCAATTCCGGCTGAACGTCGCGGAATCAGGCAAGTACGATATCGATCTTTCTTATGCGGATGCAGCACAGGGCAGCAAAGTACAGCTTATGCTGGATGGCGGACAGCCGCTAGGCGAGGTTGAGCTGGCAGGAGGCATTGAAGCTGCTGATGCCGGATGGCAAACCGCTCAGCTGAGCGGGGTAGAGCTGCCGGCAGGCGTGCATACCTTGAAGGTCGCCGCCGTAGCGGGCACGACTTCGCTGGATAAGCTGACGTTCCACAAGCACGCGGACGTTCCGGTTCTCTATGATAACTTCGATGATGGACGGGATGACGGCTGGCAGCGGTATGAAGGTTTCTGGAGCGTGAAGAGCGACTTGGCTGCGGAGGAGCAGCCTTACGACGCTTATCATCCGATCCCGGGCGCGATTGGTACGGTCCACTATATCTCCGGCGGCGAAGGTGTCGGTTATCATGAGAATACGCTCGACAACATCGGCGGCCAGTACCGGGGGGATTCGGTCGACATTCGCTCCCATACATTCGGCGGTTACAACGTCGGCTGGAACCAGACGGGCGAATGGCTGAAGTTTAACGTTGACGTAGCGGAAGCCGGAGCCTATAACGCGGAATTCAAAGTGGCTACGACGCAAGATGGCGGTCAGATCCGGCTGTGGCTCGACGATACGACGGATCTGACCGGCATCGTGGACATTCCGAAGACCGGGGACTGGAACATCTGGAATGTGGTGCGCAAATCCGGTGTTGTACTTCCGGCAGGCAAGCATACGCTGAAAGCCGAGACGGTTCGCGGAGAATTCGACTTCGCGGGGATAGCGCTGACGAGGATGGATCAGCCGATACCCGTACCCGGCGTCATTGAAGCCGAGCATTACAAGCCTGGCGGCGAAGGCGTAGGCTACCATGATTTGACGCCTGCGAACATTGGGGGCAAATACCGCAGCGATAAGGTCGACATTCGCTCCGCACCATCCGGCGATCAGATCGTAGGCTGGAATCAAACCGGCGAATGGCTGAAGTACAAGATCAACGTCGCGGAAGAGGGGCTGTATGATCTCGACTTGTGGGCAGCTACGACGTTCACGGATGCGCAAGTTCGGCTATGGCTGGATGACACGACGGATTTGACGGGCGCGCTTGACGTCCCTGCTTCCGGCGACTGGAATAAGTGGAAGTCGGCGAAGAAATCCGGCATCCTGCTTCCGGCCGGCGATCATGAGCTGAAGGTCGAAATCGTCAAAGGCGAATTCGACATGACGAGACTGTCGCTCACCCAATTCGATAAGCCGCACGCGCTGCCCGGATTTATCCAGGCCGCCGACTATAAGGCAGGCGGCGAGGGTACGGGCTACCATGATCTGACTCCCGCCAACATCGGTAATGACTACCGGAATGATGCGGTCGACATCCGTCGGAATGCGGGCGGCAGCTACAATGTGGGATGGAATCAAACCGGCGAATGGCTGGCCTACAACGTAGATGTTGCCAAGGCCGGCGTGTACAACGTCGATTTCGTGACCGCCACATCGATGGACGGCGCGAAGGTCCGGCTGTGGCTCGACGATGCAACCGATCTAACCGGCGAAGTCGATATTCCGAATTCCATCACCTGGGAGGACTGGGCGACGACAACGAAGCAAGGCATCTCGCTCCCGGCAGGCGCACATACCTTGAAGGTCGAGATCGTGAAAGGCGAGTTCGACTTCCAAGGCATACGGATTCATCAGAATCCGGTCGAACCGAAGGTTGCTCATACCGGCGAATATCAGGCAGCGGTCGGCAGCTTCGCGAAGACGACGATCGGGGATGCCAATTGGTCGGATTACAGCGTAGAGTCCGATATCAAGCTGATTAGCGATTCCGGCGACGGAGGCATTCTGCTGCGGGCGAGCAACCCGGCTCACGGTAAGGAGCGGAGTCAGAACAATGCGGACTTCGTGCAAGGCTATGTCGCCTACCTGAACAAACAGGGCGTTCATCTGGGTAAGCTGAATTACGGCTGGACTTATCTAACAGGGGCGCCGCTCGAGGTGAAGACGGGCGAATGGAAGCATGTGAAGGTCGTCGCGCAGGGGGCCCGCATCCAAGTGTACGTCGATGATATGAGCAAGCCGGTTATCGACTATACGGATCGCAGCGGCCATCCATTCACGCACGGCAAGGTCGGCATGCGGACATTCACGAATGCAACGAGCTACGACAATTTCATGGTACTCTCTGCCCCCATTAACGCTGCTGCCATCGGTCAGCTGCTGGATTGGTTCGGGTCTGCCGGACAGGTAGACGAGAAGACCCTGAAGCAGCTGGATAAGGAGCTTGAGCATGCATCCGATGCGGTTGGCAAGAAGAAGCCGGACTGGAAGCAGGGGATCAAGCATCTGGATAATTTGCTGAAGCAGCTGAATAAAGAGAAGAAGCAGCAAGAGGTGTCCGATCAAGCCAAGACCACGCTCAACCGGAGCGTTAACGCACTCATTGAGGCGTGGAGCGCCAATCTGGGCAAGTAGCCGATAACGCCAAGCCAAGCAGCAGATAACGAATAAGTAACGTCCCTGTACCGAAGGAGCTTCGGTGCGGGGACGTTTTGCTTTGTTGTGCAGGCAAGTGAGGGCGCATCCTTATGGTATCATCGACCGCGACGTAGGCGAGTAAGTTAAACAGCCTTAGTTCGGCAATAACCAGACTAAGACTGTTTAGTTTTTGTTCATAAAGAGCATACGCCGCAGGATAAGATGGCGCTTCCAATTCACTGAAATGGTATTATACTGTACTTTACAGTGGGTGAATTTGGAAGGAGAAGCCGGGCATGCGCAAGCGGTATGGGAACCTGTTCAGGACATTGCGGTTTAAATTGATCTTTGGTTTCTTCGTTATAGTCATTCCCGTAATCGCATTCATGATTTACAACAACCTCTATGCCATACAGGTCGTCCGCAATCAGGTCGCGCAATCCAACAAAAACTTGATCAGCCTGTACATGGGCCAGATCGATCGGAACTTGGAAGAGGTGGACAAATATTTATACAGCATCGCCTCGCTCGAGACCGGACTGCTCGTCCTGGAAATGCCAAGAGACCAAAACCCCGACCGCTACTCCTTCGAGCGTATTCAATTGTATAACAAGATGAGGGGGGATCTGCCAAGTTATCAATTGATGGACATGTTTTTTATCTACTCTCCGGCAAATGAAGATCTCATGGTCGTCGCCAATAACCGGATTGAATTCGGGAACTTGCAAGAGATTCAGAACAATCTGATGCACGTTTTCCAAGATCGTTATCCGCAGGAGGTCACTTTCAAGGAATGGTTCGTGCGAAAGATCGAGGGCGATTATAATTTAACCCGCGTGATCAAGTATGGAAACGTATATATCGGCGCATGGGGCAATGCCAAGGATTTGCTGGTGCCGCTGAACCTGCTCCAATTGGGCGATAACGGCAAAGCGTTCTTGGCAACGGCGGCGCTCGAACCGATGGCGGACCAAGCTTTCGTTCATGCGAATCACATCGATTTGGACTATACCGATGCGGACTACAAGTTGACCGGAACGGATAAGAAGTTCATGGTCGTCGGGGAGAAGTCGGCAAGAGGACGCTTCAGCCTGATCGCAGCCATACCGGACAGCACCATTCTGGAGAAATTGCCGTTCCTCCGCAGAATCGTATCGTTCATCTCCATCGGCGCGCTTGTTCTGCTGCCATTCATCCTGTATTTGCTTCGCAGAAATATCCTCATTCCGGTTAATCGCATCATCATGGCGATGAGAAGAGCGGAAGACGGCAATTTTGACATTCGCGTCGCGCATCGTCCTTATGCCTTTGAATTCAATGTCATGGTAGAGACATTCAACCGGATGATTTCGCAGATTCAGGAATTGAAGATTAATGTGATGGAAGAGCAGCTCAACAACCAGAAAGCCGAGCTGAAGCATTTACAGCTGCAAATCAACCCCCACTTTTTTTTGAACGCCTTAAATATTATTTATAATTTGGCACAGGTGAAGGATTACGCGTTGATCCAGGAAATGACGCATTGTCTGGTCGAATATTTCCGCTTCATGTTCCGCAGTAATCTGACCTTCGTGGCACTCCGGGATGAGATTCAGCACACGCTCAATTATTTGCGCATTCAAGAGATGCGGTTTCCCGACAAATTGACGTTCGATTTTGCGTCTGCGGACCATCTGCTGGATGGGCGGGTCCCCCCTCTAGTCATTCAGACATTCGTCGAAAATACAATCAAACATGCGGTTAGCATGGACCGCAGCGTACATATCCACATCGCGGTTGCAGACGGCGGCGGCGATATGGCGCATATCCGGATCCGGGACACGGGAAGAGGTTTTCCAGAGGAAGTTCTAGCGCGTCTGCAGAAGGGGAAAATGTTGGGAAGCCAGGAAGGCGACCATATCGGGATATGGAATGTGCAGCGAAGATTGAGGCTCCTTTATCAGGATAAAGCGCAAATCGCATTCTCGAATGACGACAATCAAGGCGCCATTGTAGAGGTTCGATTACCGATTAATCGAGAGGCCAACTGAGGGAGGGCAACGTATTGCTGCAATTATTGATCGTAGACGATGAGGTGCATGCCGTGCGCGGAATCCGGGCGGGGGTGCAGTGGGAAGAGCTCGGATTCTCCGGCATTCACGAGGCGTATAATATCCGGCAAGCGAAGGAAATTTTCTCCGCGCACAAGATCGATATTCTCATCTGCGACATTGAGATGCCCGAAGGCGACGGTTTTCAGCTGTTGGCATGGGTCAATGAGCATTCGCCGGAGACCGAATCCCTCTTCTTGACCTGTCACGCCGATTTCAAATACGCGCAGCAAGCGATTCAACTGGGCAGCTTGGATTATATGCTCAAGCCGGTCCGGTTCACAGAATTAGAAAGAACGGTTCGCAAAGCTATCGGCAAGGTGCAGAAGGAAAAGGAAAAGCAGCAATTCGCGGAAACGTACAAGCGTTATTACCACTTGTGGGAAATGCACCATCCGATATTTATTGAACGATTCTGGCAGGATTTGCTTCACAGGTCCATCCCGTCCCGAAAGGATCACATTCAGGAGCTGCTCGCCAAGCAAAAAATTCCTTACGACGATACGATGCGTTTTCTGATGGTCATGATCAGCGTGCAGAGGTGGCATAAAGAGCTGACGCTTCGCGAAGAAAAAATCATGGAATATGCCCTGCGCAACTCGCTAGAGGAGCTCTCTACGGTCAAGAGAAACGATGGGCTGCTGGTTCAGGTCAAAAGCGGAGCGCTGCTTGCGATTCTGAACGTGCGAGACTTCAAAAGCGCCACCGGTTATGACGAGCTGGCCGGTGATTTGCGAGCCTATATCGACGCCTGCAACCGATACTTCTTCTGCGACTTGTGCTGTTATGTCGGCATGCCGACTCCGCTGGAAGACATGTTATCCATGTACGAATCGGTAACCGTCATGGAAACCCAGAACGTGACCCGATCGAACGAGGTTTTGCTCATGAGCAAGCTGCGGCGGGGCAGCGACAGGATTCCGCTGCCGACGATGGACGGCTGGGCCAAGCTGCTAAGGCTTGGGTGCAAAAGAGAATTGCGGGAGGAAGTCACGCGTTATTTGGATGGGATCAAAAAGGTGGAGGGGCTGGATGCCAAGCTGCTTCGCGGCTTCTATGAGGATTTTCTGCAAATGATTCACCACGTTCTTCAAGATAAAGGGCTTCGCGCGCATCAAGTGTTCTCCGAAATGCTGCTATCCAAACAAGCGCAGGGGATTACCCGTTCTGTCGACGATCTCGCCCTATGGGTGAACACGCTGATTGACGTGGTGGTCGGCCATTTGCATGCTGCCCAGGAGAGCCAGCCGGTCGCCTTGAAAGTGAAGGGCTATATTGCGGCGCACTTGAATGAAGATCTATCGCGCGAAGATATCGCAGGCTACGTCAACTTGAATCCGGACTACTTGACTCGGATCTTCAAGAAAGAGACGGGGCTTACGATTTCGGAGTATGTGCTCCAGGAAAGGATCAATAGCGCCAAAGAGATGCTGGTGAAGACGGACCGTCCGATTACCGATATCGCCTACGAGGTCGGGTATAACAACTACTCGTATTTCTCGAAGATGTTCAAGAAAGCAACGGGGTATAATCCGCAGGATTATCGAAAGTCGAATCAGCTGGTGCTCTAATATTGCGCTTACGCCGCTCCATCGTCAATCTATGGTCTGCCCGCAACGCTTAGGGGGAAACAACAGACCAAGACGGGGGGCTTTTTTATTGGAGAAAGTCGGAATTGTTCAACTTGGAAGTCGGTCTGAAGCCTAGTTCAAGCAAAGGCCCGAAAATATAATTGGATTAGATCGAACGAGAGGAGATGTACGGTGGAGACCATGACGAACGTGGCTGCGAAGGAGAACGCGGCGGCAATACCGAACGCGAAAGTGAAATGGAAAAAGTGGAGTCGATTCACCCCCTTGTTTCTCATGGTCATACCCGGCGTGATCTATTTATTCATCAACAACTACTTGCCGATGTTTGGCCTGATCATCGCCTTTAAGGACATCAACTTTTCGAAAGGGATTCTGGCCAGCGATTGGATCGGGTTCAAAAATTTCGAGTATTTGTTCAAGACGTCCGACGCCTGGCTCATTACCCGCAATACGATTTTGTACAACATGGCCTTCATTATCATAAATTTGGTTATCGCGATCGGCGTCGCGATTTTGCTGAACGAAATCAAGAAGAAGTTCTTTGCCCGCTTCTATCAAAGCGTGATCCTGATTCCTTATCTGATCTCGATGGTTATCGTCGGCTACCTCGTACTTGCCTTGCTCAGCGGCGAGAACGGGTTCATCAACAAGCAGGTGCTCCCTGCGTTCGGCCTCGAGCCCATCACCTGGTACAGCGAGCCGAAGTATTGGCCATTCATCTTAACGGTCGTGAATATATGGAAAAACGTCGGTTATCTGTGCGTCATCTATTTGGCGGCGATCATCGGCATCGATCCCGAGTACTACGAGGCCGCCACCATTGACGGCGCGAGCAAATGGCAGCAGATCAAGAGCATCACGATTCCGCTCATCGCCCCGGTCATTACGATTATGACGCTGCTTGCGATCGGCCGTATTTTCTACTCCGATTTCGGGTTGTTCTATCAGGTTCCGCTGGATACGGGCGCGCTGCAGCCCACGACGAACGTCATCGATACGTACGTGTACCGGGCGCTTCTGAACTTGGGCGATATCGGCATGTCCTCGGCAGCAGGGTTATATCAATCCGTTGTAGGCTTTCTGCTTGTTCTCGTATCGAACTATGTGGTGAGCCGACGAGACCGCGACAATGCGTTGTTCTAGGAGGGATTTCAATTGAAGCCGACGATGAAGCAGCAGTTGTTTCAGTGGGGTGTCCATCTCTTCTTCTTCTTGCTGGTATGTATGTGCATCTTGCCGTTCGTTCTGCTCGTAACCGCATCCTTTACCGACGAAATGGCGATTCTGAAGGACGGGTATTCGTTCTTCCCCAGCAAGGTGAGTTTGGAAGCCTACCAATTTCTATGGAATGATGCCGCCAATATTTCCCGCGCCTACGGCCTCACGATTCTCGTAACCGTGGTGGGCACCTTCGCGGGGTTGTCGATATCGGCCATGCTGTCCTATCCGATGTCCAGGAAGGATATGCCGTTTCGCAAACAGCTTTCCTTCTATGTGTTCTTCACCATGCTGTTCAACGGCGGGCTGGTTCCTACCTACCTCATCTACACCCAAGTGTTCGATATCAAAAACACCCTCATCGCGTTAATCATACCGGGGCTGCTTACCAATGGCTTCTATATCCTCATCATGCGGACGTTCTTCATGAACTCCATTCCGGTACAGGTCATCGAGTCCGCTTCGATCGACGGGGCGGGGGAGTTCAAAATCTTCTATCGCATCGTGCTTCCGCTGTCGCTTCCGATTCTGGCGACGATCGGCATGATGCAAACCATCGGGTATTGGAACGATTGGTTCAACGGACTGATCTACATCACCGACAGCAAGCTGTTCAGCCTGCAGAACCTGCTGAACCGGATTCTGCTGAACGCGCAATTCCTGCAAAGCAATGCCAATATGGCATCGACGGATGTCGCGCAGTCGGCTAATATTCCGATGGAGTCGATCCGAATGGCAATGGCGGTCATCGGCGTCGTTCCTTTGCTCTGCGCGTACCCGTTTTTCCAAAAGTATTTCGTCAAAGGGCTTGTCATTGGCGCGGTCAAAGGGTAGGGCCACATCCGGCCAATCGGCCGGTTAGCATAGGAGCACCAACGTTCATGAGCGGCGTGGCGCGAGTGAAGTCCGGCGAATTCGAAAAAACGTTCAGGGGGTTGTGAGATGAAAGCGAAGTTCAAACGGTCTTCATCGGTATTGGCGGTACCATTGGCGCTTACCCTTCTGCTTGCTGCCTGCAGCGGCAATGCCAATGGAGGGAATAACGGCGCAGGGGATAACGGTGGGGGGAGTAACGGCGGCAATAAGGCGGCAGTTACCGACACGGCGAACAAGAGCGGGAATGAATCCTCAAAGCTGGATCCTTATGAACTAACGGTCGCTTACTGGAATATTGGCAATACGAAGGATTTGGCGGCGGTCGCGGCTGAAGTGAACAAACTGACGCAGGCCAAGATCAACACGACCATCAAATTCATGCCGATCGATATCGGGGCTTGGCAGCAGCAAATGAACCTGATGCTAGCAGGCAACGAGAAGCTGGACCTGCTCGTCACCTCAACGGGTCTTAGCTACGGCACGCAAGCGGCGAAAGGCCAGCTGCTTCCGCTCGACGATCTGCTGGAGGAATACGGCCCGGATATTAAAACCGTCGTAGGTCCGGATATTCTGAAAGCGGCAACGACAAGCGGCAAGATCTACGGGGTGCCAAGCGTACGCGACTGGGCGGCTGATTATGGCGTTCTGATGCGCAAGGATCTGGTGGACAAGTACAAGATCGATTTGAGTACGATCAAAACGTATGCGGATTTGGATGCCGTCTTCAATGTAATTAAAGAAAAAGAACCGATGATGGCGGCGATTCTGCCGGAAGGAACGAGCGGTTCCATCATCTCATCCATTACGCCAGGGCTTGTCGATCCGCTCAATGACGAGAACGGCGTATTGCCCGGCTTCGATAATGGTCTCAAGGTTGTCAACTGGTACGAGTCCGAGCAGTATGCGGATCTGGTGAACATGGTCCGCAAGTGGTATATGGCGGGCTATATTCCCAAAGACATTTCAACCAATCAGACCCCTTCGGAGCAACTGGTCAAAGCGGGCAAAGCGTTCTCCTTCGTCGTACATATGAAGCCAGGCTATGAGAACAAAGAATCCATCATGACCGGCACGCCGATGGTTGCGGTCAGGCTTCTGCCTCCGGTCGCGACGACGTCTTCGATTTCCAACGTCATGTTCAGCATTGCCAAAAACTCGGGGAATCCGGAAAGAGCGATGATGTTCCTGAACCTCTTGTACTCGGACAAAGACTTGGTCAATTTGATCGATTACGGGATCGAAGGCAAGCATTATGTCAAAAAGACGGATGGGATCATCGGCTATCCGAGCGGCGTGGATTCTTCCAATGCGACGTATGCGCCGACGCACGGCTGGATGTGGGGCAACCAATTCCTCTCGCACGTATGGGACGGAGACGACCCGAATGTGTGGAAGCTGCAGGATGAGTTCAACAAATCGGCGAAGAAATCGAAGGCCATGGGATTCAGCTTCACAGTCGATCCGGTCAAGACGGAAGCTGCCGCCGTTCAAGGCGTCAAAGAGCAGTATAAGATCGGGCTGGAGACCGGCACGTTGGATCCTGCCAAATATTTGCCGGAATTCATCAGTAAACTGAAGTCGGCCGGCATCGAGAAAATGATCGCCGAGAAGCAAAAGCAGCTGGATGAGTGGGCGAAAAGCAATCAATAAGCAATCCGTAAGCGAATCATGATTCCAAAGAGGAGTGGTACGGAATGAGCATGCTAGCCGGTATCAATGTATACTCCGTTCATGAACAGTTGGGAGCCGATTATTTCGGCACCTTGGAGAAGCTTGCGGAAGCGGGTTATGAGAACCTGGAGCTGATTAGTTTTAATATGCGGAAAGGAACGCGCCTGCGGGATGATTATCCCGCGGAAGCGGTCCACGGCAAGCTGCAGCAGCTGGGACTCCGGGCGATCGCCGTCCATGAAGGGCCAAGTCCGGGTCAGGGCTTACTCGACCATGATTGGGATGAAGTCATGACGTACTATGAAACCTTGGGCTGCGAATCGATCGTACTGCCGTCGGTGTGGGTGCAAGACCGGGAGAGCACGCTGCGATTGTCCGAGCAGCTGGGCATCCTCGGAAGACGGCTGCAAGATGGCGGCTTCAACCTATATGTCCATAATCATGCCCATGAATTTAGACCGGACGGCGATGCGACGCTGTTCGACCTGCTTGCGGACAATACCGATCCGGCCAGCCTGAAATTCGAAATCGACATGGTGTGGGTCATCCGGGCAGGGCTTGATCCGATCGCCGTGCTCGAGAAGTTCGGCGGCCGCTGCGATATGGTCCATCAGAAGGATCTGAACAAGCAGCTGGCCGGTCCGGCCAATCTCTTCGAAGCGATCCGGCAACATGGAGACGAAGCGCTGCCGATCTTCGAAGCGTACCGCAAATATATAGCCGAGACGGACTTCGTCGATCTCGGAACAGGACAATTCGACTTCGCATCCGCCTATGAACGGATTAAAGCGATGGGGCATGTCCGCTACGCGCTGGTCGAGAATGAGGGCAAGTCGGCCGACAAGTTCGGCAGTATCCGGAATGACTTGAACGTACTTCGGCAGTACCTGTAAGAAGAGACCTTCATTCGAGACCAAATTCGTAAACCGAGGAGCGTGGATGATTGTGACGAACGACAAGTTGAAAGTCGGCATTATCGGGTGCGGCGGCATCGCCTTCCAGAAACATATGCCGTCGCTTGCGAATAACGCGGAGCTGGCGGAGATGGTCGCCTTTTGCGATATCGTTCCGGAGAAAGCAGCTAAGGCGGCACAAGAATTCGGCTCGGAAAACGCGGCTGTGTACACGGATTACCGGGAACTGCTGAAGGAGGAGTCCATCGACGTCGTTCATGTGTTGACGCCGAATCTGCAGCACTCGTTTATTACGGTCGATGCCCTGGAAGCGGGCAAACACGTCATGTGCGAGAAGCCGATGGCGATCAATTCGGCGGAAGCCCGCAACATGCTCGATGCGGCGAAGCGGACCGGGAAGAAATTGACGATCGGTTATCAAAACCGGTTTAACGACGACTCCCAAACGATGTTTCGGGCATGCCGGGAAGGCGCGCTTGGCGAAGTTTACATGGCCAAAGCCCATGCGGTTCGCAGGCGAGCGGTTCCGACATGGGGTGTATTTGCCGACAAGGAGCAGCAGGGTGGCGGATGCTTGATCGATATCGGCACGCATGCGCTTGACCTTGCGCTATGGTTCATGGACAACTACAAGCCGGTATCGGTGTCGGGATCGGTATACTACAAGTTGAAAGATAAACCGGAAGGCAACATGTTCGGTCCTTGGGATCCGGAGACGTTCAACGTGGAGGACTCGGCGTTCGGACTGATCAAGATGGAGAATGGCGCAACCATTTTCCTGGAAAGCGCTTGGGCGCTCAACACGACCGACGTGAAGGAAGCGAAAGCTTCGCTCTACGGTACGGCTGGCGGGGCGGAGATGAAGCAGACCGCGGATTATAAGGGTGAAGTCGTATTCAACAGCGTACAGTTCGGCAAGCTCGCCGAGATGAAACCGATGGCCGGACCTGGCATCGCTTACTTCGGACCGAAAGGCGACGATCCGGGCACAAGAGAAGCCAAGCAGTGGCTGGAGTGTATTATTCATGACACCGATCCGCTTGTCTTGCCTGAACAGGCTTATGCGGTAACGCAAATCTTGGAGGCAATCTACCAATCCGCCGAGACCGGCAAAGAGATTTACTTGTGAAGGATGCCTGCCATATTACGGCATTGTAGAAGTCCGGCCATCCCCTGAACTCGTCCGGGACAGTCGAATGAAGAAGCGGATAGGATAGCGATCGCGGAAAACTCCGCGGTCGCTTTTTTTGTGATCGATTGTGATCAGATATGGTAATCGAGAAATTCCACGGTGATTATATGTGAACTAAAATGACCGTATTCGCTTGAAATTTTATTATGTAAACGCTTTACAAACAAAAAACGGTCATATATAATCAAAAACATCAAGTATTATCCAGTAATGAGCAAAACTAATCATTCAATACGAAAAGGAAAGACGCCTATGAAGCAAATCGTGACTGTAACCTTGAATCCCGCAATCGACAAGACGATTACGGTGGACCGTCTTACCGTCGCGGGACTCAACCGAATCAAGCATGTTCGCATGGATCCGGGCGGCAAGGGAATCAACGTGGCCAAGGTGCTGGTTCAATTCGGGGCATCCGCGGTCGCTTGGGGATTCCAGGCAGGCGTGGAAGGCCGCGTCCTCATGCAGATGCTGGATGACTTGAACATCCATTCCCGGTTTTTTCAGACGGCGGGCAACGTCAGGACGAATTTGAAAGTCGTGGATGAAGCGACGAAGCAGACGACCGAGCTGAATGAGATCGGGCAGCAGCCGAGCGACTCGGTCGTACAGGACTTTATCCGGGCGTTCGAAGCCGAGATGAAGGCGACCTCGCTGCTCGTGCTGGGAGGAAGCTTGCCGCCGGGCTTGCCGCAGGACTTCTATCGCACCCTGATTGTAATTGCGGGGAAGTATGGGGTTCGCACCATTCTGGATGCAGATGGCGAAGCGCTTGCTGCTGGGATCGAAGCAAGGCCTTTCGCGATCAAACCGAATTTGCAAGAGCTGGAGGCCTTAGTAGGGAAGCGGCTCCCGACCGACGAAGCGATCGTGCATGCGGCTCGGAGTATCCATGCGCAAGGCATCCCATGCGTCGTGGTCTCGATGGGCGCGGAGGGAGCGATCGTCGCGATGCGGGAAGGGACTTTCCGAGCCCGGCCGTTCCCGATTACACCGATAAGCACGGTGGGAGCCGGTGATTCGATGGTCGCCGCGATGGCACACTGTTTAGCGGAGGGGATGCCGGTCGAGGAGATGGTCCGTTGGATGACGGCGGCAGGCTCCATTACGGCATCCAAACCCGGCACTGAAGTGTGTACGCTTACGGAGGTGAGCTTGAAGCTGGATGCGGTTGAAGTCACTCATCTGTAACGCCAGGTTATTATCATCATTCCTTAGGGGGAAATCACGGTGAAGAAGATATTGGCAGTTACCGCTTGTCCGACGGGCGTCGCCCACACCTACATGGCGGCTGAGTCCCTGCTCAAGACGGCTAGAGAAAGACAGATTGAGCTGAAAGTGGAGACTCGCGGAGCCGTAGGCGTCGAGAATGAATTAAGCGAGCAGGAGATTGCCGAAGCGCATGCGATCATCGTCGCGGCGGATACCGACGTCCTCGAATCCCGATTCGCCGGCAAGCCCGTCGTACGCGTCGGCGTCGCGCAGGCGATCCGCAATCCGGGCGGATTGCTCGATGAGGCGCTTGCGAAGGAAGCCGCGTCGCCCGCCGACTTCCGGGAACAGGTCGCCAAGTCCAAAGAGGCGCGAAGCAAAGGCCGCAGCGGATTCTACAAGCATTTGATGACCGGCGTGTCGGCCATGCTGCCCCTCGTTGTCGCGGGCGGATTGCTGATCGCGCTGTCCTTTACCTTTGGCATCAAGGCCTTCGAGGTGGAAGGGACGCTGGCAGCCGCGCTGATGAAAATCGGCGGCGGGGCGGCATTCGCGCTGATGGTGCCGATTCTGGCCGGATTCATCGCCTTCTCGATCGCGGAGAAACCGGGACTTGCGCCAGGATTAATCGGGGGCATGCTCGCATCCCAACTGGGGGCTGGTTTCCTTGGCGGCATTCTGGCAGGCTTCCTCGCAGGATACACGGCTTATTATTTGAAGAAGTGGATTAAGCTGCCGCGCAATTTCGAGGGGCTGAAGCCGATTCTGATCATTCCGCTGCTTGCCTCGGCGATCACGGGCTTACTGATGATCTACGTCATCGGCGAGCCGGTCAAATACATTATGGATAGCTTAGCCCAGTGGCTGACGTCCATCGGTCAGACGAATGCGGCGCTGCTCGGCCTGCTGCTTGGCGCCATGATGGCTTTCGATATGGGAGGCCCGGTCAACAAGGCAGCCTATACGTTCGCCGTGGGACTACTTGCCAGTCAAGTGTACGGCCCGATGGCGGCCGTTATGGCTGCCGGGATGACGCCGCCGCTCGGCTTGTGGCTTGGCACCTTGATTGCTTCGAAGAAGTTCACGCAAGAGGAGAAGGACGCCGGGAAGTCGGCTTTCGTCCTTGGCATCTCGTTCATCACGGAAGGCGCGATTCCGTTCGCCGCTAGCGACCCGCTTCGCATTATTCCATCGATCGTAACGGGGTCAGCCGTAACCGGCGCGCTCGCGATGGCCTTTAATACCGCCTTGCAAGCTCCGCACGGAGGCATCTTCGTTCTCGCAATCCCTCACGCCGTCACTCATGTCGGCTTGTACGCCTTGTCCATTGCCATCGGCACGGTTGTAACCGCGTTCATGCTGAAAATTTTGAAGAAACCGTTGGTATAATTTATAACCTTTGGGAGGACGATTACCTATGAATATAAAAGAATTGCTTCACGAACGTTCCATCTTGATTCCATTGGCTGCAAGCGACAAAGCTTCCGTTATGGAGGAGCTTGCGGGAGCGCTCGCCGCAAGCGGGGCTGTCCATGACCAGTCGGCCTACATGGCTGCATTGAACGCCCGGGAGGCGACGAGTTCGACGGGAATCGGCTTCCAGGTGGCGATTCCGCACGGCAAATCCGCCGGCGTCGCGAAGCCTGCGCTTGCCTTCGCCAAGCTCGCGAATCCGGTTGACTGGGATTCGCTGGATGGGCAGCCGGTGTCGTCCGTATTCATGATTGCGGTGCCGGAGGCAGCGGCGGGCAATGAGCATTTGCAGATTTTGATCGCGATTTCGCGCAAGCTGATCGACGAGCAATTCCGCGAGCGGTTGCTTGCGGTCGAGGATTCGAGCGAGCTGATCGATTTGTTGAGCGCGATTTGAATAGGAAGAAACGGAGGACATCACGATGGTTACACGCGATATGATCATTCATAACGAGAGCGGCTTCCATATCCGCCCTGCGCAGTTGTTCACGGAGACGGCGGGAAGGTACGTCTCGAACGTTACGGTTACCGTGAAGGGGACTGCGATAACCGTAGACGGCAAGAGCATTCTGGGGCTGATGACGCTTGGACTGTCCAAGGGAGCCGAAATTACGATCGCGGCCAGCGGTCCGGATGAGGAGGCCGCGCTGCAAGCGCTGAAGGAGCTGGCGGATAGCGGGTTCGGAGAAAGCTAGCAGGCGGCATGGCGCTTTAAGGAGGAGAAACGTGCAATGACTGGGGAAATGGTATATCGGGGAATCGGCGTGTCGCAAGGCGCGCGGGTCGGCAGAGCTTACGTCTACACGCCGGTACGCATCGAGGATGCGCAGAGGCTGAGGACCGATGAGCACGAAGCGGAGCTTGCGCGGCTTCGCGCAGCCAAACAGCGCAGCCTGGAGGATCTGGAGCAATTGGTTCAGCACGCGGCAAGCACGCTGGGCGAAGAGAAGGCGGTTATTCTGAAAGGGCAGATCAGCATGCTGAACGACCCGTCCTTCTACCCGCCGATGGAGAAAGCCATCGTGCATGAACATTGGGCGGCGGAGACGGCGGTCAGTGAGGTTGTCACCAAGACGGCGGCGGTATTCGAGCGAATGGCGAGCGAGTACATGCAGGAGCGCGCAGCCGATGTGCGGGATATCGGCAGCAGGCTGCTGCTTCATATTAAAGGCGGCGGCGGCCGGCTGAGCGACATCCGGGAGGAAGTCATTCTGGTCGCGGATGATCTGACTCCCTCGGATACGGTGCAGCTGGACCGGAGACTCGTGCGCGGGTTTGTCACCCGTACCGGCGGGCAGACCTCGCATACCGCGATATTGGCCAATTCGCTTGGAATCGCAGCCGTGCTCGGCGCCGGCGTCGCCGTTGACGAGATCCGGACCGGCGATCTGCTTGCCCTGGACGGGGCAACCGGCGAGATCGTCATCCATCCGGGCGAGATGACCCTCGAGAGCTACTTGGCGGCGATCACAAGACAAGAAGAAGACCAGCTTGGTTTGACGTCATTCGCTTCTCGCCCGGCGATCACGTCCGACGGGCACCGCTACGAAATCGCGGCGAACATCGGAACGCCCGAGGAAGCGCGGGGACTGGTCGAACAAGGCGCGGAGGCCATCGGGTTGTACCGTACCGAGTTTCTCTTCATGAGCCGGAGCCAGATGCCCGATGAGCATTCCCAATACGAGGCATACCGCGCAGCGGTGGAGGCAATGGCGGGACGTCCCGTCGTTATCCGTACGCTCGATATCGGAGGCGACAAAGAGCTTCCTTATCTGGATTTGCCCAAAGAGATGAATCCGTTCCTCGGCTACCGGGCGATACGCCTATGCCTGGATGAACGCCAGCTTCTTCTTACGCAGCTGCGCGCGATCTTGCGGGCAAGCGCCCATGGACCCGTCAAGATTATGTTCCCGATGATTTCCGGCTTGCAAGAGTGGCAGGCCGCCCGAGCGCTTGTCGCCGAGGCGCGCCATCAGCTTGAGCAAGAAGGGGTGCAAGTATCGGATCGGGTGGAGATCGGCATCATGGTGGAGATTCCGTCTGCCGCGCTGATGGCGGACCGTTTTGCGCGAGAGGTCGATTTCTTCAGCATTGGCACGAACGATCTCGTTCAGTACACGCTCGCGGTCGACCGGATGAACGAGAAGGTTGCCGATCTGTACGATTATTTCCATCCCGCAGTTCTCCAATTGATTCGACGCGTCATCGAGGCTTCGGAAGCGCACGGCAAGTGGACGGGGATGTGCGGCAGCATGGCCGGCGATCCGTTGGCGGCTCCGCTGCTCGTCGGCCTTGGTCTGCACGAGTGGAGCATGTCGGCTTCGGCGATGAATCGCGTGAAGCGGGTCATTACGCAGGTAAGCCGCGATGCATGCCGAGCGCTTGCGGATCAAGTGCTCGATCTTGGCACGGCATCGGAGGTTCGAGCGGCGCTTCAAGATTTTGCGGACCGCATAGGGAAATAAACAGATTGCAGACATCATGGCGAAGACACCTGTGCGCGAGAGGTGTCTTTTGTCCATATGCGATCGGCAAACGCTTGTCAACCTGCTATCCGGGCGCTAGACTATAGGCGTAAACCATACGCTTCAACAGCCTTGTCACAAAAGCTGCACAGGAGATGACCTTTATGTACGAAGTGGAACGCAAACGCCGCATTTTGGAGCTGCTCAAGGAACATCAGCGCGTGGACGTGCAGGGACTCAATCAGATTCTCCAGGTTTCGGATTCGACCATTCGCAGAGATCTGAAGGAGCTCGAAGACCAGAATCTGCTCAAACGCACGCATGGAGGAGCCGTCCCGCTGCAGAACGTGAATTTCGAACCGACCTTCATGGAGAAAGAGATCAACAACAGCGAACGGAAGCGCATGATTGCCAAAATGGCGGTCGAACAGATTCACGAGAATGATGTCATCCTGCTCGATTCGGGAACGACGATGCTCTACCTCGCGATGGAATTAAAGCGCTTTCGGAAGCTGACGGTCATCACCAATGGCATTCCAATCGCCCAAGAGCTTGAATCGGCCGACGGGATCGACCTTATTCTCGTTGGCGGCTCGCTGCGCAAAGGCATTCTGTCGTTGGTGGGACCGTTCGCCGAGCAAATCCTGAATCAGCTGCATGTCGATAAGGCGTTCATCGGCACGAATGCCATTCATCCGGATGAAGGGCTCAGCACGCCGAACGTAGATGAAGCGAGCATTAAGCGCAAAATGATCGCATGCGCGAACAAGACGATCCTGCTGGCCGATTCGTCCAAGGTCGGCGATGTGCATCTCGTCAAGTTTGCATCGATGAAGGACATCGATTTGTTGATAACCGATGATCAAGCACCGGATGAGCGTCTCAAGGAGATCGAGGATAAAGGTGTAGAAGTCCAGGTTGTGGACATGGAAAGAGGGAGGAAATCCTAGTGTTCGACAGTGCGGCTTTACTAGCGGTCTCATTCATTGCGTAATCGTATCTATCATGGAGAGGGGGAATGCCCAGAGGGAAAATGCAAGAAGAATGGGTTCGGTAGAAAGGGATGAGGTCTGCAAGCAATCGGTCTTCACAAAGGGAAACGAGTGTAAACAACGGCTACCCCACGGCAATGGTTAGAGCCCAGTTGTTACACCCGTCTGTTTGACATGCCTGCATAACCGGATAGGTTAACGGCAAAGCAAGTCTATTTCTATTGTCTTCGAAATCGATTTGAGAATCAAGAGCAGCTTCGCCGCTGCACGGCTATTATTCATAAACTTCCGGAGGTTATGCCATGAAATCCTATAAATTATGCTCCGTTCTGATCCTCTCGCTCCTGTTGGTCGTTACTGCCTGCTCCACGGGAAATTCCAACAACGGCGAATCAGGCAGCGCGTCCGCCGCATCGGACAATAAGCAGGGGAATGCCAAGTCGGCCAAGCCCGATGATAACCAATCGGACAAGAAGCTGAAGATCGGCTTGACCGTGCCTACGCTGGGCAATCCGTTCTTCGTGGCCATGTCCAAAGGGGCCAAAGAAGTCGCGGCAAAATATAACGCGGAAGTGACCGTGGTCAGCGCGGATCAGGATCTGGCCAAACAAACGCAGCAATTCGAGGATTTCATCACGCAGAAGGTCGATCTCATCCTGCTTAGCCCGTTCGATTCCAAAGGGATCGCGGCAGCCGTTCAGCAGGCCAAAGCAGCCGGCATTCCGGTCGTGGCGCTGGATGGCAGCGCGGAAGGCGGGATCGATTCGGTGGTCATGTCCGATAACGTACAAGCAGGCCGGCTAGCCGGCGAATACTTGGCGAAGCGGTTGAATGGCAAAGGGAATCTCGTGCTCATCGACGGTCCGCCGGTATCCGCGGTGATCGACCGGATCAAGGGGTTCAACGAAGTGCTCGCCAACTACCCGGATATTAAAGTCATCGCCAATCAGAACGGTGAAGGCAATCGCGAGAAAACGCTAACCTTGATGGAGAATGTGCTTCAGGCCAATAAGCAAATCGATGCGGTATTTTGCATTAATGACGAGGAAGGCGTTGGCGTGAAAATTGCCCAGGAGCAAGCCGGCCGATCGGAGGAATTTTTCATTGTCGGCGTGGATGGCGCGCCAAGCGCATCGGATGCGTTGAAGGAGAAGAAAAGTTATGCCGCCACCTCCGCCCAGTTCCCGAACCAGATGGCCATTCAAGGCGTCGAGCTGGCCATGAAGGTGCTTAAAGGCGAGAAAGTCGAACCGCAGGTGCTCATCCCGACGGAATTGATTACGCAAGATAACGTCGACTCATATAAGGGCTGGTAACCCGGGTCATGGTACAGGAGAACGCTGCAGCTGCAGTACACAATGACGGATATGATGGGCCCGTGATGCGGATGGAAGCGGTCAATAAGTCTTTCTCCGGCGTTCAGGTTCTCCATGGCGTGCAGATCGAGCTGTACAAGGGAGAAGTTCACGCGTTGATGGGCGAGAACGGAGCCGGCAAGTCGACGCTGATGAAAATCATGGCCGGCGTTCACCGACCGGATTCCGGTACGATCCATTACATGGGGAAGGCGGTCAACTGGCACAATCCGATGGAAGCCCGAGACCGAGGCATCAGCGTCATCCATCAGGAGATTAGTCTCTCGGCCAACTTAACCATCGGCGAAAATATTTTCATGGGGACGACGTTCCCGAAGAATCGGCTTGGGCTTGTCCATTGGCCGGAGATTTACGAGAAAGCGGCGCGTATTCTCGATTCCATCGGATCGAACCTGAATCCCCGAGCGTATGTGTCCAGCCTCAGCATCGCGGAGCAGCAGATGGTTGAAATCGCGCGCGCCTTGTCGTTCCGATCGGAAGTGCTGATTATGGATGAACCGACCGCCTCTTTGACGGATAAGGAAATCCAGAAGCTGTTCGCGATCATCGATAATCTGAAGCGAAAAGGCGTCGCCATCGTCTACATCTCCCACCGCATGGATGAAATCTTCCGGATCTCGGACCGGTACTCCGTCCTGCGCGACGGACGGTGGGTGGCAAGCGGGCCGATCGGGGAGACGAACCCGGACCATCTGGTCAAGCTGATGGTCGGGCGGGAAATCAAGGATCTCTTCCAGCGCAGCATCCAACCGCCGGATGCTCGTGTTCGTCGGAAGCCCGTCTTGGAGCTCGATCAGGTCAGCGACAATCGGGGGGTCAAAGGGGTATCGCTCAAGCTGTACCCCGGCGAGATCGTAGGATTGGCAGGGCTTGTCGGCGCCGGTCGGACGGAATTGGTGCGGTGCATATTCGGCGTATCCCGCCTTGCCGGGGGCGAAATTCGAATCGATGGCCAGCCTGTCCGGATCAATAACCCGACGGATGCGATGAAGCATGGCATCGCCCATGTGCCGGAGAGCAGGAAGGAGCAGGGGTTATTCCCCAACCTGTCGGTGAAAGAGAATATTCTGATGGCGCAGCTCCATACGTACCGGAAGGGCGGCATGCTGCAGGTCGGACGCGCGGATGCGGATGCCGAGGCCTATATCCGCGACCTCGGCGTGAGGGCCGCATCCAAAGAGCAAAACGTGATGGGGCTGAGCGGCGGGAATCAGCAGAAGGTCGTCATCGCCAGATGGCTGTCGATCCGGCCGAAGGTGCTGCTGCTGGACGAACCGACACGCGGCGTGGATATTGGAGCCAAGACCGAGATCCATAAGATCATCAGTCAGTTGGCCGAGGAGGGCTTGGCCGTCTTGATGATCTCGTCCGAGCTTCCGGAGATTCTTGGCGTCAGCGATCGGATCCTCGTTATGCATGAAGGGAAGATCGGCGCGGAACTGTCGAGGGAGGCCGCGACGCAGGAGACGATCATGCATTATGCGACAGGGGAGAGAACATAGATGCAAACCGAGATTCATGGGACACCGGGTCATGCGCCGATGACGAAACAGAAGCTGATTCACTATTTCAACCAGCTGGGCATGCTTATTATTTTATTGCTGCTCATTGCGGCCATGGCGGTATTCGCGCCGAACTTCACGGAAGTCACCAATGTGCTCAATATTCTGAAACAGACGTCCATTACGGCGATACTCGCGGCAGGGATGACGCTCGTCATCTTGACGGGCGGCATTGACTTGTCGGTGGGCTCGATCCTGGCGTTATCGGGCGTCCTGTCCGTCATCATGACCAATGCCGGCCTGCATCCGCTTCTGGCTATGGCTACAGGCATGGGGGTGGGGTGCGCGGCAGGCGCGCTTAACGGCTATTTGACCGCCGTGCCGAAGCTGCCTTCTTTTGTTGTCACATTAGGCAGCATGACCTATTTGCGGGGATTAGCCTACGTCATCAGCGGCGGGTATCCGATCGCGCTCGAGAACAGTCTGTTCAAGTTTCTCGGATCCGGGTATATATTTGGCATCCCAACGCCGATCTATATCATGCTGATCATCTTTGCCATCATGTACTTCATCTTGAACTATACGATGTTCGGGCGTCACATCTATGCCATCGGCGGCAACGAAGAGGCGGCTCGTCTGACCGGGATCAAGGTCGAACGGTCGCTCATCCGCGTCTATGCGATCAGCGGTTTGCTTGCCGGCATCGCGGGCATCGTCATGGCCGGGCGTCTCTTCTCCGCGCAGCCGACCGGCGGAACCGGTTATGAGCTGGACGCGATCGCGGCCGTCGTCTTGGGCGGCACGAGCTTCGTCGGCGGGTTCGGCCGCATCCAGGGCACGCTGATCGGGGTGCTGATCATCGCGGTGCTGACCAACGGCCTCGTCCTGTTGAACGTGGACTTCTACTGGCAGATGATCGTGAAGGGCGCGGTCATTGTGGCGGCCGTGTTGCTGGATCGTATACGCAGGTAATCGAGAGGTATCCGTCCATTGACCTGTTTACCCGCTTCTCTCTTGGAGAGGCGGGTTCTTTTGCATGCATTCTTGGGGAGGATCGTCCATCGGCCCAAGGGCTTGGGAAGTGCCATCGCGCAGCGTCTCCGATTACCCGCTATCCACCCAATCCAACGGCCCCACATCCACATAACCTATAGCGACCTTACCCGGAGAGGAGGAAGCGATCGATGAAGAATAAGAAAGAATCACGTTCATTCCTTCTAAAAGGCATGTTGGGGCAGTCAGGCATGGGCGGATTAGGGAAGGGCTCGCCGCTGCAAAGTATGCTCATGGGCCAGGGCTCGCCGCTCCAAAGCATGCTCATGGGCCAGAAATCACCGCTGCAAAGTATGTTCATGGGCCAAAAATCACCGTGGCAAAGCGCGCTCATGGGTCAGAAATCACCATGGCAAGGCCAGCTCATGGGTAAGCAATCACCATGGCAAGGCCAGCACATGGGTCAGCAATCACCGTGGCAAGGCCAGCACATAGGTCAGCAATCACCATGGCAAGGCCAGCACATGGGTCAGCAATTGCCTTGGCAAGGCCAGCATATGGGTCAGCAATCGCCTTGGCAGAGCGCGCCTATGGGCCAGAAACCGCCGTGGCCCGGCGGGCCATGGGGACCCTATATATGGTGAGACGGATGTGATTGTCAATTTATAGCTAATAATCAAGGAGCTATCCATCGTCACACGTCACCGTGGCGAGGCAGGGATAGCTCTTTTTGGTTATTTCGGAAATTATGCAACCATTCATGTTGTGGATCAAACAGCGAGCGTGTTCGCGAGAGCACCCGTGCGCATGAAGCTTTGTCCGCGAGGACAAAAGCGTGCCGACTCGAAGCAATCCGCCAACCGCGAACCATGATGGCTGCACGAAGAAGGGAGTCCAGAGGGCGAAGTCCTATGGTTCCCCTCGGCGGAGGGGGAAGGGGGAGGGAGCAACAAGGGGGAGGAGCAACAATAGTGGGGTCAAAGGGGCGAAGCCCATTGCTTCCCCTCGGCGGAGGGGGAAGGGGGAGGGAGAACTGGAAAACCCCCTCTTGCTTGGTGATATCTATTGTGACATGCTGGTGATAACGTGAAGGTATTTCCAAGCCCAATTCCGTAGGGGAGGTTATGGAGATGACGATGGCGAAGATGGCGGATATTGCAAAGGAAAAAGTAAGATTGGCTCGAAATTATCCGATTCTTGTAGAAGAGACGATCGGGGTCGACAGCGGCTATCAGCGGCTCCATTGGCATGACGTGCTGGAGATCAACGTCATTAAATCCGGCACCGGGTATTACATCATCAACGGCAAGCGATATGAGTTCCAGCAGGGGGATATCCTGCTCATCAACTCCAACGATTTGCACTGCGCCTACGAGACGAGAGACCTGATCATGCAGGTGATCAGCTTCGACGGCAGCTGGCTCATCAGCAGCTTGCGGCTTGACCCCGAGATTCTTAGTCCTTTCCGCGAAATGAACATCCACTTTACGAATCTGCTCGATCGCGATCATCCCCAGATCGGGCAGCTGCGCGACATTCTGCTCGACCTTCAGCGCGAGCACGAAGCGCAGCAGCGCTCCTACACGTCCATTGTTTACGCCCATTTGCTGCAATTCTTGGCCATCGTCAATCGCGAATTCCGCATCCCCGATAGTCCCGCCCATCAGCATGTCATCAGCGAGCGGCAGCTCGAGAAGATCCGCCGCGTCCTCCACGAGATGGAGGAGAAGTTCGCGTATCCATGGACGCTGGAGGAGCTCGCCGCGCTCGTATACCTCAGCCCATCGCGCTTTAGCGATACGTTCAAACGGGCGGTCGGGATGCCGCCGCTCCTCTATCTCATTCATCTGCGGCTGGAGCATGCGGTCATGCTGCTTGAGCGCAATCAGATGAAAATTACCGATATTGCGCTCGAATGCGGCTTTCGGACGCTGACGAACTTCAACCGTTTGTTCAAAAAGCATATTGGCGTGACCCCGATGTCCTCCCGCAAGCATTAATCGCCTCAATAATCTGAAAACAGGAAGATAGTGCTGGTTTTTAATCGTATAAGCAAAGAAATCGTAAAGGGATCGAGCTACAATAGACATATGGAAGGCAACAGATGGTGTTAGATAAAGTTACGCATAAGTAACTTCAAAAGACGGCCAAGGGGGAAGTCGATGCGCCAATCTGCTACCGCGAAAGCGATGCAGCGGAGGAAGACAGCGCCGCTGATCATCCGCATCATTCGGCAATGGGACGTACAAGCAATGGTCGTACCCGCGATTTTATTCGTATTCGTGTTCAGTTACATCCCCATGTACGGCGTCGTGATGGCGTTCCAGGATTATAGCTTGTTCAAAGGGGTGACGGGCAGCCCTTGGGTGGGCTTCAAGCACTTCGAGATGTTCTTCCATGCGCCGGAGTTCTGGGGCATCATGCGCAATACGCTGGTCATCAGCTTGCTGAAGCTGATCATTGGCTTCCCGGCGCCGATCGTGCTCGCGCTCATGCTGAATGAGATCGGCAGCCGGGTGTTTAAGCGCGGCATTCAGACGATCAGTTATTTGCCTCATTTTCTCTCGTGGGTCATCGTGTCGGGCTTCATTGTCTCGATTCTGTCGACAGACAACGGGAGCTTGAACATCCTGCTGGAGAAGCTGGGCATTATTGATGAACCAATCAACTTTATGTCGGAACCGAAGTACTTCTGGAGCATTCTCGTCACGACGAATGTGTGGAAAGAAATCGGCTTCTCCTCCATCGTCTATTTGGCTGCCATCGCCGGCATCAACCCGCAGCTGTACGAAGCGGCATCGATGGATGGCGCAAGCCGGCTTCGCCAAATGTTCTCGATTACGCTGCCTTCGATCACGCCGGTCATCGTCGTCTTCTCCATTCTGGCGATCGGCAATTTGCTGAATGCAGGCTTCGAGGATATATTGCTGCTGGCCGGCAATCCGGTGCTCCGGGATGTGAGCGACGTGCTCGACACCTATGTCTATCGGATCGGCATTCAGAATAACCGCTACTCCTATGCGACCGCGGCCGGATTGTTCAAAGCCGTCATCAGCATCGCGCTGCTGGCATTCGCTAACTACGCGGCCAGGCGATCGGGGAACAGCCTATGGTAGAGGAGAGGGAGGAGGGTTCCCATGTATTTGACGCGGGGAGACCGTACGTTCATCGGCTTTAATTACGCCCTATTGCTGCTGCTCGGGTTCGTCGCGTTCTATCCGTTCTGGAATGCGGCGGTCATCTCGTTCAATCTCGGCAGCGATACGTCGCTTGGCGGCATCACCTTCTGGCCACGGGCATTCACCTGGCAAAATTACGATGTCGTGTTCCGGGATGAGCGTCTGATCGACGGCTTCATCATCTCCGTGCTGCGGACGGCCGTCGGCACGTTCCTGTCCATCGTTGCGACAGCCATCTTCGCCTACGGCATGACGAAGCGCGAGCTGATCGGCCGGAAGTTCTATATGATCATGAGCATTTTCACGATGTATTTCGGCGGCGGCCTGATTCCCACGTACCTCCTGATCCGCGAGCTTCAGCTGATGAACACGTTCTGGGTCATGGTCGTGCCCGGCGTCATCAGCGTATGGAACATGATCATCTTCCGTACCTTCTTCAAAGGGATGCCGGTGGAGCTCGAAGAATCCGCGCAGATCGACGGCGCTTCGAATTGGGGCGTGCTCATGCGCATCATTCTGCCGTTGTCCGGTCCGGTTATCGCGACGTTGTCGCTGTTCACCGCCGTCTATCATTGGAACGACTGGTTCGCGCCGAGCATCTACATCTCGAATGTCGACCTGCTTCCCATTCAGACGAAGCTGCAGCAAATTCTCAATTCGAACATTATGCTCGACCAGATGGCCAACATGGATTCCGCTGCGCAGGGCCGCCTGAACAAAATGCGGGCCGTGACGACGAAGTCGCTGTCGATGGCGACGATGATGGTGGCGACCGTACCGATTCTGTGCGTCTATCCGTTCGTCCAGAAGTATTTCGTCAAAGGCGTGCTCATCGGTTCGTTGAAAGAATAGGCGAGGGTTCACGGCAATTGCATGGATATAGAAGATGGGCGGGGAAGGGAGTTTTGGTCAAATGAAAAGAATGAAGTCCAGCTTGCTCGCAGCCATGTCAGTCATGCTGATCCTCGTAATCGCGTTAACGGCTTGTACAGGTTCGAACGGGGGCAATTCGCCCGGCGGCGAAGGGAAGAAGACGAACGAAGCTTCTTCTAATCCAGGCAAGACGAATACCGGCGGAGCCTACGAGCTGGGCAAGGAGCCGCTCGAGTTCTCGTTCTACGGTCATTATGACTGGTATACGATGCCGGAGTGGGGGGCAGATCAGGCGACCAAATGGATCAAGGAGAACAAGAAGGTCAACGTCATTCCGGTCAGCTCCGGCGGGGCGGCGAAGAACAAGCTGTCCACGATGATCGTATCCGGCGAGCTGCCCGACGTGATCTGGATGGAGCGCGGACCAGACGTGGAGCAGCTTCGTTCCGAGGGCATGCTTGTTCCTTTCGACGATTACCTCGACAAATACCCGAACTTGAAGAAATGGGCCGGCGAATCGACGCTGGATATGCTGCGGTCGCCCGACGGTAAGCTGTACCAATTCCCGAACTGGTATACGACCCAGCCGAACGGCAACTCCGGTTACCTCGTAAACAAGAAGATTTATGAAGAATTGGGGAGCCCGAGCCTTGAGACGACGGATGATCTCTACAACTATTTAACGCTGGTCAAATCGAAATATCCGAACGTCGTGCCGCTTGAAGTCGGCCAGACGGGTGGCGGCATCGACGTTATGGTCTCGGCGTTCGCGGAGAATCGTCCGTATACTTTCAATACGATGATGGCTGTGCCCAATGGCGACAAGCTGACCTCGCTCTTCACGGACCCGGTCTACCGGGAGCTGCTGCAGTTCGTCAGCAAGCTGTACCGCGAGAAGCTGATCTCGCAGGATACGTTCACGCAGAAGCTCGAGCAGGTGGAGCAGAAGATCGTCACGGGCAATGTCGCCGTCTATGTTGCTTCGAGTCCGACGGAATTCGGCGCCAAGGGCCATGCGGCCTTGACGCAGCAGGATCCGAATGCCGGCTATATTATGGTGTGGCCCGTTCACAAGCAGGGACTCGACAAGAACAAGATTTTCCCCGGCGATTACAAGCAGCTGGGCTGGAACGTCAGCGTCATCACGAAGTCGGCGAAGGACCCCGAAGCGATCTTCGCTTTCCTCGACTGGTTCACGGGACCGGAAGGACAACGCACGATTATGTGGGGACCTGAAGGCATCTATTGGGACGGCGTCAATGAGGAAGATCAACCGCTCTTCACCGAGGCGTTCACGAACGATCCGCACGGCCGCGAAGAGATGATGAATGCCACGGTGAATTTTCAATGGAACGGCAATACGGTCTACGTGGACAATGCGAAGATGAAATTCGAATCGACGCTGCCGCCGGAGAAGAAGAACTGGGAGACGCGCTGGCAGTCGGAGATCACATGGAAGACGCAGTTCAATACGACGGAATACGTCAATCTCGATCCGGCCGGCGATACGGAAGAAGGCATTGCCGCCCAGCAGGTGCGCGAGATCTATGAGAAAGCGCGCGCCAAAGCAGTGCAAAACGCAGGCAGCGACGCTGAGGTGAACGCCATTCTCGACCAGGCGGAGGCTGACGCGAACAAGGCCGGCTATGAGAAGCTGCTCGCCTACAAAACGACGAAGTGGCAGGAGAACAAGCAGAAACTCGGGGCTAGCAAGTAACAGCTGGCATCTATAGCGGTACAGGACTAGAGATAGTTAGCGGTACAGGGATGTTCTTATGACGGGCTGGCGCACTTGTCGCTGCTGGATAGCCGTGCCGATCAGGCCGGATAGGCGGCCGCGCGTGCAGTCGGCCCGTCATCATCTTCCATTCATAGGAGCGATTGATTTGACATATTACTTGGGCGTGGATGGCGGAGGGAGCAAGACGCTCGCGGTCATCTCGGATGACAAGGGGCGGATCGTCGGTCAAGGCAGGAGCGGATGCGGCAACCATCAGATCGGCGCCGCCATCGCGGAGCAGAGCATCCGGGAAGCGGTAGGATCCGCGCTGGAGGAAGCGGGGCTTGCGCAATCGGACATTACCTATGCGATGTTCGGCCTTGCCGGCGCGGACAGGGAAGCCGACTTTCAGATCCTTCGACCGCTGGCGGCGGGGCTAGGCTTCGAGCGGCATGACGTGGTGTGCGATACGGTTATCGGACTGCGCGCGGGAACGAGGCAGCCGGATGGCGTCGTCATCATTTGCGGCAGCGGCACGAACTGCTACGGCGTCAATGCGAGCGGCGAGAGTATCCAGGTCGGCGGCTTCGGCTATGAATTCGGCGATTTCGGCGGCGGGAGCGAGCTTGCGGTCGAGGTGTTCCGGACGGTCATTCGCGCTTGGGAAGACCGGGAAGAGCCGACGAAGCTGACGGCGCTCACGCTCGAATCGTTAGGGTATGATTCGGTCGAGTCGATGTTCCATCATTACTTGGATGAGGGCAAGCGGGCGCCGCACACGCTGGCGAAGCTGCTCTTCGATGCTGCAGATGAAGATGATGTGGCGAGAAGGCTGCTCGCGAAACAAGGGACCGAGCTCGGACTAGCTGCACGCGCCGTAATTCGGAAGCTGGCGATGGGGCAGGACGTCTTCGACCTCGTCATGGTCGGAAGCGTATTAACGCGCAGCGACAACCGGCATCTGGTCGCGGCCATCCAAGAGCTCGTCCTGCCTGAAGCGCCTGGCTGCACGCTGCGCACCTTGGAGCTCGAACCGGCCGCAGGCGCGCTGCTGCTGGCGATGGAGCGAGACGGCTGCGCCGTCCAGGAGGCCGTCTACGAACGGCTGCATCTCGACTTGGCGATAAAGGAGCGGATACGGTAATGCCACATCACCTGAAAATTGCCGTCATTGGCGGAGGATCCTCCTACACGCCGGAGCTGATCGAAGGTTTCATCCGGAACTATCCGTCGTTCCCCGTGACGGAGATCGTGCTTGCGGATATCGGACAAGGGAAGCAGAAGCTGTCGATCGTGGGCCAGCTTGCGCAGCGGATGATCGAAAAGTCGGGATTGCCGATCACGATCCGATTGACGCTGGACCGCCGGTCGGCGCTGGAGGACGCCTCGTATGTGCTGACGCAACTGCGGGTCGGACTGCTCGAGGCGCGCGGGTGGGATGAATCGATACCGCTCCGGTATGGCTTTCTGGGGCAAGAGACGACGGGAGTGGGCGGTATGATGAAGGCGCTGCGGACGATCCCCGTCCTGCTGGATATTTGCAAGGATATGGAGGAGCTGTGCCCGGACGCGTGGCTGCTGAACTTCACGAATCCGGCTGGAATGGTAACGGAAGCGATCCTGAAGCATTCGCGCATCCGCTCCATCGGGTTGTGCAACTCGCCCATTGCCGCGTACAAATGGTTGTCTCGGCTGTACGGCGCGCCCATCGACCGGATCCATTGCGAATTCGTCGGTCTGAATCATCTGCATTGGATCAGCCGCATCGAGGTGGAAGGCGTATCGAAGCTGGAAGAGATCCTCGGCGGCGGGGAGGCGTATTCGGCGAGCAACGTGCCCCAATTCGCCTGGAACGAGCGGTTGATCCGATCCCTGGGCGCGATCCCGTCCTATTACTTGAAGTACTTCTACCTCCATCGCGAGCTGCTGGCCGAGCAGCGGGAAGCGCACGGCAAGGGGGAGAACCGGGCGGAGACGGTGAAGCGGCTCGAAGAAGAATTGTTCGAGGTATACCGGGATCCGGAGCTGTCCCATAAGCCGAAGCAGCTCGAGCAGCGAGGCGGGGCTTATTACTCGGAGGCGGCGGTCCATCTGATGAATTCGCTCCATAACGACACCGGCGATATTCAGACGCTCAATGTCGCCAATGGCGATACGCTGCCGTTCCTGCCGGCCGACGCCTGCATCGAAGTGAACTGCAAGGTGACGGGAGCGGGGCCGGTCGTGCAGCTGGTGACTAATGTGCCGCCGGCGGCGGTCGGTCTCATTCAAGCGGTGAAGACGTACGAGCAGCTCGCCATCGAAGCCGCCGTAACCGGCAGCCGCGATATGGCCCTGCTCGCGCTGGCCGGCCATCCGCTCATCGATTCGGTGAATAGGGCCGAGCAGATGCTGGATGAAATGCTGACTCGGAACCGCGCGTATTTGCCGCGATTTTTCCAGACAACGCCATAGATGACGCTGCAGGCTGTCCGCCTCATGAGCAAAGGGCTCAGAGGAGGGCAGCTTGTTTGCGCGCAAGATGTCCTGCGTTTCGAACCTCTTTGCGGATCGCTTCCGCAATATTCATCACGACATCACTTTGATAGGAGGATCTGCTATATTTTAGTATAGTAGCAAGATAGTATAGCAGCTTGGTATGGGGGATAGCATGAAAATAGACCGATTACTCGGCATCGTGATCTACTTGTTAAGTCGTAAAACGGCTAGCGCGCGTGTATTGGCCGAGAAGTTCGAGGTTTCCGCGCGCACGATTCAACGGGATATGGAGACCTTAAGTCTGGCAGGGATTCCGGTAGGGTCCTTGCAGGGGGCGAACGGCGGATATTACATCATGGATCGCTTTGAAATGAATAGCCAGGTTTTTCAGCCGGAAGATTACAATTTTATACTTACGGCGTTGAAAGGGTTGCGATCCGGGTACGACAGCCGCAAGGCTGAAGCGACCTTCGAGAAAATGCTGGCGCTGCTGCCGGTCAACCAGACGCCGCAGCCGCATTTACACCTGGATTTCGGCGTGTTGCGCGAAGTATCCCGGATTCGATCGGATATTACGGCTTTAGAAACCGCCATTCGCAACGGATGCGCTGTCGGATTCGAATACACGAATGCCGATAATCAAACCTCGCAAAGACTTGTCGACCCGCTCATCATCACGTATAAGTGGTACGCTTGGTACTTGTACGGTTATTGCCGGGACAAACGGGACTATCGTCTCTTTCGGGTGTCGCGGATGCGCCGCGTGACTTCGACGACGCAGCCGTTTTCCCAACAACACGAGGACGGCGAAACGCTATTAGCGAAGCATAGGGATGATCGCCCTCATATCGACGTGAAACTGTTGTGCCCGGCCGATCTTCGGATATCCATCGAGGAAGCCTTTCCGAATTCGCTTCTGATGGAAGAGGATGCCGATCATTTTACAATCGAGTTCAGCGCTCCGGAATGGGGCAGAGGTTGGTTTGGAACGCTGCTTGCTTACGGCAATCGTGTCACGGTATTGGAACCGGAACCGTTGAAACAACGAATACGGTCTCATGTCCAATCCATGCTTGAATTGTATCCATGAACGACGACATACAGTTGTCCGATATCCCCCTTTATAATGGCCGTAACCATTGTCAAGGGGGCTTTTTATTGACAAAGGATGCAGCGCGCCGGTTGTACGTATGCCTAATCGGAAAGGAAGTTTTTCTATGAAAGCACAAGTAACCGTCATTACGTTGTTAACCGATGACGTTCCCCGAATGAGTCGATTTTATCGCGATGTGCTTGGATTTCCCGTCATCGTAGACACTGAGGAGTACGTGGAGTTCGCCAATAGCGGCGTGCGTTTGTCCATTTGCGCCAGACCGTTAATGGCCGTCAATACGGATGGTCATCCTTCCTATTCCGAAGCGTTCAGAGGACAAGCGTTGGAATTGTGTTTTCCGTGCGATTCGCCGGAGCAGGTTCAAGCCGCCTATGAGCAAATTATTGCGAATGGCGGTACGGCCATCAAAGGACCGGCGCTTATGCCTTGGGGACATACGGTTGCTTTTTTTGCCGACCCCGAAGGAAACATCCACTCGATCTATGCCGAATAACGAGCAATTCGGGGCCATGAACATGAACGAGAAAGGATGCGGAACACATGCCATATCCCAATTTCAGTATTCGTCATAAAATTGACGTGATCACGGGAGCGAGCAAAGGCATCGGGTATGGAATCGCCAGTCGCGGGCATCCCAAAAGGGGTGATTTTGATTTTGTTTTTGAGGGGGGTTGACATTTAAAGGTAAGTCGAATATATTGTTTACATACCAACCGAATGTATGTAAGGAGAGGGCAAATGGCAAGAAATAAATATCCCGAAGAAACGACCAACCAGATCCTGACCGTAGCGTTAAATCTGTTTATCGAAAAAGGCTACGAGCAGACCTCCATTCAGGATATCATCAACGGGCTGGGCGGGCTGACCAAAGGGGCGATCTACCATCACTTCAAGTCGAAGGAAGAGATCATGCAGGCCGTTATCGTTCATCTGTTCAAAGATGCTGACGAGATGCTGTCCGGCGTCCGGGACGACAAGGAGCTAAGCGGTCTGGAGAAGCTCCGTAAGATTTCCCAGGTCTCGCTCAACAATCCCGCCCAGAACGAAATGGCAACCGTGGGACCGAACCTTTTACGCAATCCGAAGCTGCTGGCGGCCCAGATCGAGCACATGATCGAAAGAGCCATTCCTATCTATATCCAACCTATCATCGAGCAAGGGATGCGAGATGGCTCGATCCGAACCGATTATCCTAGGGAGCTTAGCGAAGTGTTGTTGGTTCTCACCAATCTGTGGCTCAACCCGGCGGTTATCCCGGCTACGCCCGAGATGATGTTGCGCAAGGTAAGGGTGTTCGATGAAATCTTGAAAGGCTTGGGGCTTGACCTGTTCGATGAACAAATGTTTCAACGCTACGAGGAGCTATTTCGCATGTCAGCGAGAGAAGTCCGCACAGAGAAGTAAACTGCCGAAAGGCAGCTTATTTTTGGGACTATACATACCATCGGTTGGTATGAATAGATAATCTGAGTTCAAAGCGCATATAAAAAACTCTAAGGAGATGTGAATATGATGAATCCAAAATCGACAATGACCACCCGACGGAATGTAGTGACCAACTTTAGCGCAAGTAACCTGGCCAAAAGCGATTTTGCAGGCGTCACGGCACAAAAAGGACGGTTTAACAGCAGCGCGCTCTCCGGTTCCGACTTTGCCGGCGCGAATTTGACCGGCAGCACGTTCGAGGGCAGCGAGGTACGCGAAGCCAATTTTGACGGCGCGAATCTGACCGACTGCAGACTAACCGCGCTTGACCTGACTCATGCAACCTTCAAGAAGACGATTCTTGTACGAACCGCTTTCAGCGGCGCTAGGCTGGAAGGAGCCAAATTCACGGGAGTCAGATTGACCGACGTCACGATATCGATGACCGATCTTCGAGCAACGATTTTTGAAGATTGTTTATTTGACGGGGTTCATTTCAAGGACGCCGATTTGAGCGGGAAATGTTTTGACGGACAGACGTTTGTCGGCGTCAAGTTCGAGAAAGCTGCGTTAACCGATGCTTCGTTCAAGGGGGCTGTATTTAAAGATGTTTCGTTCCATCCGGGGTTTACGTTGACTAAAAAGTACTATCGCATGATCAAGACCATCTGCTTCGACGGCGCAAAGATGGATAAATTGACCTTTGCGCTGCTGAAAGGCATGGATGCCAACTTGTCGAAAGTGACGGTCATATAAAGGAGCTTGCTGCGAACAGGACCATAAAAAAGTAAAGCGAGGGAAACGAAATGAAAAAAGAAGATTTTAGTTCGTCTGAAAAGCTGAAGGAAAAAGGATTCGCTACCGGGCAGGATCGCCCGGAGCTGCAGAAGGCCATCCAGGAGATCGTCGATTCCGGTTTCCTCGGGGTGCAGCTGCGCGTGCACGATGAGCAGGGCGAGTGGGTCGGCAGCGCCGGGGCGAGCAGGCTGGGCGAAGCGGCGAAGCCGCCTACAAACGGGCACTTCCGGATCGGCAGCAACACCAAGACCTTCACCGCGACCGTGGTGCTGCAATTGGTCGCCGAGGGCAGGATCGGGCTGGATGATCCGGTGGCAGACTACCTGTCCGAGTTCGGGCTGGACCGGCGAATCACGGTGCGGATGCTGCTGCAACACACCAGCGGGGTGTTCAACTACACCGGCGAGTACTATGAAGACGGGACGGTCGTGCCGGGGATCCCTTGGCAGGGCCAAGAGTGGGTAGACAATCGGTTCAAGACCTACCGGCCGGAGGAGCTGGTACGGCTGGCATTGTCTAAGCCGGTGCGATTCGAGCCGGGAACGGACTGGAGCTATTCCAACACCAACTACGTGCTGGCCAGGCTGCTGATCGAGAAGGTCACCGGCAGCTCGCTCGCCGAGGAGATGCAGCGGCTGATTCTGGGGCCGCTCGGGCTGTCGGGTACCGTGGTACCCGACACCCAGCCGGAGCTCCCCGAACCGCACGCCCACGCCTACTACCGGTACGAGGACGCCGGCGAGCAGAAGACGGTCGACGTCACCCGCCAGAACCCCTCCTGGATCTCCACCGGCGGTGACATGATCTCGACCACCCAGGATCTCCACACGTTCATCTCCGCGCTGATGGGCGGCAAGCTCCTCCCGGCCCCGCTGTTGGCCGAGATGTGCAAACCGTATCCCAAAATCGGTTATGGCCTGGGGGTGTTCGTGCAGGGCTCCGGCCCGAACGGCGACGGTACCATCATCACCCACAACGGCGGCATTTCGGGCTACGCGGCATTGATGTACAGCACGCCCGACGGCAGCAAGACCCTGACCGCCTCCATCAACTATGTGGACGACGTGGCAATGTCCCTGGCAGCGGCGTTCCAGAAGGCGGCGCAGAGGCTCGTCGAGGAGGTGTTCGGCGGCGGTCCGGCCGGGTCGGCTGACGCGGCCGAGCAGACCAGCAAACAGGGCTGAGCACCGCGGCCCCGTACGCTTTATTTGGACGAATGATTGTCGGAACGACCGTGCAAGAGAAATTAAGTCCTATATCATGTTGAGAACGATCGGTAAAGAATTATTTTTTACTGATCGTTCTCAAAAACCTCGTAACATCCCCATACTACGTACTTGCCCAACTGCACCACGACGGTAGACGACTCATGAGGGACAAGGGGGAAGATCGTTCAGCCGGCAGCAAGAGTTAGTAGAAGCGGGGTATGCACTAGGGTCAACGCTATCGTACTCTTGTCGCTTTGCGGCATTCAATCGCTCTTGTTTTTATGTGCGAAATAATGGTAATATTTTACGAGAACGTATGTTTGTTTTGGTGTTTCCAACGATAGGGGGAATAGGCGTGGTTGAAGTCATTGCGGCTCGCGTCTGTTACATTAAGGAGCCGAGGTGTACATGATCCAATTGACGAACCGCCAGGCACGGCAATTTCTGCTATTGAAGCACGGATTGTTGGGCGAATATCATTTTGCCGGAAAGCAGGGAGTATTGGATTTTGTGCGGCAGGTCGGCTGTATTCAATTCGATCCTATCGATGTTTGCGGGAAGAATGCCGAGCTGGTGCTGCAGTCGCGAATCAAAGGATTTACCAAGAACATGCTCGCCGAGCTGCTGTATGAAGATAGAATGCTTGTCGATTATCCCGACAAGAATTTGGCCATTATCCCTGTCGAGGACTGGCCCTACTTTGAGCGGTACAGGCAGGCCGCGAGGCAGCATGCCAAGCGCTATCCCGACATGGAAGCATTGATCGAGCAAGTACGCGCTCATATCCAAAGTCACGGTGCGCTAAGTTCGGATGATCTGCAATTGGATGGGAATTTCACGTGGCGATCGGCCATCCACTGGAGCGGCGGCAACAATTCATCCCGGTCGGTGCTGGAGCAGATGTACTCGACAGGCGAGTTGATTATCCATCACAAAAAAGGAACGCGTAAATATTACGATATCACGGAGAAGTACATACAGCTGGATCTGCTGAATGCGCCGGAGCCGCTGGAGGACGAGCTGGAGCATTATAAGTGGCGGGTGCTGCGTCGAATCGGCGCTGTGGGACTTCTATGGAATCGCGCATCCGATGCCTGGCTGAACATATGGGGTTTTAAAGCGGAGCAGCGTAACGAGGTTTTCCGCCAACTGCTGCACGAAGCTCGCATTGTTGCTGTTGCCGTGGAACAAATGAAGGATATCCTATATTGCCGCGTGGAGGACTTGCCGCTTATTGAAGCCGTTATGCAAGATCCAACGCCGACATGGCGCTGCGAGCTGATTGCCCCGCTGGATAATTTCATATGGGACAGAAAATTAATCAACGAATTGTTTGGATTCGATTATACTTGGGAGATTTACACGCCCGCAGCCAAACGGAAATTCGGTTATTATGTGCTGCCTCTACTATACGGGGAAAGCTTCATCGGACGAGCAGAGGTAATCGCGGAGCGCAAAACCGGGACGCTCGTTGTGAAAAACGTCTGGTACGTGAACGGCATAAAGCCAACCAAGCCATTGCGCACGGCTTTGAACAATTGCTTTCAACATTTTGCATTATTCAACGAATGCGAGACGATTTCGATGGCGTACATGAACTGATTCTCTTGTTCCACGGTATTTGCCGACAAGTCCCCCATTCATGATGAGGCTGCCTGCACGATCGGGTGGCCTCATAAGGAATTGCGCAGCAGTGAAAGCGGATAGCTAGGCGCGTTGACGGACCTATACTGCGTATGATATGTTTAATTAAACACCGTTCAAATAAAGAGAGGTATTTCATTTGTCACCGAGAAAAGCCGTTGAACATGAACTGAGCCGACAAAGAATTCTTGAAGCGGCAAGGGAGCGATTCGTGCAGCATGGTTATCGCGATGTTTCCATGCGCGGCCTTGCGAAGGAATTGGGTTATTCGCCGGGGGCGCTCTATTATCATTTTCGCGAGAAGGCTGAATTGTTTGCTGCAATGATAGCGGAAGATTTTCACGAACTGGACAGCCTGCTAGAGAAAGCGGTGCGTACATCGCCGAACCCTGGACGGGAACGGCTCGGGTTGATATTTTTATCTTTTATCCGATTCGGTCTGGAGAACAAGCGGTCATTCGAACTGATGTTTTTGATTCAGGAGCCGGGACTTGAAAGCTACGCGTCGCAAGCGAAGATGGCCAGCTATGAGAAGTTTTACAGCGCCGTGAAGGAATCGCTGCAGCTGATCAACGCAGATCGGGCGGACGATGTCCAATTGATCTGGTTGTTGTTCCTATCTCTGCATGGTTTTGTTAGCTTTTATGTCCACAGTCCGCAAACGTATGAAGACATTGCAACGCTTGCCGACTTACACGTTCAATTATTGCTCCGCGGACTTGCGTAATTTTTTTAAACTTTAATTGAACGATGTTTAATTAAAATTTTGTCAAGACATGCAGTATGCATTGCATTACAGATGAGAGTGGGGATTGAAATGGGAAGAAAAATCATTCTGGTACTCATTTTTGTTTTTGCATTTTCGATTGCGGGCTATGCGGTTGTTCAGTATGGCTTCCTAGGAGCAAGTAATGCGGGACTTGTTGCTTTCAAACTGCAAAAACCGGATTTTGAAATTAGTCCCTGGGTCGACGTGCTGTACATTCATATTGTTACGGCCTTGTTGGCTTTGATTATCGGCCCATTTCAACTATTTATGAAGCCAACGAAAGATAGGAGGCGCCGGCACAAGCTGTTAGGGTATGTCTATGTGAGTTCGGTTACGGTGAGCGGGATCGTAAGTACGTATTTATCCTTTTTTGCTACGGGTGGTTGGATTGCCGGTCTTGGCTTTATGCTGCTCGATGTATGGTGGGTGGCGACGACGCTTACCGCGGTACGCAAAATAACGGTCCATGACCTACAAGCGCATAAAGCATGGATGCTTCGCAGCTATTCGCTTACTTTCGCAGCTGTAACCCTTAGACTCTGGTTGGCGCCGCTAGTCCTGATTATGGGCGATTTCGAGGCTGGGTATCGGATTGTGGCTTGGGTTTGCTGGATTCCTAATCTGCTCGTCATGGAAGCAGTCATTCGCAAGAAAGCTACATAAGTGGCTGCCGGTTTTCAAGGCCATGGGCCCGATGCTGAAGGAGCTTTATACCAACCGTAAGCTCGGCTTCCGTGGCTCAGAGTTCATGTTCGGATGGCGCAAGAAATAGCAATAACCAGCACATGATTAGCAACAATAAGGAAGAATTATCTCCCTCTAAAAATTAATATGAAAGGATCTAAAATAATACAAGGAGTCGGTTGGCAATGAACATTCAAACGGTATTTGAGCAATTCCCCGTCTTAGAATCAGATGATGTATCGCTTCGGAAGATTGAGTTACTTCACCTAGAGGATGTATTTGCGATATACAACAACGAACGTGTATTTGAATATTGCGGTATTATTCCAAAGCACAATGTTGAGACTGTAAAAACGATGATCGGACACTTTGAACGGGATTTTATCAAAAAGGCACGTGTAAAATGGGGGATTTTCACGAAGGAAGAGCCTGATAAAATGGTGGGCATTATAGAAGCAATGGACTTTAATCAAAAGGTAAGTATGGTGACGATTGGTTATTATTTGGCGGAATCGGCATGGGGGAAAGGAATCGCAACAAAAGCCGTTCATTTACTAATCCAATACCTATTCGAAACCGTAGACACAAACAGAATACAGGCTGAGGTCATGCCCCAAAATCATGAATCGAAAAAAGTGCTGCTGAAAAATGGTTTTATACAAGAAGGAACATTAAGACAGGCCGCTATTTGGTCAGGAAAAGGAATTGTGGATTTGGAAATCTACGGGTTCCTTAAAGAGGATTACTCCAGGTAGTGCAACAGTAGCCCCCTGGTTTGCGTCTAATCTTGATGATGAACAAGGGGGATTGATCATGAGCCGAGCTCTGGTTTTATTGTTCTTGTCTATTTTTATTTTGACGGCATGTGACACTGGCGCTGATACGAGCTCCCGTGAAGTTAATGATGACTCGCATAAGTCCGAAAATACTTCTGAGAAACAGGAACCGTTTCATTTCCAAAGGGAGCAAGTTGTCAGCGTGACGATTTATCGACCATTCTTCAGGGTGCCCCTTCTTTTTCGGGAGAAGCTCCCGCTGATTGGAACCATACAATCGGATTAAGTCAAGCGATGGGAGTGAAAGAAACCTTGAGATAACAGGCAATGGGTCCGTCTTTATCTACCAGACGTTATAGAAGGCCTATTCACTGGATAAAGAGAGATTCAACGACTTTCTTGGCGGATCTTAAAAACAACAATAGGAGCCGGGTTCTCCGTCCGATCCAGATGAACGCTCTTCATATGCTGATAAGTTGCGTTCTTGGATACAGGAGAACATTTAAGGTCTAGTTCTAGAATGCGACAAATAAATCGTAAGGCAGGGGTTATAATACACGGTGTATCCTACGCTTATAAAGCGATAAATAGATTTGAAGGGAGTTAAACCTTCCTTGTAATGAAAGCGCTTAGAAGTCAGGCGATCGCACAATTCTTCTTTTTCAATAAGAGAAAAGGTGAAGGTGATGATTCGACTATGAAAATCAAAAGCTATGAGACGTTCATCGTACCGCCGCGCTGGCTGTTCCTTAAGATCGAAACGGATGAGGGGATTGTTGGGTGGGGAGAGCCGATCGTGGAAGGCAAAGCGCATACGGTTCAAGCGGCCGTAGACGAGCTGATGGATGCGTTAATCGGCCAAAATCCATTGCGTATCGAGGACCATTGGCAGGTCATGTACCGCGGTGGCTTCTACCGGGGCGGCGCCATTCTCATGAGCGCGATTGCCGGCATCGACCAGGCGCTGTGGGATATCAAGGGCAAGTATTACAATGCGCCGATTCATGAATTGCTGGGCGGGGCTTGCCGCGATTCGATGCGCGTCTATTCTTGGATTGGCGGGGATAGACCGGGCGACGTGGGCCGGGCGGCGCTCGAGAAGAAGCAGGCGGGATTTACGGCCGTGAAAATGAATGCAACGGAGGAGCTGCAGTTCATCGATTCCTACGAGAAGATTGATCGGGTGGTGGAACGCGTAGCCGCGATTCGGGAGTCGGCGGGGCCGCATTTCGGCATCGGCGTCGACTTTCACGGCCGCGTCCATAAGCCGATGGCGAAGGCGCTGGCCAAAGCGCTAGAGCCCTACCGGCTACTATTTATTGAAGAGCCTGTGCTGCCGGAGCATAACGATGCGCTTCGGGATATTGCGACGCATACGAGTACGCCGATTGCAACCGGTGAGCGGATGTTCTCCAGATGGGATTTCAAAGCGCTGCTGCAGAGCGGTTATGTGGATATTATTCAGCCTGATCTGTCTCATGCCGGGGGCATTACGGAGTGTAAAAAAATATTCGCTATGGCGGAAGCTTACGACGTAGCGGTGGCCCCGCACTGCCCGCTCGGGCCGATTGCGCTCGCCGCCTGTCTACAAGTCGATGCAACCGCGTACAATGCCGTTATTCAGGAGCAGAGCTTAGGCATTCATTATAACGAAAACAACGACTTGCTCGATTATTTGACCGACCCGACGGTATTTGCCTATCAAGACGGCCATGTCCGTATTCCGAGCGGGCCTGGCTTAGGGATAACGGTGGATGAGGATGTCGTCCGCAAGATGGCGCAAATCGGTCATCGCTGGCGTAATCCGTTGTGGAGACATCAAGATGGTTCGGTGGCGGAGTGGTGATGATTCGACTTTTGCGAAGCGACTGTTCGTTCGTGACTGCAGCGGGTATTTGTCGGTAGAGCTATTATTAGCGAGCGTGCAGAGGAAGGTGGCGAGAACCTTGGGAAGCCGGCTTAAAGGCAAGGTCATTGTCATTACAGGAGGCACGCAGGGCATCGGCAAGGGAGTCGCATTGTTGTGTGCTCTAGAAGGTGCTACGATTGTGCTTGGAGGCAGGGATGAACAAGACGGCGCACGTGTTGTCCAGGAGATCAGGGCGTCCCATAACGGAGAGGCGTTGTTCGTCCAAGGAGACATCAGCGGGGAAGAGGCATGCAGGCAGCTGATGGAGTCGACGGTGAACCGGTATGGCCGCATCGACGGACTGGTCAACAACGCGGGCATTTTCCCTAGAGGCACCTTGGTCGATACATCAGAGGCGCTGTTCGACTCGATTTTTGCCGTTAATATGAAAGGCGCCTTCTTCTGTGCGAAGCATGCCATTGCGTTCATGCAGCAATCCGGCGGAGGCTCCATCGTCCATATTGGCTCGACGAACGGCTACAAGGGCTCGAAGGATTTGGCCGCTTATTCCTGCTCGAAGGGAGCCCTGCTGACGTTAAACCGCCACATTGCAGCCCACTATGGCGAAGACCGCATTCGCTCGAACTGGATTACCGTCGGCTGGGTGGCCTCGGAAGGCGAAGTTGAACTCCACCAAAACAACGGCGTTAGCCCAGCGGAGCTGCAGAGGAAAGCAACGTCTCACATTCCTTCCGGCCGCATGCAAACGCCGGAAGATATCGGGTATGGCGCTGTCTATTTATTGTCAGACGAATCGAGCCAAGTGACCGGCACCGAGCTGCACATCAACGGAGGGATAGGATTATGACGAACAAACCGCGCACGCGAATCGGGGAAGCGCTGATCCGGGAGATCGACGAGACGCGCGTACCGCATGGCATGCTGGCGATTTGGTTTCTTGGCCAATGCAGCATCGTCGTGAAAGGAGGGGACACGGTCATTTACATCGATCCGTACTTAAGCCCCTCGCCTTATCGGGTTTTCGAGCCGCCGATTACGCCGGAGCAAATGACGAATGCGCACTATGTATTGATTACCCACGAGCATTCGGATCATATGGACACCGACACGATTGCCGCGTTAGCGAAGACGCATAGCGATACGGTGTATATGGCTCCCGGCTATTGCCTGGAATCGATGCTGCAGCTTGGCGTTCAACCGGACAAGCTAATTGGGGCACGAACGAATGCATGGTGGGATGGTCCGGGTTTCCGGATCAAGCCGCTGCCCGCTGCGCATGAAGAGCTGGAATACGATCCAGAGCTGGACCATCGATACGTTGGTTATGTGATCGAACTGAATGGCGTGACGCTGTACCACGCCGGCGATACGGTTGTCTACCCCGGGCTGATCGAAGCGCTGCAAGCCGAATCGGTCGATCTGGGCATGCTGCCTATCAATGGGCGCGACCCGTTCCGCAATGCGATGAATATTATTGGCAACATGAACTATCGGGAAGCGGCGGAGCTTGCGGTCGCGGCCGGATTCGACACGGTCATTCCGCTCCATTACGATATGTTCGCCGGCAATTCGGAGCACCCGGGTTATTTCGTCGACTATCTGTACGATCGGTATCCGACGCAGAAAAGCCATGTCATGGCGCGATTCGAGCGGTATGTGTACGTGGGTGCCGCGGCGTTGCGTTAGTTGAGAACAAAGCAGACCGCTCGATGACGAGCGGTCTCTTATACATTGTGACCATGGGGGCTAGTGCCTGTACATGATCATTAAAGGATGCATGCCACGAGAAAGATTATAATAAGCCCAATGAAGGGTGATGGACCGTCAAGGCGAGCTGCCTTGACGGTTTTTGTCTAAGGTTCGAAGACGCAGGATAGAGGTAGAACATCAAGGGATCCGACTTGGCCTTTAGGTTCGATCGTTGCGCTTTATGATGAATTGTCGTTTTCCATGCGGCCGTATTGTACATGGTACTTTTTATCTGCATAATGAATGTAATGTAGGTAACTACGACTTTAGCCCAGCGCTGACCGCTGCGTGATCCGAACGCCGCCGTGGTCCTTTCGGTTTCATTCAATGCTTTTTCTTAAAATGGAATTATGTTCAGGCTTACTTCGATGCGGTTTTGGATCCGCTTCGTAATAAATCCAAATCCTCAAAAAACATAAGAAATTGTTTATTCCACTTTGCTTAAAAGTGAAAATCTGATACGATATTGAATATAGTCTATAGATTTAGTAAGGATTAAAGGGAGGCACTTTTCATGGACAAAATGACGCTTGATTCCATAGATGCAACCACACATCTGGATCAACTCGAAGCTGAAGCGATTTACATTATTCGAGAAGTTGCGGCGGAATGCGAAAATCCCGTCATGCTGTACTCGATCGGCAAGGATAGCTCTGTAATGCTGCATTTGGCGCTGAAAGCATTTTATCCGGAGAAGCCGCCGTTTCCTTTCCTGCATATCGATACAACGTGGAAATTCAAAGAGATGATCGAATTCCGCGACCGCAAGGCGAAAGAGTTCGGAATCAAAATGCTAGTTCACTCCAATCAGGAAGGGATCGAGCAAGGGATCAACCCGTTCGATCACGGCTCCTCCTACACGGATATTATGAAAACCCAAGCCCTGAAGCAAGGCTTGGATAAGTACGGATTCACGGCTGCCTTCGGCGGCGGAAGACGCGATGAGGAGAAGTCGCGCGCGAAGGAGCGGATTTTCTCCTTCCGTAATAAGAATCATGCCTGGGATCCGAAGAATCAGCGGCCGGAAATGTGGAAGCTGTTCAACACAAGAATCAATAAAGGCGAAAGCATCCGCGTGTTCCCGATTTCCAACTGGACGGAGAAAGATATCTGGCAATACATTCGCAGAGAGAACATTGATATCGTCCCCCTCTACTTTGCGAAAGAACGGCCTGTCGTCGTTCGCGATGGCCAGATGATTATGGTGGATGACGAGCGGATGAAGCTCCAGCCCGATGAGAAGATCGAGATGAAGAAGATGCGGTTCCGCACATTAGGCTGCTATCCGCTGACCGGCGGCGGCGAATCGGAGGCGGACTCGCTGGATGCGATTATCGAGGAGACGCTCGGCGCGGTATCCTCCGAACGGACAACGCGGGTTATTGACCAGGAAGAAGCGGGAAGCATGGAAAGACGTAAACGGGAGGGCTATTTCTAAGATGAAGAGTCTGCTTAAATTTATTACGTGCGGAAGCGTCGATGACGGCAAATCCACCTTGATCGGACATATGCTGTATGAGGCGAAGCTCTTGTTCGCCGACCAGGAGAGAGCGTTGGAGCTGGATAGCAGGCTGGGCAGCCGCGGCGGCAAAATCGACTATTCCTTGCTTCTTGACGGGCTGCTTGCGGAACGCGAGCAGGGGATTACGATCGATGTGGCGTATCGGTATTTTACGACGGATCACCGTTCGTTCATCGTAGCGGATACGCCGGGGCATGAAGAATATACGCGCAACATGGCCGTGGGCGCATCCTTTGCCGATCTTGCCGTTATTCTGGTGGACGCCACCAAAGGGATTATTACGCAAACGAAGCGCCATACCCGGATTTGCGCCCTCATGGGGATTAAACATCTGGTATTGGCCGTTAATAAAATGGATTTGGTGGATTTCGATACGAAGAAATTCGATGCCATCAAAGAAGAATTCGCTCGCATCACGACGGAATTCCGGTTTGAGAGCATTCAGGTGATTCCGGTTTCGGCAACAGAAGGGGATAATATTACCACGAAATCGCCGAATACGCCTTGGTATGAGGGTCTTCCTTTGCTGCCGTATTTGGAGAATGTCGATGTTCATGCAAGCGACGACGATAAGCCGTTCATGATGCCCATTCAGCGGGTATGCCGGCCGGATCACACGTTCCGCGGATTCCAAGGCCAGATTGAAGCCGGCGGCATCGCGGTCGGCGACGAACTGACCATTCTGCCTAGCCGCGAGAAGGCGAACGTGAAACGAATTCTAGTCACCGATCAAGACCGCAATTCGGCTCATGCGGGACAACCTGTCACGATTCAATTAGATCGCGAAGTCGACGTTTCGCGAGGCTGCGTGTTTACGAAGGACGATCGGATTCAAGAGGCGGACAGCTTCAGCGCCACGATTCTGTGGATGGATGACTCCGTCCTGACGCCGGGCAAAAACGTGCTCGTGAAGGTAGGCACGAAGGTTCTTCCCGGTACGGTGACGGCCATCAATTACAAAATCGATATCAATACAGGCAACACGGTTTCGGCCGACCATCTGGTTAAGAATGAATTGGCGAAATGCGAATTTTCCTTATCGGATGGCATTGTGTTCGACTCGTTCGATCGAAATAAAAGCATCGGCGGCTTTATTCTCATCGATCGCGTAACGAATATGACATCCGCTTGCGGCGTCATTGACGAGGCTCTTCAAAGCGCTGACCAGGTCGTCCGACTGGATACGGAGGTCACCCGTGAGGTTCGTGCCCAGCAAAAAGGACAACAGCCATTGACGATTTGGCTGACGGGTTCTTCGGCATTCGACCATACGGCGCTTGCGAAGGAAGTCGAAAAACGGTTGGTGGCAAGCGGCTATCACACGATGCGGATTGATAACCAATCCGGCGCATCAGTGCGGCAAATCGCGGCTTATGCCACCTTGCTGAACGATGCGGGACTTCTTGCGGTGGTACCGGCCGGTTCTGTGAACGACAACGACCAAGCCGTCGCGCAAGACATCATTGGCCAGGCCTTTTTGCCAATCGAGGTTATAACTAGCTCCTCGATCGAGGAAGCGGCCAAAGATGCCGTGAAGCGTGTTGTAAAAGCTCTCATTCAAGTCTAGTTTCCTGTTGAAATCCGAGAACATAAAACGCCAAAGTCCGAAGGACTTGGTCGACACGCTCAGAGCACTGTGTTAGCGCAGTGCTCTTTTTTTATGCTTCGATTGGACTTTCCGATTGCAGCTTTAGGCGCTGTGGCTGGAGCGCGTTCAATTCATTCCCTGGGAGGATTATCCGCGCTGGAAAGGCTTTTGAGTGTTTCGAGGTTGCGCAGGCGCGTTGATCCGCATGATAGTTTCTGAATTTGGCAAGTATTCTATAACTTTATATGCATAGGAGTGTAGTATAATCGTAATGACTGTTTATCAACAGATTGGTTATAACACCTAGAGGAGCAGAGAAAATGGCGAAAAGTGTAAGACGGTTATCTTTATTTCTACTGTCGGCAATGATGCTGGTAACGGGATTTGCGCAACAAACCTATGCTTATCAGGAGGTCATGATTTCAAACGGGTGGGCGACCGCCTACCATAGCGGCAATATGTACGTGGGCGAGGGCCAGCAAGTAACGAAAATAACGGAGAGCGGGAATAAAGGGTACAGAGAGTTTGTAGCGAACGGCTTTGTCGGTTTTCTTGGCCTTGCCTTCGATTCCGGGTATTTGTATTATTCGATCGAAAATAACGAGAATATCTATCGTATTGCCGAGAGCGATCTAGCGAATGGGGTGCTTAACGTCGCTGAGAATCCCGATAAGGTAACACCTGTCGTCCATATGGGTGTTTATCCCGCAACGGGCAACGCGATGACGGTTTTTGGCATCGACTTCGATTCGCAGGGCAATTTTTATTTCGTATTGTCGAGCTTCAAGGAAATTTACAAGATTAACAAAGCAGATCTGAATAACTTCCCGATCGATATCCATGATACGGAGAAAGTGAAACATCTTGGCACGCTCCCCGACTCGATCCAATCAGCCGGCGATATTGCCTTCGATTCCATGGATAACATGTATTTGCTCGGATGGTTGGACAATGGCTATTATAAAGTGCCGCATGAAGATCTGGCGGATGACCAGATTGACTTTAGTCAAGCAACCAAGCAGGTCGTTGCAGACCGAATGACGGGTATTGCTTTCATGCCGGGGGATAAATTGGCGTATACCCTAGGCGGGAAGACACTGGTCGTCGAAGACCGTGCTCCGGTAGCAAGCAACGTGACGCTGTCGGGCAATACGTCGATCGGGTCCACGCTGACGGCATCGTATACGTATAGCGATTTTGAAGGCGCCCCGGAGACGGCATACTCTTCGTATAATTGGTACCGCGCGGACGATAACGCCGGGACGAACAAACAGGAAATTTTTACGCCTAGCCGAAGTTTGACGTATGTGGTGACGAATCAAGACAAAGGCAAATATATTGGATTCGAAGTGACGCCTAATGCATCGGTAGGAACCCGCACAGGCGCGCCGGCAGCGAGTAATTATGTCGGTCCCGTGCCGCTCCATTCGAGTAATGCCGATCTGGAAAACATCACCTTAAGCACAGGTGCGTTAAGCCCGGTATTCTCCTCGAGCGTGACGGAATATACGGTGCCTGTAAGCTATCCGACGACAAGCGTTACGCTGACTCCGACGCCGGAAGACGCGAACGCTACGATCACCATCAACGGGGAGTCGGCCGCTTCCAAGACGATTAACTTGGACGTAGGGCCTAACCTGGTCACGATTGTCGTAACGGCCGAAGACGGATCGACGCGAACGTATTTGGTTACATTCGATCGGGCTGCGCCTTCCGCCAACGCGGATTTGATCCATTTGGCCATAAGCGAAGGGACGCTATCTCCGGTATTCGAGCGCGAGACGTCAGCCTATTCCGCAAGCGTAGGATATACAATTAGCAACGTGAACGTAACGGCCACGGCTGACGATACCGCATCGACCTTGACGATTGATGGCCGGCCGGCAACGAGCGGCGTTCCGCTCAATGTGCCGCTGGAAGTAGGCGTGAACGCGGTCGACGTCGTCGTTGCCGCGCAAGACGGCAAGACGCGGTCAACGTATACCGTGGAGATTACGCGCGCAGCGCCGCCATCGGCGAATGCGGATTTGATCAATCTCGCGATCAGCGAAGGGACCTTAACCCCTGCGTTCGCGGCAGGCACGCCAACCTACTCGGCAAGCGTTGCGAATGCCGTAGCGAATGTAGATGTAACGCCAACGGTTGCCGATGCCACGGCAACGTTGACCGTCAATGGAACGGCTTCATTAAGCGGACAAGCGGTAAAGATTCCGTTAATGGTTGGTCCTAATCCGATTGTCGTCGTCGTGACCGCTCAGAACGGGACGACGCATACGTATACGGTAACGGTGACGCGAGCTGCAGCCCCTGTTTCGAGCGGCGGCAATTCGCCAGCGCCAACGTCCAATACAGAGGAAGTTACCGTTATCGTCGAGACCGGTCAGCTTGGCGATAGCCAGAATATTTCAACCGCCACGATCCTACGTACGACGGATGAACGAGGACAGAAGTCGGATGATATTACGTTCGGCCATAATAAGGCTATCGAAACCGTAGAGAAGACGTTGCAGTCCAAACAAACAACGGCGCGCATCGTCATTCCGGATGCCAAAGACGAAGTCAAGCAAGTCGATATCAAGATACCAACGGTATCGACGAAAGAACTGACGAATGCGGCGTTGAACCTGGAATTGTATACGGAGAATGTAAGAATCATCGTGCCGTCCTCTTCCATGGAAGACTTGGAGAAGGATTTGTATTTCCGCCTCATTCCGATTAAAGAGAAAGCGAAGCAGCTCGAGGTCGAAGAGCGTGCAAAAGTAGAAAAAGTCGTAAAAGAAGCAGCGGGGGACAAGAAGGTTGAAGTGGTCGCGCGTCCGATGACGATCGAGACGAATTTGACGAGCAGACCTGTGGATTTGATCTTGCCTCTCCGCGATGTGTTGCTCCCAATCGATGCGAAGGCAAAAGAAGCGTTCTTGAACGATCTCGTTATCTTTATTGAACATAGCGACGGAGACCGGGATCTGGTGAAGCCCGAGGTTGTCGAATATAAACCGGGTCAGCTCGGATTGGCATTCGGCGTAACGAAATTCAGCACGTTCACCATCCTGAATATGGAGAACTGGGAACAATACTTGAAGGAACAAGAAGCGAAGAATGCGAAGTCGCACCAAGCGTACGTGGTTGGCTTGCCTGACGGCACGTTCGGACCGGAGAAAAGCGTGACGCGCGCCGAAATCGCGGCACTCTTGGCACGCACGAGTACGGCGTTGGCTAGCAACGGATCCGCAACGAGCTTCCAGGATGTATCGCGCAACTATTGGGCGTCCAATGTGATTCGGCAAGTTACGGGCGCAGGCTGGATGAAGGGGTATACGGACGGTACGTTTGCTCCGGACCAAGCGATTACGAGAGCGGAGATGGCGGCGATTATTTCGCGCTGGCTTCGATTGAGCGGAGCGGATCAGGCGTCTACCCTGTCCGACATCAAGGATAACTGGGCTGCGAGAGACATCGTGCTCGTGGAGAAGGCCGGCTTCATGAAAGGCATGCCTACTGGGGAATTCCAGCCGAATAAGGAGCTTACCCGAGCGGAGACGGTAGCGATATTCAATCGAATCCTCAATCGGGGCCCGCTTTACGGCATCAACACCCCATCGTGGAAGGATGTCTCTGCGCAGCACTGGGCGTTCAGAGAGATTGAGGAAGCTTCGATCCACCACAGCTACAAGATGGATGCGGACGGCAAGGAGCAGATCGTTAAATAATGAAGCAAGGATGCATGATGGCAGCTAGCGGCTGCTGTCATGCATCTTTTTTTTTCGCTCGGAAGCGGCAGTTGTCCATTCCTCCTCCTTCCAGTACAATGAGGAGCATTAACGGTAAGGGAGGGAGCGGCATGCCCATCCGCTGGTTCGCGCCGATAACCGCCTGGTATGCGCGTATTCAGATCAAGCGAAAGGTGATCGTGGCGTATTTGCCGCTGATTATTCTGTCGCTTTTTATTTTGGGGCTGATCTCCAGCCAGCTGTTCAGCCGCTCGATCATCGAACGGACGAAGGAGAATATTCACGATGAATCCGCGCTTATGGTGGCGAAGCTGGATTCGACGATGAATAACATGGAGATCTGCGCGAATTTGCTCGTCACCGACTTGAACCGCCTGTTCGAGGCGTATCCGGCGGCGTCGGAGAGGACCGCGATCGACGACGTGCGGCTGCGCAATCTGCTGCAAAGTCGGCTGTCCATCGACGTGGCGCTATTTCCCGAGGTCGCCGCCGCCGTATTCGTCGAGCCGGACGGGACGGTCCATACCTCGTACAGCGCCGTTAACGACGAGACGCAGATTGCGCGCAACGGCCTTGTGCAGCAGCTGCTGGACGCCGGAAGCTACGGCGAGTCGCATTGGCTGCCGATGGAGCGCCGGAACTATCTGACATCGGATCCGCAGGTGCCCGTGCTGACGCTGGGCAAGGTGTTGTCGGATATTAACACGGGCCGGACGCTGGGCTCGCTGTTCCTGCTGGTGCAAGAGTCGACGATCTCCGGCTTCCTCGGCGGCGGCGACGTGGAGCAGAAGCAGTACTATTTGGTCGACCGCGACATGTCCATCATCGCCAGTCCGAATGCCGCGCTGGTGCTGACCTCGGCCAAGAACCGGCCGGAATACGCACTGCTTCGTCGATCCGAAGCGGCCTCCGAAATCTTGGATCATGGCGGCGAGCGCAACCTCGTGACGGTGAGCAGCTATTCGCCATTGGGCTGGCAGCTGGTCAATCTGACCTCCATCGACTTGTTGACGAAGGACATCCGGAAGAATGGCTGGCTGACCGTGCTCATTGGACTGATCTGCGTCATCGTCACCTGGCTCGCCGCGGACCGGCTCTCCAAATGGATCGTCGGCCCGCTGCTCCAGCTCGTCAAAGCGATGCGCCGCGTGATGGAGGGGGATTTGACCGTCCATGCGCCGATCCGCACGCAGGATGAAGTCGGCCTGCTGGCCAGAGCCTTCAATACGATGGTGCAGCGGATTCAAGAGCTCGTGCTGAAGGTGGAGGAGGAGCAGGCGAGGAAGCGGGAGTATGAGCTGGCGCTCATTACCGCGCAGGTGAAGCCGCATTTTCTGTACAATACGCTGGATACGATCTACGTGCTGAACGACATGGACCGGCACGAGGAGGCCCGGGATACGACCAAGGCGCTGGCCGACTTCTATCGTATGGTATTGAGCAAAGGCAGAGAACTGATTCTGCTTGGCCAGGAGGCGAAGATCACGGCCGACTATTTGGCGATCATGCAGGTCCGTTATAGCGAAGTATTCCGTTACGAGATCCATATTCCCGCCGAGCTGGCCGGCGCGCCGATTCCGAAGCTCTCCCTTCAGCCGCTCGTGGAGAATGCGATCTACCACGGTCTGAAGACGAAGGGGGAGCCGGGATTGATCCGAATCTCGGCCTATTCGGAAGCGGGCAAGGTTGTCGTCGCGGTCGAGGATGACGGCGTGGGCATGGACGATCGGCAGCTTGCCGAAGTGCTGCAGGCACACACGGATGCGGATGGACAGCGTTCGATCGGGCTGTACAGCGTAGAGGAGCGGCTGAAGCTGTATTTCGGGGAAGAATACGGCATGACGATCGCGAGCGAGCCCGGACGGGGGACGCGGGTCGTGCTACAGGTGCCGGCGTTGCGGACGGGAGGAGGGACAAGCGATGTATAGGGTAATGATCGTCGACGACGAGACGTTGTTCCGGGACTATTTGCGCACGAAGATGGACTGGGAGGGTCACGGCTTCCAGGTATGCGGCGAGGCGCGCAACGGGAAGGAAGCGCTGGAGGAAGCGGATCGAATCGCTCCCCATCTGGCACTGGTCGATATTAATATGCCGTTCATGAGCGGGCTCGAGCTAGCCGAGAAGCTGAAGGACAAGTTCGATCGGATGGCCATCGTCTTCGTGACCGGCCATAACGAGTTCGAATATTTGCAGAAGGCGGTGCAGATCGGCGTCCACGACTATTTGCTGAAGCCGTTCAACCGCAAGGAGCTGGCGGCGATGCTCGAGCGGGTCAAGCCTCGGCTGCCGGCGCCCGAGGAATCGGGCGAAGCGGAGCAGGAAGGGGGTTCGGCCGCCAAAGGCGACTACAATGCGGCCGAAGCGCAGGAATCGCTGCTGATGTCTCTTCGCATGAAGGATGGCGAGACCGCCCTGGAGCTGCGCAAGCGGTTGCGGATGCTTCGCGCCTACGAGCTGCAGAGCGACTATGCCTACACAATGCTGATGGGACTCGTCTCGATCGCCGTCTCGTTCGCGGCCGAACGGGGCATCGATCTCGAACGGGCGACGGAGCAGGCGGCCGGCGCCGGCGATCGGCTGCGCGGCATGCGCAGCTGGGAGGAGGCGGAGGCGTGGATCGTGCAGCTGTATCGCCGGCTCATCCAGCTAACGCAGGACGTTCGTCCGACGAAGGCGTCGAACTTGTTCCAGGCGGCCAAGGCCTACATCGAGACGCATTACGCCGATCCCGACTTGTCGGCGGAGCAGGTCGCCGCCGCCGTCTTCGTCGACCCGAGCTATCTGCGCAAGGTGTTCCGTAAGGAGTCCGGCTACTCGGTCGTGGATCATATCACGCATTTGCGGATGAAGCGGGCGAAGGAACTGCTGCTCCAAGGGAACATGCGGCTCGCGGACGTGGCCGCGGCCTCGGGCTACAGCGATCCGAATTACTTCGGCAAAAGCTTCAAGAAGCGCTTCGGCATGACGCCGACGGAATACGAGCAGCTAAAAACGGGCGGACACCGGTGAGACGTCCAGCGCCGTGCAAGGGCAGAGATCAAGAGGAAGCGATCCGCGGCGGATTCGCTTCCTCTTGTTTTTGCGCGCCAGTTGTCCCGTTTTGTACGGATGATGCCCGTTTTGTGCCTTATAGATCGACAAGAATCGGGACTATAATGGGAACAGAAAGGCAGTCAGTCAACCATCCATTATCGAGGGGGATTAGGATGAAATTTCCAAAGCATTATACCTATGGATTAGCTGTACTTATACTTACGACGGGGCTTCTAACGGCTTGTGGTGCAAACGATTCCAATAAGAGCGGCGGCAACAGCGCCGACACCGCGGCCAATGGCGCAAGCGATGCGCAAACCGTGAAGCTGAAGGTGTACGCGCAGCATTTCGACGCGGATACGTCCAAGCCGTTCGACTACGCGGTGGAAGAGCTGAAGAAGGAGATGCCGAACGTCGAGATCGAGCTGGATCCGGCGGTTATGGACGGTTACCAGAAGCTGAAGACGTATGCGGCGACGGGCAACATGCCGGACATCTATTTCACCGACTGGAACACGCTGCAGACGTTCGCCAAGTCGAAGAACGTTGAAGTGCTCGACGATTACGACGTGACGGCGTCGTTCAAAGCGAACATGACCTCCGGCACGGAGTCGCGCTTGGTGGCGCCGGACGGCCATGTGTATGCTTTCCCGGACACCGGCATCGAGTTCCAGCTGCTGTATTATAACAAATCGATCTTCGAGAAGGTCGGCATCGCAACGCCGATCAAGACGGTCGATGAGCTCGCCGAAGCGGCGAAGAAGCTGAAGGCAGCCGGCTACGTGCCGATGTCGATCTTCGCCAAGGAGAAATGGATTCCGCGCGCATTCTACGCCGGCTTCGTGACCCGCGAAGACGCGAAGGGCTTCGGCACGCTGGACGACGCGAGCGTCAAGGAGCTGCCGCAGGCGTTCGTCACGGCTGCGGAACAAGTGAAGAAGCTGCAGAAAGCGGGCTTGTTCGACGTCAATGCGACGAACACCAACTACGACCAGGCCTCGGCGATGTTCTACCAGGAGAAGGCGGCCATGTTCGTCAACGGCCAATGGGAAATCTACAGCTCGCAAGAGAAGCTGGGCGACAAGGTCGACTGGATGTACTGGCCGGCCAAGGACGAGGCGACCTATGAAGCGTCGAAGCTGTACATCAACGGCGCCGGATCGCCGCAAGGCTACGCGGTATCGCCAAGCAGCGAGAACAAGGAGATCGCCGTTCAAGTGGCGAGCATCCTGGCACAGAAATCGGCCGAATACCGGTATTCGCAGCTGGGCAGCCCGATCGTCGCCTCCAAGACGGACAAGCCGATCGCGGGCAGCGTGCCGGCGATGATGGACCGGCTTGCCAAGGAAGTGCTGCCGAACGCCCAAGCGTATTCGACCGCGCTCAACAATACCAAAATCTCGACGTCGCTCGAGGACAACACGCAGAGTCTGTTGATCGATAACTTCACCGTAGAGCAGTTCGCCAGCGAGCTCAATCGCGTCCTGAAGAAGGAACATCCATAAACGTTTCAGGCGTACGAACCCCGGCCAGCTGTGAAGCGCTGCGCCGGGGTTCATTATCAAGAGGAGATGGGGAGCGATCATGAACAAATATTTAAGCAACAAGCTGGCGATTACGCTGTTCCTGCTGCCGGCGCTGCTCGTCTATAGCGTCATTCTCATCTATCCCGTCCTGCAGACCGGTTACCGGAGCTTCTTCGATTGGGACGGATTGAGCGAGGCGACGTTCACGGGACTGGCCAATTACAAGGAACTATTCGCCGATCCGCTGTTGACGACCTCGCTGCGCAACGGGCTTATTTTCGCGGCGGTGCTGGCTGTGTTCCAGATCGGACTGGGCACGATTCTCGCGCTCGTGTGCGCCGATGAGCGCATCCGAGGCCGGAAACTGCTGAAGACCGCGTATTTCATCCCGGTCGTGTTGTCGGTCACGGTCGTGTGCCAGCTGTGGATCGCCGTCTACGATCCGACCAACGGCCTTATTAACCGGCTGTTCGAGCTGCTGCATATTCCGTACCAGCAGAACTGGCTGACATCGCCGACGCAATCGATCATCGCGATCGCGTTCGTCAACGCGTGGCAGTTCATGGGTTATCAGTTCGCGCTCCTGTATGCAGGGGTCAAATCCATTCCCGAGCAATATTTCGAGGCGGCGACGATCGACGGCTGCAGCAAGTGGAAGGCACACTTGCACGTCACGCTGCCTTTGATGCGGGAGACGTACAAGTTTTGCTTTACGATCGCCATTACGTCCGGCCTCGGCGCCTTCGTCCAAATGCTGATCATGACGAGCGGCGGTCCGGGCACGTCCAACTACACGCTCACCTACATGATTTATCGCTATGCCTTCATGGAGAGCGAATACGGCTACGCTTGCGCGGTGTCGGTGCTGCTCGTGGCGATCTCGCTGGTCGCGACCGTTATCATCAACAAGGTGTTCGACCGCGGGCAGACCGACTAGCCGCGAGATGCTTGAATAGGAGGGCAAGGCCAGATGCAGAAATTGAACCGTTTCGTGCTGCAAATTCCGTTGTGGCTCTATTTTATCGTGTCGGTCTATCCGTTGTTCTGGATGATTTCGTATTCGCTCAAGAACAATGAAGAGATCTTCGTCACGAATCCGTTCGGGTTCCCGACCCATTTTCGCTTCGAAAATTATGTGACCGCCTGGTCCCAATTCAATATTCCGCGTTACTTCCTGAACAGCTTCGTCGTCTCGACGATCTCGACGGCGATCATCATCATCCTGGCGCTCATGTTCGCGTTCGCCGTCGCGCGGATGGTATGGCGGTTCAGAGGCGCGGTCCGCACGTATATGATCGTCGGCATGTTCATGCCGCTGCAGGTTATCATGGTGCCGCTGGCGATTCTCGTCCGCGACTTGAATCTGACCAATACGTACGGCGCGCTGATCGTGCCGTACGTGGCGATCGGATTACCGTTCTCGACGATGGTGTTCTACGGCTACATGCGCGGCATTCCGAAGGAAGTCGAAGAAGCCGCCTGCATGGACGGCGCGAATATTTACCGATTGTTTTTCCAAGTGGTCGTGCCGATGGTCATGCCGGCCATCGCGACCGTGGCGATCTTCCAATATTTGAACAACTGGAACGAATTCACGCTCGCCTACATTCTCATTACCGACGAAATGATGAAGACGCTGCCGCTCGGATTGTTGTTCTTCCAAGGCACGTACAGCACCGACTGGGGCGGGATGGGCGCCGTCATGACGATGGCCTCCTTGCCGATGGTTATCCTCTATCTGTTCTTCAGCGAGCAGGTCGAGCGCGCCATGACCGTCGGCTCCGCCGTGAAGGGATAATCGACCTAAGCCGCAGGAATGCCCATGACTACATGATCACAGGAGGCCATTATGCCGATTTATTATAAAGAACAGGAGCAGCTCTTCCTTCTGCAGACGAGCGGCTCCAGCTACATCATCGAGCTTGCCAAAGGGCGCTATCCGGCACATCTGTACTGGGGCCCGAAGCTGTCCGCCGAGCGGTTCGCGAGCCGGCTGCAGACGGTGCGGCGCTGCTCCTTCCATCCGAACTTCATCAACGGCGATGAGACGTTCTCCTTCGATACGCTCCCGCAGGAATTCCCGTCCTACGGCACGGGCGACTACCGGGAGCCGGCGTTCGAGGCGCGGTTCGCCAATGGCAGCACGGTTACGGATTTGCGCTACGGCGGTCATGCGATTACGCCGGGTAAGCCGAAACTGAAAGGGCTGCCTGCGACCTATGTGGAGCGTCCGGAAGAGGCGGATACGCTCGAGCTTACGCTGGTCGACGAGCTTAGCGGCTTGACGGTCGTCCTGCTGTATACGGTCTACAATGAATTGGACGCGGTCGTTCGCTCCGTCCGCTACGAGAATAACGGAGGCGCCGATATCGTATTGAATCGGGCGCTGAGCGCAAGCGTCGATTTCTCGCATGCGGACTTCGACATGCTGCAGCTGTCCGGGGCATGGACGCGGGAGCGCCATCTCGTCAAGCGGCCGCTCGCGCCGGGCATCAACCGGATCGATAGCAAGCGCGGCTCGAGCAGCCATCAGCAGAACCCGTTCCTGGCGCTCCTGTCCCCTCACGCGACCGAAGAGACGGGCGACGCGTACGGCTTCAGCCTCGTCTACAGCGGCAGCTTCCTCGCCCAGGCGGAGGCGGACCAGTTCGGCACGTCGCGGGTGAACATCGGCATCCAGCCGGCGGACTTCAGCTGGCTGCTCGAGCCGGGCGAACGCTTCCAGGCGCCGGAGGTGGTTATGGTCCGCTCGAGCGAAGGGCTCGGCGGCATGTCGCGCACCTATCACCGGCTGTATCGGACCCGCTTGTGCCGGGGAGTCTTCCGCGACGAGGCGCGTCCGATTCTGGTCAACAACTGGGAAGCGACTTACTTCGATTTCAATGCCGATAAAATTCTGGAGATCGCAAAAGCCGGCCGCGAGCTAGGGATCGAGCTGTTCGTGCTCGACGACGGCTGGTTCGGCAAGCGTAACAACGACGACTGCTCGCTCGGCGACTGGGTGGTGGACCGGGCCAAGCTGCCGGATGGTCTGGGCAAGCTGGGAGAGGCGATCACATCGGGCGGCATGCAATTCGGCCTTTGGTTCGAGCCGGAAATGGTATCGCCAGACAGCAACCTGTACCGCAGACATCCGGACTGGTGTCTTCACGTGCCGGGCCGCAGCCGGACGCAGGCGCGTCAGCAGTTGATTCTGGATCTATCCCGCCAAGACGTCTGCAACTATATTGTCGATTCGGTGAGCGAGGTGTTGTATTCGGCACCGATCACCTATGTCAAATGGGATATGAACCGCAACATGACGGAGATCGGCTCGGCGCTCCTGCCGGCGGCGCGCCAGCGCGAGACGGCGCATCGGTATATGCTCGGCCTCTACAATGTCATGGAACGAATCACGTCGCGCTTCCCGCATATTTTGTTCGAGAGCTGCTCGGGCGGCGGTGGCCGGTTCGACCCGGGTATGCTGCACTACATGCCGCAGACGTGGACAAGCGACGATACGGACGCGGTGGAACGGCTCAAAATTCAATACGGCACCTCGATCGTCTACCCGGCGAGCGCCATGGGCGCGCATGTGTCGGCCGTGCCGAATCATCAGGTACACCGGATTACGCCGTTCGAGACGCGCGGCCATGTCGCGATGTCGGGCAATTTCGGCTACGAGCTGGATTTGACGAAGCTGACGGCAGGCGAGAAGGAAGAGGTCAGCCGCCAAGTGGAACAGTACAAAGCGCTGCGCAATCTGATTCAATTCGGCGACTTCTACCGGCTCCTTAGTCCGTTCGAAGGCAATGCCACGGCTTGGATGTTCGTGTCGGAGGACAAGAAGGAGGCGTTCGCGGCGTACTTCCGGGTGCTCGGCGAACCGAACGGACCCATGCGCAGACTGCAATTGCGAGGCCTCGATCCGGATAAGTCGTACGCGCTGGAGCAGGATGGTCAGGTGTATGGCGGCGACGAGCTGAGGCATTATGGGCTGACGATTCCGCAGCTGGAGGGCGACTTCAAGAGCGTGTTGTTCGTACTTCGCGAAGTTGGACAAGCGTAGGCGGATAATGGTTTTTCTCTGAATGAAATTGTAGGTAGCGAACGAAGGAACCTCGAAGGGCTCATGCTCTTCGGGGTTCTTTCTGTTAACGGGGGGCTTGGGAATGAACCGACCGTGGATCTCATGAAGCGCGAATAAATAAGTTCCTGGTGAGCAAAATATGCCAAAATGTTTGCGTCATGGGGATCGTGTAAGCACGTCCAAGCAGCCCGTTGGATTCTTTCATCGTGTATTAAGCTTCGCGCTCTATAATGATTCTAGATGATTGAATGAGGGAGGGGATTGGGATATGAAACATAGCCGCAGCGTATATATTCCGGCTGTCATCGTGGCAGTGGCGAGTCTTGCTTTGATTCTGTATGGCTTCCTCGGCGTGACCCATCAAGGCCCGCCACAACTTGGATCGACCGCAGGTGGACCGCCTGCCGGTATGAGACGAGGCGAGGAAGGAAGCGAGGGCTTATTCAAGACCCTGGGTACCATTGCGGTCTGGTGCGGCGCGGTTAGCTATGCCTGGCTTCGCTTGAAGAGGAAGCGCAGATCGCCGTCTCCGCTCGTGAAGACATTGGTCAAGCTGTTCGACCGGCTGCATCAGCTGGGGGGCTATGCCGCGATCGTGTTGGTCGCGGCCCACGGCATTTATTTCTTGACGCAATCGGTGCTGAAGGACGATACCTATACAGGTATTGCCGCATTTGCGCTTCTGCTGTTCCTGGGTATCTACGGTTTCTTGATTCGGCGGGTGAAGAACAAGCATATGCGGCGAATTCACTTCTTGCTGGCCACTGCGTTTGCCGTTGCCTCCTTTATTCATGCAGGCGGCTCGGCCATTATCGCAGCACTTAGCACCATTGTATTCTGGGGGCTGATTTGGCTGATTGAACGGACGGCGTCCTCATCGGAGCGGACTGCTTAGAGAGGGATTGCGAAGGGGTTCGGGATATGGCGGAATTATGTTTTGCCAGCAGAAGAAGTAAGAATTGGGGCCGCTCCGAGAGGGGGCGGCCTTTCCGCGTTAAGAACATCCATACATGAAGTCCGTGCAGCTGCGAGACTCTCTGGGGGATGGCGACTTGGGCAGTCTAACCTAAGAGGTGATGTTTTTTGAGAAAAGCGTTCCTGTTAGTCTTATTAATATCCGCTATTGCTGCGGCATCGAAGTATTTTGTTGTTTTTGCCGAACCACAAGAATCAATAGAAAAACTCACAAATGATGCCCTTCTTACAACACTTGCTCCAAACATAAATGAGGCCATCATTCACCATTATGGTTATCCCAAACAATTCGCTTTGTATGGGTCCAAAGTATTGGAGATAAAAAGGGAATCTGAAGGCGGGTATTCATTTACGGTAAAGATAGAAGTTACGACTTTTGAACAGGCCCATTCTAATCCTTACGGTACTGAAACAATTACCTTTAATGTTAGTCCCAAAGGGGTTAAGCTTATAAGTTTTGCACACAAAGGCGATGAATGGGAACTCAAGATGGAGAAATTTAAAGATGAAGTCCTTGAAGACATTTTCAAAACCTTTAATTTAGATTTATCTTCTTTTGAAAAGTTTGAGTACCCACAACTAGCGTACCAATCCGAGCAGGGACGATTCAAATCCCTTAATAAAATAAGCGAAGAAATTCAAAAAGACTTAATGAGGGACTATAATCCAGGTACAGGTTATAAGAATTTCATTGCCCCCATTACTTTTGTAAAAGACAACAGGGCATATATCTTATTTAAAAAGGCTGACGGAACAAATTGTATCTATACCGTATCTCACGTTCAAGGAAACTGGCGAGTAATTAAGAAGGAAAGTAAGCAGGGAAAGAAAATGCCACAAGACCTTCTATGGTACATGGCGGCTTATCGGCGTTCCTTGCGCTCCGTTCGAAACAGCTTCCCATGTCTGCCAAGTGGCTAAACGATCAGCATAGACTCCGCGCACCAAGGGCAAGACCCCTGCGCCGACCGCAAACCGCAAAGGCGGGTCCTCGGCGTCTATGATTTGAAGAATCGCTTCGGCCGTCGCATTCGGATCGCCTCGTTCTTCTGTCGATAAACGAACGGACACCCGATTTCGAAGTTCAGCGTAGACTTCCAATCCCTGTGATGTCTTCATGGACAGGGGGCTTCCAAAATCGGTTGCAAAGGCGCCCGGCTCGAGCAACGTGACCTTAATGCCGAAGCTTCTAACCTCTTGAGCGAGGCTATCGTGCAGGGCTTCGACCGCCCATTTGGAAGCGCAATAGAAGCCGATGAGCGGGGCCGCAACAATCCCCATGGCGCTTGAGACGCCGAGAATGTGCCCGCTGCCCTGTCGTCGAAGCAGAGGCAGGGCAGCTTGGATGACACGAAGCATACCAAAGTAATTGGCGTCAAATAGTTCGCGGACGTCGGATTCGTCAGCCTCCTCAGTCGTGCCAACAAGCGTGTAACCGGCATTGTTTAAGACGACGTCCAGCCTGCCGAAATGCGCATGAGCCTGCTGAACGACCTGCTTAACTTGCTGAGAATCTGTTACATCGAGCGTTAAGGGGAGAACAGCGTCTCCAAAACGTTCCTTAAGTTCGGCGAGGCTTTCCGGCGTGCGAGCGGTCGCGGCAACCTTATCCCCGCGAGAGAGAGCGGCCTCCGCCCAAATGCGCCCTAATCCGCGAGAGGCTCCTGTAATGAACCAGACTTTGTTTTCCATCGTATTCTCCTCCAATACAGTTCCTGTGTGTAGGTTTTTTAAAGCTTCTGTTTTCTCTCTCGTTCTTCTCTAATGTTACGGCGTAGCAGCTTGATACGGAATTTCAAATAAGTTAGCATGGTATTAACTAATGGTTTATGCAAAAAAGGAGGGGCCTGCCTGAATGATTGAGCAGCTGAAGACGTTTGTTCAAGTGGCGGAGTCCGGAAGCTTTTCTAAGGCAGCCGAAAAGCTTTTTATTTCTTCGACCGCTGTGATGAAGCAAATGAATTTGTTGGAAAAGCAAACCGGCGTCCCGCTTTTTATCCGTACCAACCACGGTGTCAGCCTCACAAATGCAGGAACAGCTTTTATCAAAGATGCGGAATATATGCTGCAGTATTTTCAAGAATCTCTTATCCGCATCCATCAGTCCGCACAGGACAATCGGCATATGGTTCGGGTGGGTACTTCTATGCTTAATCCCTGTAAGGTTTTGATTGATTTGTGGAATGGAATTAGCGACCTCTACCCTCAATTCGGAATAAACATCGTTCATTTCGAAGATGACGCCCATACACTCCCAACCACTTACCGCATGATTGGCCAATCCCTCGATATCATAGCGGGGCCGTTTCTTACAGATAACTTGAAGGATTACTACCGTGTGCTCGAACTGGGGAGTTACCGCGTTTGCTTTGCCGTATCTCGGCAACATAGGCTGGCTTCAAGAAAAACACTTCTTGTCAACGATTTGTATGGGGAAAGATTGGCTGTGGTGAATGGTGGGAATAATGCCGTCATTCATGACATACGTGATTTCCTGAAAAAGAAACATCCTCAAATACATATTAAGGATGTTCCGCGTCTCTATGATCTGGATGTGTTTAATCGCTGCGAGGAAAGTCATACGGTGATGTTAACATTGGAGTCGTGGGCAGATATTCATCCCTCCTTGGTGACGATCCCTAGTGATTTAGATTTCGCGGTTCCATATGGTTTACTATATCCATTACATCCATCCAAGGAAGTTGGTCAGTTCTTAGACATCATAAAAGAAATGCAAGGTAATGTTTTATCTAAGGTAGAGTGATGTCGAGGCGTGCTGTGTTAAAGACTGTTTTCAGATAATCGACAGGGGATGGACTTAACCATGCGTTTCTATCATTGGCTGATCGGCCTAGTGCTGGCAGTGGCCGTTCCGACGCTCATCTATGCGTTGATGACCGGCCCTGTCTTCTTCGACGTCGTGAAAAGCAGCTTGTTACCGGCTCCAACGGATTTCCAGTATCACGATTCTTATTTCGTCATCATTAATTTTCAATTTTTTATCGTACTTGCGCTGCTAATCTTCCTGCTCTACATCGGGGGAGCGTTCCTAATCGGGCGACGCAGACGGAGGGCAAAGCCGGGGAGACCGTCCAGCGACTAACGTTCAATCCATAGCTGCCTGATGCTTGTCTGACTTATTGGGTCCAATGGTAAGTGATCCGAAAAGGAGAACGAAACAATGAAAAAGTACATTCTCTTCGATCATGATGGTGTTTTGGTTGATACTGAATTCTGGTATTACAAAGCGGGAGAACGCGCGCTGGCTGACATTGGATTTACCTTGGATAAAGATCAATACCTCCGCGATATGACCCAATCATGGGGTACTTGGTCCCAAGCTAGGGCGGCAGGTATTGATGAACAGACCATCAGCAAGCAGCGTGAGGTCCGCAACGACTATTATCAGGAATATCTAAGAACAGAAGCCATAGAGATTGAAGGCGTAGTTGAAACTTTAGCCGAACTGTCAAAGTACGTCCGCATGGCCATCGTGACGACTGCAAAACGTGCGGATTTTCAACTTATTCATGAAAAGCGTCAGATTAGACAATTCATGGAATTCTTCCTTGTTCGCGAAGACTACGAGCACGCCAAGCCGCACCCGGAACCATACTTAACCGGCCTTAAGCGCTTCGGAGCTACTAAAGAAGAGACTCTGGTTGTGGAAGATTCAAACAGAGGGTTGAACTCAGCCGTGGCGGCTGGTATCGACTGTGTTATTGTCCATAACGACTTCACAAAAACACATGATTTCTCACAGGCCAGCTATCGAATCAAGACTCTGATTGAATTAAAAGACATTATTCTGAATGTAACATGAGAGAACATTCGTCACCGTGTCCCGTACTCACTTTTAACAAATAGGTAACAGGTGGAAGGAGATAAATTTATATCATGTGGAAAAATTACGTGAGTAACCTATCAACGGAATATCAATTTTCAGTGCCTGCGACAGAGACAGAGCTTCTAGCACTACAAGAAAAATTAAAGGTTAGCTTGCCTGAGGCGTTGTTGACTCTCTACCAAGAGACAAATGGAATCCACGGCGACTATGGCATTGCATTAATATGGTCTATTGAGAGAGCGATTAAGGAAAATCTGTATTTTCGTTCGCTTACTGAAACGCTAGATTATTTAGAGCCTCTTGATGAGTTTTTATTTTTCTCTGATGCGGGTAATGGTGATTTGTTCGGCTACAATCTAACGAACGGGAATGTTCGACCTGATGACATCTATGTTTGGAGCCATGAAAATGACCAACGAACGGTAGTCGCTGCGTCCTTAGCGGAATTTATCAAAGGATGGGCAACGGGAGAAATATCGGTTTAATCAAATTTTCCCGCGAATGCGCGCTTAGAGAAAATAAATGCTAACCGTCGGATTGACCGCTGCAGGTCAGTCCGACGGTTATTGGCATGAGCGGGTTCATGGAACGACATTCAGAATAATACCGTCGCAAGATTAACGACAACGGTCAGCGTAATGCTGCTCAGCAGCATCGACACAAGAACGGCTTGCGCGGCGAAACCCGGCTCGTTGCCATATTCGAGCGCAAGGGCGGCGCTATTGCGCGATGTCGGGATGGCGCTGGCAATAAACAAGGCTTGCGCGGTAATGCCGTCAAGGTGCAGCAGCAGGATTAACCCATAGGCACAGATTGGCGATAAGATCAGTCTCACGAAGCTGCTGAGCAGAACGGCCGAAGTATGCTGCTGCAGCTTGGAAGAAGCGATTTGGGCTCCGATCGAGACGAGCGCGAACGCGAACATGCCTGCTGCTATTTGATCGAGCGGGAGAAGAATCGGATCAGGGATTTGGATATGACAGAAGCGTAATAGCGTGCCGGCTATAATCGCGTAGAGAACCGGCATTTTGGCAAACTGGACTAGCGATCCCTTTAATCCCGAGACGGTCTTGCTTGCGTTAAGCAATCCGAACGTAAACGTAACGAAGAGCTCAAAGACGACTACGATGACTTGAATCGACATGGCCAAGGCATCTTGCTTGAACGCTAAGGCGTTAACCGGTATGCCTACGTTGCCATTGTTCGTTAAGGAGACGCTGTTGGAGAAGCTCGCGGCAAGCGGTCTGGAATAGCCCATGACCCGGCTTATCGCATAGCCGATGAGGACAATCACGATGAATTGGATCATCAGAAATCCGAATACGGACGCGATTAGTTTGGTCGACAACTCCGCTTCGTATATTTTGACGAAAGCTAAAGCCGGTACATAGTAATTGATAATGAGCTTTGAGAAACTATTCAAATCGAACTTGAAACGCCGATGAAGAATGGCTCCAATTCCAATGGGGATCAGGATCGGCAGCATAATGTGATAGAACGTATTCAGGATGGACATGGTTACCACTCCGCTTCGGGATATTCGCTCAGTTGACCTCGATCATCTCGCCAGGAACCATGACACGACCTGAAATTCCTTTGCGGGACAGACTTTCAATAAAGCTTCCTCCATTCTGCCGGATAAGAGGGAACGTTCCGTAATGAATGGGAACGACATGTCGAGCCTGAATCCACTCCGCCGCCACCAGCGCATCGGAAGGTCCCATTGTAAATCGGCCGCCAATGGGAAGGAATGCGATATCGATATCGAAACGCTGCCCGATCCATTTCATATCACCGAACAATCCCGAATCCCCGGCGTGATAGATCGTCTTGCCTTCCATCTCGACCACGTAGCCTACAGGGACGCCCGCATATAGCCGTTGTCCGTCAACAGTCCGTACGGATGAGGTATGAATGGCCTGCGTAAGATGGACACGGCCGAAATCGAACGACCATTCGCCGCCCACATGCATCGGTTCTGTTTTTGCCCCTTGGGAAGCCAGGTATTCCGCTAGTTCTTCTACAGCGATGATCGGAGCATCATTACGTTTTGCAATGGATACGGCGTCGGTGATATGATCGTCATGACCATGCGTGAGCAAAATATAATGGGCGAGAATGTCATCCGCTTTGGCGACTGCCGAGGGATTGGCGTCCATGTAAGGGTCAATGAGAATCGAATGCGTCCGGCTAGTTAATTGGATGCAAGAATGTCCATGGAATACGATTTGCATAGGTCTCCTCCTCTTATTATAATAAAATAATCCGCGTTCGTTGTTAATGATATTATAAATATTCCGATGGAATGTCAATACATTCATGTTAATTTCTCGGGGAGGTCCATGCCTTGTTATCGCTGGAAAAACAAATTCTGTTCCTGATCTCCTCGACGGAAGGCGTCGAAGTCAAACGGCTTGTCGAGATTTATGAAGCGCGGGGCGTCGACCACCAAATCGTTCGGAATGCGCTGCTTCGCTTGAAAAAGGAAGGATACCTGTCTTCGAAAGAACGCTCGAAATACGAAATAACGATCCAGGGTCTGGACTTCATCACGACAATCAATCAAAAACCGCAGCTGCTGGGAAAGCCTTGGGACGGCCAATGGTTAACGGTAATGTTCGAGGTGCCGGAATCAGAACGTAAAAAGCGGGACGCTTTGCGCAGCGACCTGCTGCAGCTGGGATTCGGCGCGTTGTACAAAAGCGTCTATATTACCCCATGGGATTATGTTGAAGAAGTGCTTCGCTTCGCCAAACAATATGACGTAGAGGATCGCTTGACCTTACTGAAAGGATCTTTCGTCGCACAAGAGCAACCGCTGACGCTAGTGAAGCGACTTTGGCCTTTGGAGGAGTTGAATGAAGTTTATCGGGCGAAAATCCAATGGTTTCATTCCGAGTTCGTTCCGGACATTGAACCCTTGCTGCGAGAACCTTCCGACGGCCTCGCCTTGTTCGTCCGCTTCCTGGAATTGGGCGAATTGTTAGCGGATCTGAGCCTCAACGATCCGATGTTACCGGAGGAGCTGCTGGAACCGAATTGGCTGGGAAGAGCCTGCTTCCAAGACATGCAGCAATGTCTGCGACAGCTGGCGGATGCCATTCCGATGCAATCCCCGTATAGAATGTTCGTTGCCCGGTTCCTGACAGAATCGTAACTTGGAATTTAGGGAGGGACAATTATTGGAGCTTGATATCCAACTGATTCTGAGAACTTATCTTTCTAATATGCTTGTGAGAAACTGTTCTATTTTCGGTCAATCGATAGTCATTGAACTTCAGAGCAATCTTCACAGTTTCCAAGTCTGTCTAGAATCTAGATGGCATGTTGTACGAGAGGATGGAACGGATTTCAATTCTGAACAGTTACAATGGACTGGCGAAGGGCGTTTGCAACTACAGGGGGAACTTGTAAGTTCTTTTGATGGAGAGATTCTTCGACATATACAGATTGAATCGGATTTTAACGATATGGCATTGATATTCAACAAGCTTATTCTGAAAACAGAGGTTGATAATTCTTCAGTCTCTCCAGCTTGGTTTATTATCGACCAAAGATTGAATAGGAAATTTAGTGCCAATTCGAGTGCTATTTCACTAACTCAATGCTAGGCTTTGATGGTTAAGCTAAAGGGCAACACTGATTGGAGTCATCAAGGAGCAGATTGCCTGGCGGGCAGCTGCTCCTTTTACTCGTTGAGGTAACAGGCGGATCGTTGTAGCAAAGTGTGGGAATGGAAGGGAATTGTATGATCGTGTTGAAGCTATGGAGGAGGCTGGAACGGATACCCGGTAGGGGCACTTGCGGGGGGCAGCCATCAAGCAAACTTTGGGAACAGGGAGTGGAGGTTAGTGAAAATTATTGAAACAGTAAGGCTTCGTATAAGGGAAATTGATGATTGCAACGTTGTCAGGGGTTGTAATGGCATCTTCAATCTATTTTTATGAAACCCGCTTTTTTACATTTAGTGATATTGATAGAGAATCCGCCCAAAAGGGACCTGGACCTGTCACATCCCCCACTGGAGCATATACGGCTAATGCTTACTATGAACCTTATGGTGGTGCAGCAGGGGGTGTTAATGTATGGGGTGAAATAACAAAGGAGAAGAATAACTTGCAAACGGTTTATTATAGTGATGCAAAAAGTGATTTTGCTATGGAGTGGGTGGATGAGAACACGCTGTACATTCAAAATGACGATCCTAATTATCCAAATTCGAATAGAAGTATCAAATTAGAAATTGGTAAAGCGATTTATCACGAGAGTGGTCTGGCTTGTAAAAGTTTGCTAATGAAAGGCGAATACGAGACTTGCTACCACAACTAAAGAATCAGAGGCGGTGATCGTATGGCAAGTCCATCATTACACGATCGGGGAGACGTTAGCTCAGCGGAATTACAAAGAAACGGCTGCCGCGAAGGCTGCCGTTTTGTCTCAACTAACGGGGGAGAATAGTCCAAATAGGTGGATGAACTATATCCTGTTTTAGGAGGTGGGAATTGATCGCTCCGGACCAGGGGTTGGGCCGTTATGCACTAAGAGGGTATCGCGGCGTAATGCAAAACTCACCTGTTATATTCGGCGTAACGGCGGCACCTGCTGCCACCACGAGTTGAATCGTGTCGAATCCGGTTTTGGTGAAAGCAAAGGCAGTACCCGGCGTAATCGTATCCGTTTCAATGACCGTTCCTGTTGGCCCGCCTACAAGAAAGTTAACCGTTATGGCTCTCCCTGCAGGAGCAGCACCGACCGTGATCGTTCCGGTTGCATATACGCTTGCAGGATTTACGTTTAGGCGGTACAGATCTTGTGTGATCGCTCCAGCTATTGGCGTGATGTTGATTGGATAACAGACTTGATCCTGAACAAACGTCACCTGATTGCAACACGAAAAATTACTCTCGGCAACCATCGGACTACGCGATGAACTACCTCGACACCCCATAGTAGAATTCCTCCTTTCGATTCTTTACATGGTACTTTGATGCGTCCACTTCTGACTGAGCGATTTCATCAGGCTATCTGTCCAAATTATCGTGTTTCATTAGGCGCAATCATTATATATACCGGACTTTGTGTGTTTACCCAGTACATTTCTTGCCGTATAACGATATGAAAGTATATAACGTCTGCCCTGCCTTAGGTTAATCCAGAGAGGTGAGTAGTATGGGGAAATCGATTCGGGTCAATAAACAAACGACAATCGTGAGCGTGAATACGAGAACATCCTGTCCGCCGAAGAAAAGAAATCGAGGCAAAAGACAAACGAATGATTATATTGAGGAAGCATGCGGCGTCATTTTTCAAAAATCCGATGCTCCGCCGCAAGTGTACTTTAGAGCGGTAGGCGTACTGCCGTCAGCCTCGCTTCTACTCCAGAACGATAGCAACTGCGAGATGGAAGCCATCATACAGATGCGAACGAAAGAAATTACGCAAACCATAAGGCAATCCCAGCAAGTGTCGATTGTGCTTCCTTCCTTAACTAGACTTACGATTCGATGGGCCGGGGGAGAATCCCAAGTGTGCAGAGGACGTTACAACATCGTGCTTCGGCATAGACAAATCCGCAGAAAATCTCATGCCTAGTTTCGACTAACCCATTCCGATACGCCCTGCAAATCCGATTCCCGATAAATATGATAAGCCGGATAATGCGTATCCACAAAGAGCGGGAATCCAAGCGCAGCCGCGCGTACGCAAAAGTGGCGATCTTCTCCCCAGAAGGAAAGGTTTTTGATAGGCTTGAAATCAACGCCTGAAGTTAACGCGCGGCGGCTTATGAGCGTACAAGCCCCTAATCCCCCCACCTCGTATACGCCGGGAATGGTTAGGCGCGATAAAAATTGTTCTTGTCTGGCGGCAATTTCCGAATCGCTCAACGTCTCTCCCCGATGCTGTTCCCACTGCATATACTCGTCGCGAAGCCAAACCTGGGGTAACGGCTCTGATTCAGGCCTCCATCGTGTCCAGAAGATTTCCGATATAATATCCTTGCCCGCGGCTACTAACTGCTCTACTGTTTTGGTATGCAAGACCAAATCGGAATCAACTACGAACAGAAAATCGAACTCCTGATCGACAGCCTGCTTGATGATCCGATTCTTCAATTCAGCCACATTCCAAATCAGCTGCTCATTCCAACAATGCGTGTCTTCATCGCGAATGTATTCATGCTGCCGAACGGTCCGATGGATCGTAACACGAGGAACCTCACACGCAAAATCGCGCAGCATCGCGCTCGACTGCGTGTCTTGATTATCGTCAATGAAATAATAGCTGAATTCGATTGAAGCATCGCTTAATCTTCGCAATGAAGACAGAAATTCACGCAAAATAGCCGGTTTCTGATGAACCGGGCTCCCGATCAACACGCGAACAGCATCGCCGGTGCCATGGCCCTGTTCCCCCTTAGAACTTTCGATCATAGTCTCAAGATACTGCTTATTATGAACAATTCGAGAATCAGTCGGATGATAGCTTCGAGCGATTTCGTTATGATGATAGGCCGAGTCCAAGTCCCCCATCCGGTCGTAGCAGACGCACAACTGGAGATGCGGAAGCCAGGTGGAACAAGCTCGATTATGAAACCCGAGATGGTCTTTGGGCCGTTCCAGGGTAGTCGCCAGTTTGTACCAGAATATGGACGTTTGGATCTCATTGCTTTGCAAAAAGTGATACCCCAAACGGCAGCAAAATTCGGCCCTGGGACGATCATACTGAAAAGAACGCAAGATGGAGGCATATTCTTGCTCCCGATCCCCTAGCTCATGGAAACAATCCGCCAGTCTCCCGCACGCCGAAATATTGTCCTCCATCCATCCTTGCCTTGAGTCAAGAAACTGCCGATAGTACCGAATCGCTTCTTTAAACCGCCTATGATCGACCAGCTCATTCGCATAGTAATATAAATCTCTCGGCGAAAATGATTCTCCCGCTGAAAGCCGTTTTTCATAAATGGTTATGTTTCTATCGCTGTCGTGGCGAATGCTGCAATGCGTAACCTCAATGTCACTGTGCAAGATGTTCCCCCATACTTCCAAATACTCATGAACCGCCCCGATCCATCGAAAATGATTTTGTCGTTTGACGAGCCGATTCCGTCTTACGCTCGAAGTCGCATTCCCGTATTCATCAAAGGCTAGTAGATAGTCCATGGTGACAGAATCAATCGTGGGATCGAGCGTTTCCTTCAAGCGAATCAGTTTGTTGCACGCCTCCTCTTGCATCAGATCATCTGCGTCCAGCCAAAGGATATAGTCTTTCGTTGCCAGATCAAACGCATAGTTACGGGCTGCGGCGAAGTCGTCAATCCACTTGAAATCGTAAATTTGATCCGTGAAACGGCCCGCAATGTCTCTCGTCTGATCCGTTGATCCCGTATCCACGATGATAATTTCGTCCACAGCTGAGACTACCGACGACAAGCAGCGTTCGAGTGTATCTTCCTCATCCCTGACAATCATACATAGACTTACCGTGATCATGATAAGCACCCTTTCCCAAAGGAGAACGTTGAGTCCTTTACGGCTGTATCAATGCCCCTGTAAAGGTTATACCTCCAATAGCATTCCCGGACCCTGTAAGGGCTTGTATATTCAAGGTGTACGTCACATTGCCTGTCCCTGGCGTCAGATCAACATGATTGGCCGAAATAATATCAAAGTTGCCATTTGCGGACGCGTGCTTATTAATGCTGAATATAACGGTTGCGCCTCGAACAATTTGAAGCTGAACGGAGGTTGTGCCTGCCGTAGACTGCCATCCAACTATTCCGGTCAGCCAAATACGGCTTCCAGCCGGAACGCTTGTCATCGTAATGGTTTTAAGAACAGTGGTAGCGGCGACGATAGGAATCGCAGAGCTGCCGGAAGTATTCGGCGAATTTTCTGAATCCTGAAACTGCTGAAAAATACCATTGGCCCCGGTCGCGCCAGTCGGCCCCGTAGCTCCGGTCACGCCGGTCGGCCCTGTAGCACCGGTCACGCCAGTTGGCCCTGTAGCTCCGGTCACGCCAGTTGGCCCTGTAGCTCCGGTCACGCCAGTCGGCCCTGTAGCTCCGGTCACGCCGGTCGGCCCTGTAGCTCCGGTCGCGCCAGTCGGCCCCGTAGCTCCGGTCACGCCGGTCGGCCCTGTAGCTCCGGTCACGCCAGTTGGCCCTGTAGCTCCGGTCACGCCAGTCGGCCCTGTAGCTCCGGTCACGCCAGTCGGCCCCGTAGCTCCGGTCACGCCAGTCGGCCCTGTAGCTCCGGTCGCGCCGGTCGGCCCTGTTGTTCCATGACCGTTACAGCATGAAAAATGCGAGTCGCTGACATATATTCTCCGTGTCATAAAAGATCACCACCCCTAAGTGGTTTATTTCATATTAGATGCCAAAAATAGTAGATTGGGACACGTACAAGTACCAAGGAATTCGCATATTTTTTAGCGGTTGATAGCCTCCTCTAAACTGTCTAATTTCTTTTTGGGTATATTCGTACCAGCATCGGACAACGCTTAAGATAGAATCTTATGTGGGAGGTCATCGCTTCTTGAAATTTGAACTAGGACGTTGCTTACTGAATGAACGATTGATGGAATCCGGAAAGTCGGCGGAATGGCTGGCAAAAGACTTGCTGTTTAAACCGGAACGAGTATACGACTTTATTGAAAATAAAAGGGTAATGCCACTCAAGATTGCCATATCGATCGCAGATTCCATCGGTTGCGATGTTCGTGACTTGTATGAATTAATTTCGAATGATATTGAAGTAAAGAGGGATTAAATGGAATAGAACGAATGACATCGTGCAAATTCGCCGGGCAGGACTATGACGTTTGCATAACAATAACCATCTATTGACAAAATAACTTCATTGCTAAACTGCCGGGAGGAATATGGATCATGTTGTTTTTCAACGGACATCACCGAGAACATCAATCCTTAACATCTGCTGAAGTATCCGCACTCTGGTTCCAATACATGGGCGATACGATGTCCATATGCGTCTACAACTATTTCGTCAAGATTGCGGAAGACAATGAGATCAAGCCGATTTTGAACACGTTACTGCAGCTGGCGGAAGGCCACGTTAAGAAAATAAAAGGGTTTCTGGACGAAGCTAACTTTCTCGTGCCGGACGGTTTTAGCGAAGGCGACGTGAATCTCCAAGCGCCGCGTCTATTTTCCGACCGTTTTCTACTCTTTTACTCCTATATTATGACCTTACACGGAATCAGCGCTTATAGCTTAGCTTTATCCAGCTGCGAACGGCCGGATATTCAGGATTATTTTTTCGATTGCATTGTATCGACCAAGGAAATCTATCAGCGAATATCCCTTCTAGGCCGATCCTGGCCCAAGTTCTCAAGCATCCCCAATGTCCCATCTCCTCATACGAATGAGTATCTGCATGCAACCGGAATTCTAACCAACTTGTTTGGAGATAAAAGACCGTTAAATGCGTCTGAGATCACGAACCTATTCTTCAACTCCAAGAAAACCGCATTCGTCCGGACGCTGAGCATCGCGTTTAGCCAAGTTGCCCAGGAGGAGGAGGTGCGCGAATTTTTGCGAAAAAACGGAAAGCTAGCCGGGCAGGATGCCGACAGCTTTGACGCCTTTTTAAGAGACGACCATCTATCCATCCCCCAGCGGTGGGATGACGAGATCACGGACTCCATCATCAGTCCTTTTTCGGATAGGCTGATCATGTTTCATGCTTCGTTTCTCGTGAACGCCGCATTGACCTACTATGGCGCAGCAATCGGCACGACCCTGCGATCTGATGTAGCCTTGAATTATAAAAGCGTCAGTAACCATGCCATGGAAGCCGGCGGTATGTGCTTTAACATTATGGTTAAAAAGGGATGGCTGGAGAAGCAGCCGGAATCCATCGACAGAGATGCTTTGGCAGGCAAATGATTTTACTTGATCAAAAAGAGCCAGCAAGCTCCTCGAATGAGAGGCTTGCTGGCTTTTTGACGAGTGGAACGAAGAATCGTCATCAGACAAACCAGATTGGCAAAGAAAGAAAGAAAGAAAGGAGGAAATGACATTTGAAGGAATGATTGACGCAATTGCTACTCAAGACTCAAGATCTATTCACCGAATCATTCTAGAATTCAATAGATATGTTTCACAAATTCGCAGTCGGAGGAATCACGTTTGTGCGAAAGCTATCATTCTTTATGGTCATTATCATGTTAGGTGCCATGTTGTCCGCTTGTTCGTCCACTTCATCCACCTTGGATCAAGCGGTTGCAGGCGTTACGTCCGGCGAGAGCAAAAAAATCGAGAAATACAACGCGTATGTGGGGCTCAATAACTTGATGACGGGCCGAATCAATGAGGTACTGGTTCATTATTTCGAGAAATTCGGAGCTGATCAGCAGCCTGTGATCGAGAAGAACCTCAGCTTCATCATGATCGGCGTTGCTGAAACGGAGCGGGAAGTTATCGACAAAGCGAACGGCTATACCGCAAGCCAACCTGCTTTTGCGAACGCGGATCCTGTCGTGATCAAGCTGACGCCGGTCATCAAAGATCTGTTGTCCGTCTTGGACGAGATGAAAGCCTACTATGATAGCAGGGGCTACGTGGATGATGATTTCGCGAAAGGAAAACAGCTGCATGCCAAGCTAGTAAGCGCCAATATCGCTTACGAGACTGTCGCCAAGCAATACTTCACCGCTTTGCAAAATTTGGGGAACGAGCAGCGTCAGGCCGAGTTGCAAAAACGTAAGGATGCGGACCAGCAGATCATGTATAGCGCGCTGAAGTTCATGATCGATGCTGAAGCTGTGTCCATTGAAATGGAAGAGCAGGGAATCAACGCCGGCAATGTGCTGCAGCTCGATATGACGAAGTTTAAAGCCAAATACGACATGATGACAGAAGATTTGAATGCGCTCACGACCATCGCAAAAGACAAGAAACGAATACAAATCGAAGGGGTTAACAGTTTCAGCATCGAGAACTATGTTCATTCAGCCACGGAGTTAAAAGCGGCCGCTTCGAAAATCATTGAACGCATCAATAAGAAGCAACCTGTATCTGAAACCGACCTGAACGGCCAGTTCCTGAGCACAACGGACGGTACACCCGAGAATTTCTATTATCTGCTAGGCAAGGCAGTCGAAAGATATAATGAAATCAATTAAGAAAGCCCACGCCAACCACAGGCTGCGAATTCCTTACCCGTACGATTAACTGACAACATGGTAGGGCAAGGGGGAAAGTTTTTATCCAGAAAGGTAGAAGATTCTTGGCCGCGCGCGGACCAGGCGTTAATTACGTCGATTGTTCCTCCTAATGGAGAAGTATTGTCTATCCCGCTTGCCTCAGCTCTCATGCTATATTGATCCAAGGCTGACTGTAAGCGCTTTATATCCTGGGTTACTACGGAAGCGCGGGTGGACCTGAAACCCCAAGCGGCCCTTACCCGAGGCGAAGCTGGCGTCATGCTGTATCGCGTCGTCAAGATCGCGCGCTAACCGAGCTGCTAGGCCTCCCCATGCCGCTAGAATAGGCAGGGGGAGGCTATTTACGTCTGGCGCAATATAGTGATAGACCCGCAGACCGTGTTAATATGGTTGAACGGGAGGGGGAACGATGATCAGACATACGCTGCGCAGCGGTTTCAAGCAGGTGACCTTCAAGAATCGAATCATCACGATTTTCATCGTGAGCAGCTTGATCCCGTTTATTTGTCTAGGGATGGTGTCGTTCTATACGATCGATTCCATTATTACCAATAAGGTGGAGAGCTCGATCAAGAGCGAATTGGAACAGGATTTGCTCGCGATGGAGAATACGCTGAACAATTTGAACCATGTTTCGCAGCAGATTGCTTTCGACGGCGGGACGAATAAGCTGATCGAACGGCTTCAGGGCGTGACGGAGCCTTACGAGAAGTTACAGCTTCGCAACGAGATCAAGAGCGAGCTGAACGTGATCGTCTTCTCCAATCCGAATGTCGGGCTGACCATGTACTACGCTCCGGATACGCGTACCTATGACTTCGAGAATTTCTTCGTCCGCGATAACCGCTTCGAGCCCAGTGAGCTTCCCGTCATGGCTCGATATCCGGAGATTACCTATTTCGGGCCGCACTTGAGCATCAATCGGTCCATCAACCAGCCGGTCATTAGCACGATGCGCCGGGTCAATCTGCCGGAGCAGAACCTTTATCTTTATATCGAGACGGGATTCAATGTGCTCAAGAATATCCTCGAGCCGGCGCATGAGCAGATTTCCAAGCGCCGCCTGCTCATTTTGGACAACGACGACCGCGTCGCCTACAGCCAGGTTGGCGACCGCTTTCCGCAGGATCGGCCGTTCCCTAGGGGAAGTCAGGAGACGGTATCGGGCACCTACGGGAGCGACGCCTGGTATATCGTAACGAGCAATCAAGGATGGAGCCTGGTGTCCGTACTTCCGACGGACGAGCTCAACCGCGAGAAGAATCAATGGCTGCTTCAGATCACCGGCTTCTTCCTGTTCTTCTTGCTGGCGGCGGCGTTGACCGCATGGATCCTATGGAAGATGGTCTACCGCCCGCTCGACCGATTCAACAAAGAGATCAAATCGCTGCTTCATTCGAACGTCAAGGCGTCCACCGACGCGATTCACATTCCGGAATTCGACTATCTGTTGTACCAGATCCGCAATATGAAGACGAAGATTTGGGATTTGTACGGGGAGATCGAGCAGAAGGAGAAGCGCAGAGCGGATCTGGAGGTCGAGAAGCTGCTATACCAGATCAATCCGCATTTTCTGATGAATACGCTGGATACCGTCCATTGGCTCGCGACGATGAACGGCCAGAAGGAAATCGACAAGCTGGTGCTCTCCCTCAACCGGCTGCTCAATTACAATTTAGGCAAAATGGGCGAGGCGACGACGATCGGCGCGGAGATCGAGGCGTTGAAGGAATATTTGACGCTGCAGCAGATCCGGTACGACTTCAGGTTCGATGTCGATATCGACGTGGAAGAGGAGGCGATGTCGTTCACCATTCCGCGCTTTATTCTGCAGCCGCTCGTGGAGAATTCGCTCTATCACGGGGTGAGCGACGACGGATATATCCATGTGAACATCCAACTCGCCGGCGAGCTCAAGATTACGATACAAGATAACGGCGCCGGCATGTCCCAGGAGAGAATCGACCAGCTGCTGCTGGGCGAAGCGGAAGCAAGCAAGCGAATGGGGATGGGCATCGGCATGCGGTACGTCAAGCGGGTGCTCGAAGCCAACTATGGGGAGCAGGCCCGTTTTGCCCTGAAGAGCGAGGTTGGCAAAGGGACGACCGTCTCGCTGATCATTCCGGTTAATGGAGCTGAAGAGCGATGATTCGAGTATTGATCGTGGACGATGAGAAGATCGTCCGCAAGGGCATTGCGACCTTTATGCCGTGGGAGGATTACGGCATGGTCGTGGTCGGGGAAGCGAATAACGGAGAGAACGCGCTACAGTTCATGGCAAGCAACAAGGTGGACTTGATGCTCACCGATCTCTCCATGCCGGTCATGTCCGGCATCGAATTAATGCGGGAGACGAGAAGGCTGTATCCGCATGTTCAAGTCGCGGTGCTGACCTTGCATCAAAGCTTCGAATACGTGCAGGAGGCGCTGCGGCTCGGAGCGATCGACTATATTTCGAAGACGCAGCTGGAGCAGGAGCAGCTGGAGGACGTGCTCGGGCGCATTGCGGCGTTGATGCGCCGGAAGGGAGCCGATCAGGCGCCGGCGGCGCCGGATAAGGGAGATTTGACCGCGGCGGACGAATTGTACGTGCTGTACAAGCTGAGCGATCAGGGAGAGGACGCGAAGCTAGGCGAGGCTTGGGAGGCAGGCGCCGTGGAGGCGGACGCCGGCGTCTGGTATTGGACCAGCCGGCCCTCATCCGTTACAGCCGGAGCGGATGCCGCGTTTGTTTGCTTTCGCAATCTGGCCGCGCTCGACCGCAAAACGGTGATGCATCTGCTTCGGGTATACCGCAATCATGACTTGTTCTACGATTACGAGCCATCCCGCTCCAGCATCGTCGTCGCCGACAGCGGGGCCATCCTGGAGCGGCATAAAGAAGAAGCAAGCTTCCCGATCGGCGACGTCAAACAAAGCTGGCTGGCCTCGGATTGGGTCTTCGACGATGCGTTGTTCGATCGGCGAATGCACGAGCTGAAAGCGTTGAGGCTTCCGCCGATCCGGCTGACGAGAATGTTCTATACGCTGACCGACGAATGGAACAAGCTGTATCAGCACATCATTACGGCGCCGATCGAAATCGAAGATACGTTCTCCAGCTGGGTTCGATTCGAGGCTTGGTTAAGAGGCGCAAGGGAGCTGATCTACCAGTCGAATATGAAGCCCCACTATTCGGCGGAAATCCAGACCAGCATGACGAAGGCGATGAATTTGGTGCAGCAAATGATGGATCAGCCGGTGAGCGCGGCCGAGATGGCGCAGATGGTTAATATGAGCGGCAGCTATTTCAGCCAGTGCTTCAAGCAGATTACCGGGCAGACCTACACGGATTATTTGCGGGATATGCGCATCGAACGCGCCAAGGAATTTCTAAGAAACACGACCAAGACGATTCAATGGATCGCGGAGCAGATCGGGTACAATGACGAGAAATATTTCAGCCGCCTGTTCCGGGATCATGTCGGCATGCTGCCCAGCGAATACCGCAAACATAACCGGCCCTGAAGCGGGCAGGGTAGAAATTCGTCCGAAACAAGGTAGAACTTCTTCGGACGTTTTTTTATTTTATCGGCCAGATTCAACCCGAATCCGATCGCGCGGTCTATCCCGCATGGACGCGCGTTCTGACTATAATCGAGCTAGAAAACAAATTCAGTTGACCTAGGGGGAAGACTTGCATGAAGAAAGCAAAAACGGGTTTGGCGGTATTGCTCGTGGCGGCCGTCGCGGGATTAAGCGCCTGCAGCAGCGGCGGCAACGAGAACGGCGGCAATGCGAATGCGAATGCGCCTGCATCCGGGAACAATGGCGAGAACGCGGCAGCTGCCATCGATCCGATGGCGAAATTCCCGGAGCCGGTAGAGATCGGCATCGGCCGCGCGATCGATCCCAACTATAAGTACGAGGGCAGCGACACGGCGGAGGATAATGCGTATACGCGCTGGCTGAAGGATACCTACAATATCGTCGTCAAGCATACATGGGAAGCTTCGGTCGCGGATTACAACCAGAAGGTGAGCATCTCGATCGGCAGCAACGATTTGCCGGATGCCCTGCTCGTGAACGAATCCCAGGTTCGTCAGATGGCGAAGGCGGGCCAGCTGGCCGACCTGACCGAGGTGTACGAGAAATACGGCAACGACAGATTGAAGCAAATTTACGAATCCAATCCGGGGCTGCTCGATAACGTCACTTTCGACGGCAAGCTGTACGCGCTGCCCGAGACGACCTTGCCTTCGGCGCCGCTGACCTGGATTCGCCAAGATTGGCTGGATAAGCTGGGCCTGCAGCCGCCGAAGACGCTGGAGGATCTGGAGAACATCGCCAAAGCGTTCGTCGACAATAAACTGGGCGGCGACAACACGATCGGCATCGTCGGCACGGGGCAAGGGGGAGCGCTGTATTCGAACTTCCTGGCTTCCAGCGATCATTTCATGAATTTCTCCCCGCTGTTCTTCGCCAATGACGCGTATCCCGGCATCTGGGTGAAGGATCAAGGCGGCAATGCGGCCTACGGCTCTATCCAGCCGGAGACGAAGACAACGCTGGCCTTAATGAAGGATTGGTATGACAAAGGCATTCTCGATAAAGAGATCGGCCTGCGCAAGAGCAGCCAGGAAGTCATCTCCAGCGGGCAAGCGGGCATCTTCTTCGGGCCTTGGTGGTCGCCGTACAACTTGATGGATTCGATCAAGAACGATGCGAAGGCGAATTGGAAGCCGTTCGTCGCGCCGCTCGACGCGGAAGGCAAATTCAATTCCAACCAAGCAACCGGCAGCACCTTCATTGTCGTGAAGAAGCAGTACAAGCACCCGGAAGCGGTTCTCAAAATGCTCGATATTCACGTTTCGGAGAAGGACCCAAGCTATGCGACGGCGGTAGGGAAAGAATTGACGAGCCAGGAAATTCCGCTGTTCTTGATCATGGGCCACGGCGACCAGCTGGATTACGCGGTCAACACGACGCAAAAGGTGCTGAAAGGCGAAATGACGCTGGAGCAGGTCGACAAGCTGAATTACGGCTTTACGTATGAGCTCTCTTCCCACGTCAAGGACGTGAAGCTGGAACCATTCGACAACTACGATATTCAATATTGGAACAAAGACAACGACTTCTTCTCGCATCTGTATGCGCACTTGAACGGCGGCTCTGCCTTCATTAATGCGGACATCAACTGGGTAAGAAGCCTGGCGACCGCCCAGACGCAGACGATGCAGACCAAGTGGACCAATCTGAAGAAGCTTGAAGACGAGACGTTCCTGAAGATCATCATGGGCGGCGCGCCGATCGACGAGTTCGATACGTTCGTAAGCAAGTGGAAGGAACAAGGCGGCGACCAAATTACGAAGGAAGTCAATGAATTGAAATAACGGCGCAATCGTTCGACAATGCTCAAGACGGGTGACGCGGTTCACCCGTCTTGACTTGATTAAGGGGATAGACGGCATGCGAAATAAAGCGTTCTATAAACATTATTACTTGATGCTGCTGCCGGGTCTGCTCTGGCTGTTCTTCGTGAACATCTTGCCGATGCACGGCATTCTCATGGCTTTTAAGGATTTCAACGCCGGCATGGGCGTCTTCCGCTCGCCCTGGGTCGGTTTGGACCATTTCAGATACATGTTCGAGCTGGACGACAGCCGGGTTATTTTCAAGAATACGGTCATGATCGCCCTCTTGAAGATGGTCGGCAATCTCATCGTACCGCTCATCTTCGCGCTCATGCTCAACGAGGTGAGGCACCGGTTGTTTACCCGATCGGTTCAGACGGCCGTTTACCTGCCGCATTTTCTGTCCTGGGTCATCGTAGCCGGCATTATGCTGGACATCTTCTCCTACACCGGTCCGGTGAACCGACTGCTGACTTCGTTCGGGGCGGAGCCGGTGCTGTTCTTCGCGAAGCCCGATCTGTTCCCGGCGCTGGTCGTGGCCAGCGATATTTGGAAGGAGTTCGGCTTCGCGGCGATCATTTTCTTATCGGCGCTGACGTCGATCAATCCGGAAATGTACGAGGCGGCCGCCATCGACGGGGCTTCCCAATTCAAGCGGTTGACCCATATCACGCTGCCCAGCATCGTGCCTGTCGTCGTCCTGGTCGGCACCTTAAGCATGGGGAACATTCTGAACGCAGGGTTCGACCAAATCTTCAACTTGTACAATCCGACTGTCTATTCCACCGGCGACATCATCGATACGTGGGTGTATCGCGCGGGTCTGATCGATATGCAATACGGCTTGGCGACAGCCGTCGGGCTGCTCAAGTCCGTCGTCGGCTTCGTTATGATTTCGATTACGTACGGCCTGGCGTACCGGTTTGCAAACTACAGAATCTTTTAGGAGGTGTAAGGCTTGGTCGAGGAACGCTCGTTATTATCGAAGGTGGGCAACGGACTCAATGTGCTTCTGTTGATCTTGATTACGCTTCTGTGCCTGCTGCCCGTCTGGTACACCTTGGTTGTTTCGCTTAGCGATAAAGCGCCGGTCGCGGCGGGTCAAGTCTTCGCATGGCCGAAGCAGTTCACCTTGAACTCGTATATCGCGATTATGGAGGACGCGCAATTCTTCCGCTCGTTCTGGATTTCCGTGCAGCGCGTGGTCTACGGAGCCGTCGTCACATTCCTCGTCGTCCTCTTGATGGCTTACCCGCTGTCGAAGTCGTCCGACGAGTTCAAGCCCCGGAACGTCATCATGTGGCTGCTCGTCTTCTGCATGCTGTTCAGCGGCGGCTTGGTTCCTTGGTTCATGACCATGCGGGACCTCGGGCTGATCAACAACATCTGGGGCTTGGTGCTCGGCGGCGGACTTCCCGTCTTCAACGTCATTCTCGTCATGAACTATTTCCGCAACCTGCCGAAGGAGATGGAGGAATCCGCTCTCATGGATGGGGCCGGTCCGTGGCGGATCTTGTTTAGCATCTATCTGCCGTTAGCCAAGCCGGTGATGGCCACGATTCTGATCTTCACGATCGTAGGGCACTGGAATGAATTTTTCCAGGCGCTCGTGCTGATGAACAAGAACGAGAATTATCCGCTGCAGTCCTACATTCGCCAGGTCGCGGTCGTGGTCAATGCTTCGCAGATGGACGCGGAGACGGCCAAGCGCATGACAAGCCTGTCCAATCAGACGCTGAACGCGGCCAAAATCTTCATCTCGATGCTGCCGCTGCTCTTGATTTATCCGTTCTTCCAGAAGTATTTCGTCAAAGGCATTACATTAGGTTCCGTAAAGGGATAAGGAATGAGGAAGGTAGGACACCACCATGCTAACGAGCGAAACGATACATCCGGATAAAGGCGGCACGCTGACGCTGAACGAAGGCGGCTGGCAAATCGGCGCGATCCTGGCCGTCGACTTGCGAGAGGACGCCTACTACTTCAGAGGCGAGAACGCGACGCTTATGCTGCAGCCGGTCAATGCCGCCGTCGTACGCGTCAAGCTGCTGCCAGACCACAGAGAAGATAAGGCCACTACGATCGCCGTACAATCGGAAGCGTTCGTGCCGGTCGCGTCGCAGCTGGCCGAAGAGCTTGAGTGCTACCGGCTGATGCTGCCGGCCATCACCGTGGAGATTCGTAAACAGAACGCCGCGTTGGCATTCTATACGGCGGAGGGCGAGCTCGTCTCCGACGAAGCCGGCATCTACCGGTCCGGCCGCGGGCAGTACGGGTGCCGCAAGCGGATGGAGCCGGACTCGCATGTATACGGATTAGGGGAGAAGACGGGCTTCCTGGACAAGAAAGGCGAGAAATACGACATGTGGAATTCGGACGTGTTCGACCCGCATGTGCCGGAGATCGAAGCCTTGTATGTCTCGATCCCGTTCCTCCTCCATTTCCGCTACGACAAGCCGGCTTACGGCATTTTCCTCGACAATCCGGGACGCTGCGCCTTCGATATGCGTTCGGATCAAGAGTCCTACACGTTCCAGACGACCTCCGGAACAATCGATTACTACTTCGTGCACGGTCCGGAGTTAAAGGACGTCATCCGGGGCTACAGCCGGTTAACGGGGACGATGGATCTACCGCCCGCTTGGGCGATCGGCTACCACCAATCCCGGTACAGCTATATGAGCCAGGAGGAAGTGCTGACGCTTGCGCGGACGTTCCGCGACAAGCAGATTCCGTGCGACGTCATCTATCTCGATATTCACTATATGGATGAATATCGCGTGTTCACGTTCGATCCGGTACGCTTCCCGAAGCCGGAGGCGATGATCGCGGAATTGAAGGAGATGGGCATTCGCATCGTGCCGATCGTGGATCCCGGCGTGAAGAAGGACCCAGAATACGCCCCCTATCAGGAAGGCATTCGGAACGACTACTTCTGCCGCAAGCTAGAGGGCGAGATCTTCATTGGGAACGTGTGGCCGGGAGCGAGCGCCTTTCCCGATTTTACGGATGAGTATGTGCGCACCTGGTGGGGAGAGCTGCATCGCTATTACACGGACTTAGGCATTCACGGCGTCTGGAATGACATGAACGAGCCGGCCGTATTCAACGACAGCAAGACGATGGACCTCGACGTCGTGCACCGCAACGACGGCAGCCCGAAGACGCATCGCGAGCTGCATAATCTGTACGGCATGCTTATGTCGATGGCGACGCAGCAAGGATTGAAGCGGCAGCTGAACGGCGAGCGGCCGTTCGTGCTCACGCGCGCCGGCTATGCCGGCATTCAGAAGTACGCGGCGACCTGGACGGGAGATAACCGCAGCTTCTGGGAGCATCTGGCCATGTCGATTCCGATGGTGCTGAACCTAGGCCTGTCCGGCCAGCCGTTCGCAGGCCCGGACATCGGCGGCTTCGCGCACCATACGTCGCCGGAACTGCTGGCCCGTTGGACGCAGGCAGGCGCCTTCTTCCCTTACTGCCGGAACCATAGCGTGCTGGAATCGATTCGCCAGGAGCCATGGGCGTTCGGTCCGGAGATCGAGGACATCTGCAGAACCTACATTCGTCTGCGCTACCGCCTTCTCCCGTACTTGTACACGCTGTTCCATGAGGCGCATGAGACGGGGCTTCCGGTCATGCGGCCGCTCATTCTGGAATATCCGGGCGATCGCAACGTCTATAACTGCTGCGACCAGTTCCTGGTCGGCCAAGATCTGCTGGTCGCGCCGATTTTGCGGCCGAGCACGGAATACCGGACGGTCTATCTGCCGGCGGGCGAATGGGTCGACTTCTGGAGCGGCGAACATCTCGAAGGCGGCCGGCATGCGATGGCCTATGCGCCTCTTGCGAAGATGCCGATGTACGTCCGCGCCGGGGCTGTAATCGCGGAGCTTCGGGAGGAGACGTGGAAGCCGGTGCTCAATGCCGAGGCGCAGGTCGCGCTCGTCATTCGCGCCGCTCAGGCTGGAACGCGCGCAACCGGACGCTGGTACGAGGATGACGCTTCTACTTATGCCTACGAACAGGGAGCGTACAACTTGCTGGAAGTCGTAAGCGCGTTCGACCCGGGCGCGGTGTCCCTTCAGCTTCGCTACCTGTCCAAGGGACTGCCTGGTCGGCGGGAGACGGTGGCGGTCGAAGTGAACGATTTGAACTTCAGCCCGAATCAGGTGCTCGTCGTCACGCCGGAAGAGGATGCGACGCTCGAATCGCACGGCGGAAGCTGGTCGTTCGACGCGGAAGCGTCCACGCTGCGGCTCGTGCTGCCAAGTACGTTCGAGGACATCAAGATCCGCGCCGAAGCGTAAGCGGCTGATCCCCCTGATGCCATGCCAGCCGGATCTGCGAAACCAGCAAGGAAGACCGGGAATACCTCGGGAAAGACCGGGAATTTCTCGGTCTTTTTCTATTTTTTGCACACATTCCCTGATGAATGTTGTATGATGTGTGTCGATGCTAGCACTAGCACAATGAACAACACTGGGGGATCAGAGATGAGAGGGTTGCAACGCGTATTATGGATGCTGGCGGGATTGCTGTTGTTAATCTCGCCAACGCTTGCTGAGGCTGCTGCAACAGCTGCCGTGAACGGCAAATCGTCGGATGCCTTTGCCGCGGCATTGGCGGAGATGCCTTCCGTTACAGGGGCGACGGCCGATGGATGGATTTATTATCAGGAGTACGATGAAGATTCGGACACTTCCATGCTGATGAAGAAGAAAGCCGACGGCACCTCCGTTCAAGAGGTGAAGAAGAGCGAGCTTCTTATTCAGCCGTATAACTATTCCAGATTCGTGAACTATCGTTATGCGGATTACAATGTGATTCCGGCGTCGAACAAGCCAGCCTTCATCAAGCAGCTTGCGCAGAATCCGAATGCCTTCATTATCGACATGATCGGCGACTCCGTCATCTATTGGATCGGCACGGTGAAGGAGGGCAATTACGAGAGCGGCACGATCAAGAAGGCTACGCTTGCCGGCAAGCAGCCGACAGTGGTAACGGCCGATAACGGGAAGATCGATTTTGCGAGCTTCACGATCCATAAGAACACGCTCTTCTATACCGTGGAAGAGGGCGAGACTTACGCGCTGTACCGGGTGGGGCTCGATGGCAAGAACAAGAAGAAGCTGGCCGGCGACTACTACAGATCCGTCAACCAGATGAACAAGACGATGGGCCCGGTCCCGTATTATTCGCTGTATCAGCGAGGCAATATCGCAATCGCGCAGGATCAGATCGTCTACATTAATAACGACGAGAATCTGGTCCGGCTGGCAACCGACGGCAGCGGCAGACGGCTGCTGAATCAGGCCGAAGTCAGCAATCCTTTCGTGGAAGGCGATTGGCTGTATTACAGCACGATCACGAACGCGGCCGCCGAAGATTGGTTGTCGAACAGCTATTTCTACGGCCCGATCTACAAAGTGAAGCTGTCGGGCGGGAAGCCCGTTCCGATCACCAAAGGGCACAGCAATCTCGCTTTCGTGAAGGACGGCTGGGTGTATTATGCGACGGAGTGGTATGAACCGGACCAACGTCTTATTCGGGTAAGAACCGACGGCAGCGGCGCGCAGACTGTTCTCTCCGGACTCGTCGGCGATCAGGAATTGTACACCCGGGCCGTATTCGGCGATTGGCTCACTTACGCTATCCAAGATAACGGGGACCCCGTCGGCGAATACCGCATACGGCTGAACGGCACGGGCAAAACCAAATTGTCCTACAGCACAGAGGTCGAGGCGGAAACACCGGAAGAGAAGGCGCAAGCGGAGCAGGCGGTGAAGCAAAATTACGGCAAGTACCAAGTGCCCGACATGCTGAAGCAGGCGATTGCGCTGGAAGAAGAGCTGCGGGAGCAGAAAATGCTGCTGGGCGGCGGGCTCCTCGGTCCGAACTTCTTGGAGTTCGGAATCGGTTATCGCTATGAGTCCACGCCGATTGACGTCATCCCGTTCGCGCTCGAAGACTGGGATGACGAGGTGCACTATGGGTTCCTGACCGATTTCGGCACCGTGAGCAGTCTGGAGGAAGCAGCGATCGTCCGCGTCTCGCCGTATGAGGATCATCCCGTGACGATCATCGCACGTAATTTCCGCGAGTTTATGCAGCTGCTGGTGTATGAGCCCACGGGCGTTCATTACCTGGATACGAACATGACCGAAGCGGAGTACGAGGCGCTGCAGGAAGACGGGGCTGAGCTGGAACGCTCGCTGACGAAGCAAGAGAAAAACGTCATGCGCATCGTCCGCGAACGATTTGCCCTGGAGCCGATAGGGGACGTCTACGACTACTTGCGTAAGCTGAACAAGGAACGCAAGCAGAAGATTGCCGCTTCTACGGAAGATAGTCTCGGCGTGGTCTACAGCGGCACCGAGGCGGCTTCGGCCAAGCGGCTGGCTTTTGATTTCGAGGAATATGAGGATGGCGTGCACCGCGCGGATGTGAAGGAGTTCTTCGACCAAGCGTCGACGCTGGACAAGCTGGTGTTCCTCCGAGATGCGCAATATGTCAACCTCTGGTTGGAGAACAGCAAGGTCATTGCTTATTTGCAGGAGCAGCTGAAGGCAATGGGGCTTGAAGATGAGGCGAACCGGATCGCGTATCCGGAATCGGCCGTGTATGACAGTGAGTATGAAGGCGAATACGAAGACGACTATAACGATCTTTACGAAAGCTACTTTGGGTCGTAGGCTAGCCGAGAGGGGCGAAGATGTTCAGCTCGGAAGCTTAGAAGTTACATGGAGATCCGCTGTAATTAGCGGGTCTTTATTTTTTTATACGTTCCTCCTTTACTAATTAGCGCCCACGCGAGCTTCAGCCGCTTCGCAGGTGGGGACAACGACATACTATGATTTGATTCTACCTCAACCCCAAAAAAGAAGGGATGATTGAATTGATCATCACGGGGAACGCTTATGTCGGTATTAGAAAATCACTTGGAGATCAAGTGATTTTTCTGAATGGGTGTGGTCAAGGAGGAGGGCCGCTTAGTCAGATCCCAAACGGCACTTCCGCGCTATTGCGAAGGAGGAACATTCAGAAACGTGTTACGATCTTGACCATGGAGGAATGCGGTGACCAAGATAATAATAGCTTGGACGTGAGTCCAGCAACCGCAAAAATGTTTAAAATAACGGATGGCTTTCTGTACTTTTTGGAATTTAACATCAATACGAACGTGCTGACCATCAGCCTTAGACGGAATCGAACGACTGCGCCATTCGGGATTGAAAGCGTCGATGTACAACGAAATGATCGTTTGGTAGTCACATTCGACACGCTTATCGCGATAGGCTTACCGGATGGTAATCCGATACTAACAGTCACTAGAGCAGGTAGAAGAAAAAAGTTGAGATTACAATTAGAGCCTGAGGTATCTGGGGACGGGTTCGAAACCAGTCCTCGAACAGCAGCCTTTTTTGGTTTTATAACCGGGAATCGATACGTGCTAAGGTATAATCAAGTGACCAAAGTGCTCGATATTAGAAGTGTAGGCGGGAAATAGCACTCGATGAAAAACAAAACCGGCAGCTCATTAGCTGTTGCCGGTTGTACATTTGGAATTGCTAAGGACCTCACGCTGCTTAGTAAGGTCGATCGGGGGCGTCCAGCCATTCAGATATTGATCCGTTATGCGGACCGGGAAATGATCCATCCGATCTGTAATTCATATCTGATCATTATGACAGGACAAGAGCAGTCCTTCCTCGTACGAGGCCGGGCTGCTCTTGTTCATTTTCCATCAGGCGAGCTTGCTTCAGCCCGGCTAGTCGTTTTTGCGAAAGCTGGTCTTTTTATCCGAAAACCGTAAAGGAGTTGAAAGTCGGGCAGCATCGTGGATTTACCTGCTTGGCGCCGTGTTTTACGATGGCGGTAGCTAAGGACGGCTTCCGTTGTAAGCGGGCTCACACCCTTGGCCCAAGCTTGTTTCGTAATAGCTAGTAAAGATTGGAGGTGAGGCGGCCATCGTTGTTTGTTTAGGCGGCGTGTCAAACAAAGGGAGGTTAGTGAATTGGTCAATCGCGTGTGGAAGCGCAGCACTTCGATGATGCTGGCGTGTGTGATGGGCTTAAGTCTGCTGTTGAACTTGCTCGCATGGCCAGCGGCCAGCGCGGCGGTCGACGACTCCGCCTTGGGACCGGAGCTGATCGTCAATCCAGGGTTCGAGCAGGTGTCCGGCGGAATGCCGGTCGGATGGACGAAGTACGCGAATAATAACCCGGAGGGCGTAACCGTCGAGTCGGTCGCCGGAATGGCAGCGGAAGGCACGTACAGCGTCAAGTTGACCGATCAGAATGACGCGGCGGGGATTGCGGCGGGGGTGTACAGCTCCATGGTGCCTTACTCGTCCGGAGCGGAATACACAGCCAGCGTTCAAGCGAGAGTCGATGCTGGCGGCGTGGCGCTGATCATCCGATATTACAAGGCGGACGGCAGTTCTACGCAAAAAATCGCAAACAGCACCGGCACGGGTCCGTCTTGGCAGAAGCTTGAGCTTCGCGATACCCCGCCGGCGGGCACGGCGAAGCTTCAAATGATTCTGGTCGTTCCGAGTCTGTTCGCAACCGGCACGGTCTATGTGGATGACGCATCGCTCCGGACGACGGCGTTGTTGGCATGGCCGACCGGGCTGGATCCGGCTTATTCGAGAAGCTTCAGTCCCGCCGATCATCTCGTCACGACTCAGAATCCGCCTGATTTCGGCTGGCCTTTCATTGCCGGCGCGGATGCGTACGAATTGCAGGTGGCGAGCGATAGCGGCTTTCAATCGGTCGCTTACCAGAAGAGCGGCATCGCGTCCAACTACTATAATTTCCCGCAGCCTTTCGCGGACGGGCAATCTTACTTCTGGCGAGTCCGGTTCCATAAGCCGGCAGGCTGGTCCGCATGGAGCGATGCTCGGAAGTTCCGCATCGATGCCGATAGCGTGCCTTTCCCGGTGCTACCCGCGTCCGAGCTGCTCGGAGCCGTGCCGAGCGGGCATCCGCGCATGCTGACGACGCCGGATCGGCTGGATGAATTCCGCGCCAGGAAAGACGGCGACGGCAAAAAAACATTCGACAGCGTGAAGAGCCGCATTAAAGCAAGGGTGGAGGCCGAGGTGAACAATCCACAGACGCTTCCGGCCGAACCGGTCAAGATGCCGAACAATTCGCCTACCGTGCTCGCGCAAACGACGGAAGTAACTACGCCTATGATGGACGCGGCTTTTATCTACCTTATCACCCAGGATGCCGCTTACGGCGAATTCGCCAAGCGGCGGCTCTTGCATGTTGCGACTTGGCGAACGAAGGAAGGTGCGACCCAGTACGACAACAACAAAGGAGGCAATGATCAAGTCCACCGGGAGATCGCCTTGTCCGGCGCGATGGCTTACGACTGGCTCTATGATCTCCTTAGTCCGTCGGAGCGGGTAACCGTATTGACGATGGTGCATGATCGCGCCGCAATGATCGCGGACGATGTCCTGTACGACAGTTACCCGATCACCAGCACGCCGTACGACTCGCACGGCTGGACCGTGTTCGGCTATCTGGGGATGATCGCGATCTCCTTGCTGCACGACGATATCAGCGTGAACGGGACGGTCGTGTCGGAGGATGCGCAGGAATGGTTCAATCGGATCGTCCCCGCCTATATTAATCTATCGCCTGCTTGGGGCGGCGAAGACGGCGGCTGGGGCAACGGGGAAGCCTATTGGCAATGGTCCGCCTTAAGCAACAAGCAGTTCATCGATACGCTGCATGCCGCGACGGGCTTCAGCATCTACGACAAGGCGTTCAACCGCAATGAATCATGGTACGCGATGTATATGCTGCCCTTCGGCCAGAAGAGCGGCGTATTCGGAGACGGTGCCGACGATATTCACCGCGGCGCTGTTCATGCGAGTATGACGCGCAATGCCAAGATGCAGCAGGATCAGGTTATGCAGTGGTTCGCGCAGCAATACAACTACGATTATGGCAACTATATGACGTATCTCTATGAGGACAGCAGTCTGCAGGCGCGTCCTCCGGTCGAGATGCCGACGGCCAAGTACTTCGATCAGCTCGGCACGGTGGCGATGCACTCCAGCCTGCTCGATCCGAAGCGGATTTCCTTGTTCTTCAAATCCAGTCCGTACGGCAGCTTCAATCACAGCCATGCCGATCAGAACGGCATTCAAATCAAAGCGTTCGGGGAGGACCTTACGGTTGACGGCGGGTTCTACGACGATTACAACAGCGACCACTTTCAAAAGTACGCGAAGCAGACTTTTGCCCACAACGCGATCACCTATGACGACAAACAAGGACAAAACATATTCGATATGAAAGCCTCCGGCAAGATTACGGGCTTCGCTACCAATCGAGACTTCGACGCCGCGGTCGGCGACGCGACGACCGCTTACAATACCGGCGGCAGAACCGGTCTTGATTCGGCTAAGCGCAGCGTGATTTATGTGAAGCCAGGCGCGTTCGTCGTCGTGGATAATGTGGACGCGAAGGCGGCGGGCGGCTCCAAATTCGAATACTGGCTGCATGCCGATAAGAGCTTGACGGTGGATGAAGACCAAAGCGGCGCGACGATTATCAAGAACAAAGCCGCGCTGAAAGTGAAACTGTATTACCCCGGCCTGACGGCGGCCAAATCCGATCGATACTTGGATGCAGGCGGTGCGGAATGGCTGCCGGGAGGCAACTACGCAGGGAAGACGCGGCTGCATGCCGAATTCGAGACGCCGAAGACGGCATTCGCGACGATTGTATCCACCTATGTCCCTTACGAAGTCGGCTCCGCGCCGCAGAACATTGTCTCCGAGGACATGGGGACCTATCGGAAGCTGCACTTCGCCGATGGAACGGACGTGTATGTACGTACCGCGCCAAGCGGCGTCGTCGACGCCGGCAGCATTCAGTTCGACGGCATTGCCGCAACCGTCAAGGAAGACTCGATTCTTCTGGTAGACGGCACCCGGTTAACGATCGGCGGCCAGACGCGGATTAGCAGCTCGAAGCCGGCCACGGTCGCGCTCTCCGGCGACGAACTGTCGATTACGGGCACGCAAGAGGCGGAGGTCAGCTTGCAGCAAGCGGGCGTGACGGCCGTACTGGACGAAGCCTACCGCAGCCTGCCCAAGGGCGGCAGCATAACAGATGCCGTCAACACGCGAGGCGTACATTGGGACACGGTCGGCAGCAGTACGTTAAAGCTGAATGTCGAGCCTGGTCAGCATCAGCTTCTGCTGCGCAATGTCTCAGCGCCGGCTCCGCAGGCAGCCATCTCCTATCCCGTCGTGATGAACGGCGCAGCCTCGACAGTAACGCTGTCTGCCTACGGCGACGGGCGCGGCGGTACGGCCGCGTGGGGAACGCTCTCGAATGCGGCCGGCCTCTACGAGGTCGTCGAAACGCCGCCGGGCCTTTACTTCGATAAGCTCGGCATGGCGCAGCCCGTTATCTACTTGGGCGCGAATGCGCGAATTATTCTGCCGGAGGTGACCGGCACCTTGAAGCTCCGCAGCGCCGGTTCGGGTGCGATGACGCCGGCGGATGCCACGGAAGACTATGATACCGTCAAGGCAGGACTCACGGTATTTCAAGAAGCCGAGAGCTTCAGCGATTCAGAAGGCGGCGTGCTCAACATCTACAACACGCGGCCTTGGTTGTCGAGCGGCCTAGGCGTCAGTAATTGGGCGGCCGACGGTCAGAGTATTACGTGGGATCTCGACGTTCCCGAAGCCGGCAAGTACGATATTGTCTTCAAATATGTAGGCTGGGAAGACGCGAACGGACTTCCGACGCGGCTGATTCAATTGGGCAGCCGGTTCTATACGGCGGAAGCGGCGAAGACGTTCGATTGGGGAACGAAACCGGAATATTGGAAAGCGCTGACCGTCCACGCCGGCGCTTCTCTGCCAGCCGGACCTGTGCGGCTGCGAATGTGGAACGTTCGGGGGCCGATGAATCTGGACTGGGTCGGCTTGGTCAAGACCGACGCGGCAGCGCAGCCATCCGTGAAGCTGCCAAGCGCGGGTTCCGTTCGTCTACAAGGGGGCGTTACGCGATTGGGGTAAAGGTCCAAGAAGAGAGGGGGATCGCCATGAGGAACGCTTCGAACGACTATTTGACCTTGTATGCCTCGCTGGAGGAGCAGGGGGCGTACGTGACGGGCGCCACGAAAGTGATGACAGAGCACGAACCTGTCGTGGCGTTGCTGGAAGAAGTTCGCGCTGATTCGCCGGGGCTGCCGTCGTTTCCTTCCATACAGTTCCGGGAAGGGGCATGGCCGGCGGAGCTGCAAGCCCGGATTCGCGACGAGTTCGGCTGCGAGGAGCCGCCAAGCGGCGAAGCCTACGCGATCGAGATCGCGGCGACGGGCATCGTGGTATACGCGATCAGCGCGCGCGGTTCGTTGTACGGCGCGGCGACGCTTGGCCGGCTGGCAGAGGGAGGGCTTATTCGGCACGGCTTGGTCTACAACCGGCCGACTTGCCCGGTTCGCGGGCTGAAGCTGTACATGCCGACGCGGAAAGGGATGGCTTATTTCAAGCAATTCGTCGATATGCTGTGCCGCTTCCAGTTCAATACCGTCGTGCTCGAAGTCGGAGGGGCGATGGAATACGAGAAGCACCCCGAAATTAACGACGGCTGGGTGCGTTACTGCGAGGAGATGAGCGCGTACAGCGGCAAGACGATCGAGGTCCAGGATAAGACGTATCCGTGGTACAAAAATTCGATTCACGTGGAGAATGGCGGCGGACGCTATTTATCCCAAGAAGAGGTGCGGGAGTTGGTCGCTTACTGCAAGGAACGGTTCCTCGACGTCATTCCCGAGGTGCCTTCGCTCAGCCACTGCGATTACTTGCTCATCAATCACCCGGAGCTGGCCGAACGCAAGAACGACCCGTACCCGGACACCTATTGCCCGTCCGACGAGCGGTCCTATGCGCTGCTCTTCGATGTGCTGGACGAAGTGCTCGCGGTATTCGAGCCTAAGACCGTGCACGTCGGTCATGACGAATATTACAGCATCGGCTTGTGCGAACGCTGCAAGGGCAAGCCGGCCGAGGAGCTGTACGCGAACGACCTGCGGCGCATTCACGGCTATTTGGCCGAACGCGGCGTCCAAACGATGATCTGGTGCGAGAAGCTGATCGATGCCGAGGATAAGCAAGGCGAGAAGTGGGGCGGCGCGGAGAGACCGATGAAGAGCCATGTGACCGGCGAGCCGCTGGGCGAGACGATTCCGGCGACATACAAAGCGATCGATTTAGTGCCGCAAGACATTCAGATGCTCAACTGGTATTGGGGTTTGGAGCGGCAATATGACCGGTTGTTCCTGGATCGCGGCATGTCGCTGGTCTATGGGAATCTGGAAGGACCGGCCTTCATGGACTGGAAGGAGCGGCTCCGGGCGGGGGCGCGAGGCGGGATCATCTCGAACTGGAGCGAGACGAAGGAAGGGAACCTGCAGCGCAACGGCGTCCTGTTCTCGATGGCGTATTCGGCGCTCCTGTTCTGGCGGGACGACTATGAGGAGTCCGCTTACGGACACGTCGTCGAGTATGCGTTCGAGGCGCTCTATCGCGACAAGCATCGCCGTCTGCTCGGCAGCGCGCCCGGGGCGGCTGATACTTCCTGGGCGCACTCCACAACTGAATCGTCCCGAGGCACGTCGTACGTCGAGGTCGTACACACGACGGATGCTTACATGGAATACCGGCTGTTCTTCGATGGCGTCTTCCTGGATCAGGCGGAGTACCGGATCGGCGCCTACGCGCTCGTCTACGACGACGGCACGGAGGAGGAGGTGCCGATCTGCTACGGGCATAACATCTCCAATAAGGATCGCTTGTGGGACCGGATCGCCTCGGCGGACCCGGCGCCGCTCAAGAAGGAAGCGTACAAGGTGGACGATGCGTTGTTCGAGACGGCCTATACGACCCGGCCGATCCAGACGGCGCAAGGCACTTATTATCGGTGGATCATCGACAATCCACGCCAAGGCCAAGCCATTAACCGCGTACGTCTGATCGTGGATGATCCGGACTGCTGCACCATTACGGTGAAGGAGATGAGGGCCTACCCGCAAGCAGCGGATCTGCCGGTCGAACGCCGCTAGCGGGCGCCGCCGATTCGAAGCCCAAGCACCCTCGTCTCCCTATGCCCTAACACGCAACGCCCGGTGCCGATATGGCGCCGGGTTTAGCTGCGGTCTGGTCTTTTTTGCGAATTCTGATCCTTTTTTGAACAGATTGACAAAAAGTTGAGGCTTGCGAAGTTTTGTTCATGTACAGCGCTTGCGTTAGCGGATACTATGAGAGAAGGAGGGGCTCTTTTTTTGAAAGCGGATACACGGTTGCGGGATCCTCCGATAGATAACCAGATTCGACGGTAATTCCATAAGAAGAGTGGAGGGTCGTATGAAGACATTACAATCACTCCTATCCGTCAGACCCCGATCCAATTCCCTGTTCCTGCGGCTCATCGCGGGATTCCTCTGCATCATCCTGCTGCTGGGTTCCTTCACCTTGTATACGCTCGCGGAATCCAAGCGGAGCGTGAGAGCGGGCATCGTCAAATACAACACGCTCATGCTTGCGAACACCATGAACAGCTACGAGAAGCATCTGGATCTGGTGCGGAAGCAGATGTCGCTCTTTTTTTTGAGCGAAGACGTTCAGCGGCTGCAGACCAATCCCAAATACAGCAGCATTCCTCAGATTATTCACCAAATCTCCACGTTCGCCAACAATCCATATCTGTTTATCGATAACATCGTTCTTTATGTGAAGCACGAGAACTTGGTCATCGAGAAGGGGACAAGTACCGACGCAGCCTCGATGTTCAACGTGTTCTACAAGAGCGAGGCGTACCCGCTCGAGTTCTGGGAGCGGCAGTTCGACGAACCTTATGCGAATCGACTCTTGCCCTCCGCTCGCATGTTCAATACCACGGACCGCGACAATCCGCGGACGATCGGCAACCGCATGCCGCTTGTGTTCAAGAACGAGTGGCGCAATAACATGTACATGATCGTATTCCTGGACGCCGATCGGATGTATGGCGCCTTCCAGCAAAGCATTTACGATGATTTTATCGTTTACGGCGGCGGCGGGGAGACGCTGTATCAGTCCGAAGGGAAGGAGCCTTTCCTCTCGTATGCCGACCTTCAGACCGACGGGCGGAGCGATTTCGCAAGGGATGGCAAATACTATTTCAGCAGGATGGGGACCACGACGAGCAATCAATACGTCTACCGGGTTCCCGCCGAACAGATCGCGTATGAGACCCGGCTCAATGTGACGCTGGTGGCGATGATGGTCGCGGTCCTCCTGCTCAGCGTCCTGCTCGCGGTCGTCTTCGCCGTTCGGATCCACAATCCGCTGCGCAAGGTGATCGAATCGATCCGGTCGATGAACGCGAATCCGGCTTTCCGGTCGAGTATCGACGAATTCAACATCATCCGCGACGAAATCGTCGGCATTCAGCTGGCGCGCAAGCAGCTTGGCTTCATGAATCGGCTCAAGGCGATCCGCGGCACCGAGGTCGATAGCGCAAGCCTCGAATTTACGAACAAGCCGTTCGTGTTCCTACTGTTTCACGTGCAGCACTACCCGGGGAAGCTGAACAACTCCGCCGCCGCCCAGAAGTGGCTCTACTATATCAGAACCTATATCGACAGCCAATTAACCCAGGCGCAGCCGGACTCCCTTACCTTCCAGATCGAGCGGAACCAAATCTTGAGCATGGTAGCTGCCCAGCGGACGCCAGAGCTTCTCCGTCTGCTCGGCAAGATGAAGGACGTATTCGATCACGATATGGAATACGGAATCGTGACCGTCGCGGTCACCTCCGTATACGAATCGTCGGATCAGCTGACGCAAGCTTACGAGGAAGGACAGCAGCTGGTCGGGGAGCGGCGGCTTACGAAGGAGACGCAGATTATTACGGAACGCGCCCAAGCGCCGTCTTCGATTGGCTTCTCCCCCGATCAGGACAAGGAATTCGAAGTCAATCTGCGGGAAGGCAATCTGCCGCAGCTTGCCGCGCTTCTGGAGCGGCAGTTCGCCAAGGGGCAGACGAAGGAGATGACGGCGGCCGCCCTTTACCGATTCGCGGCGTCCATAGCCAGCCGAATTCGCGGCGCGCTGCTTCCCGGCTATCTGGAACCAGGCAAGCTGGAGGCGATCCTGGGTCGAGCGGAGGAGGAGATCGGGGGCTGTCTGCTCGCGGCCGAATTGGAGCAGCTTGTACGGGGATGGGTGACGAAGGCGGCGGAAGCGGTCAAGGAGAAGAAAGAGGAGAAGCACCCGGTCACATCCTTCGTGATCGAGTATATCCACGAGCATCTGTCGGAAGAGATCTACCTCGATGTGCTGGCCGAGAAGCTGAAGATGAGCAGCGGCTATCTATCCTCTTACTTCAAAGGGAAGACCGGCAAGAACATCGTGGACTATATTAACGAGACCCGAATCGCGAAAGCCACGAGTCTGCTCGCCGACGACAAGATCAGAATACACAGCGCCGCCAAGGCCGTGGGCTATCAGAACATCACCTCCTTCAATCGCATGTTCAAGAAGTACACGGGGATGACGCCAAGCGAATACCGGAAGCAGATCGATTCTTCCTCCTAGCAAAGTTCCGAGAAGGAACTTTTTTTCTTACCTCCTTCCTCGAAAGCAAGGTGGTCAGGTGAATAATCGTACGGGTGAAGAATTCGCAGCGTGAGGTTGAGGTGGGCATAACGCTCCGACTGCGTATTCATCCGCTTAGACTCGCTTAACCGGACAGCTTTGTCCTCGAAAGGCCAATAGAAGGCGCTGGGCGCTTTTGCGGAAACTGCGCGTTTTTTACGAAAACATTAAAGGAGTTGCAGGACGCGCGGTTCCGTCTATATTCGGAATGCCGGGGCCGGCCTTATGATGGCGGTAATCCGGAGCGAGGGACCAGTTGAAAGCGAATTCAGCGGACTTGCAAGGAGCGAAACGATTACTCGACTAAAGGGACGGTGCATCCAGGGTGAAAAGAAAAAAGAAGATTAGCGTAATCGGGGCCATTCTTATCGCTTCCCTTATTGCGGGGTGTTCGGGCAATGGAGGGACGGCGACAACCGGGAACGAGGCTGAGCCGCCATCCGCTTCGCCGAGCGCGGAGGAGAGCACAGCTCCGGCTAACACGCCAAGCAGCGCGCCGGAAGCGACGCTGCGCCTGCTGACCGATCTCAAGGAGATTGCGCCTCCCAAGCCGGATTGGGCGGTCTGGAAGTGGGTGAAGGAGGAAACCAACATCGCGATTAAGCAAGAGACGTGGACGGGGCCGGAGTCGCTGGCCTTGGCGATCGCTTCGGGCGACATGCCCGACCTGTTCACCGTCTTCCCGGGCGATGCGCAGAAATACGGTCCGCAAGGGGCGTTCCTCGATCTATCCAAGCATCTGGATCAAATGCCCAACGTGAAGAAATTTCTGGACGCCAAGCCGGAAGTCGCGCAGCGCATGACCTCGCCGGGCGGACAGATGTACCATGTGCTGAACGACGGCATGGGCGCGGGCAATCTGATGGTCTGGTTCTATCGGGACGACATCTTCGCGAAGCATAACTTGAAGGCGCCGACAACATGGGACGAACTATACGAGACGGCCAAGCAGCTGAAGGCGCTGTATCCGGACAGCTATCCTTTCACCTTCCGTCACGGAGTCAACACGCTTCGGGCATTCGGACCGCAATTCGGCGTGTATCCTTACATGTACGAAGACCCGGCTGCGCCAGGCAAAATCAAGTACGGGGTAACCGACCCGGGCTTCAAGGTCATGGTCGAGTATCTGAACAAGTTCTATCAAGAGAAGCTTATTCCGCAAGACTGGCTGTCCATGGACTATAAGGCGTGGACGCAGCAGGTTGCCACCGACAAAACGTTCATGACGATTCAATATATCGGCCAGATCGAAATTATGAACAGCCAGCTCCAGAACGGCGGGCATCTGAAGTTCATGGCGCCTCCGCTCGGGTATGGAGACAAGGCCTATATCCAGAAGGCGGATTATGAAGACTACGGCATTGCCGTATCCTCCAAGACGAAGAATCAGGATGCCGCGCTGCGTTATCTGGACTTCGTCTACTCCGACAAAGGGAAGGACATTCTCAGCTGGGGGAAGGAAGGCGAGACGTACACGATCGAGGACGGGAAGCGCAATTTCCTGCCGCAGTTCAAGGAGCCGAACGACCTGCGCAAAGAGCTGGGCATCTTTACCTCGGCCGCTTACGGCGTCGCCGACATCGAGGCTTCGCTGTCGCTTAGCAACGACAACGAGAAGCATTCTTTCTCGGAGGCGATGAAATATCAATTCCCGACGATGAATATGACGCCGCTGCTGACGGATGAGGAGCGCAACGCCATTACGGCCACCGAGGAGCAGCTGAACAAATATTACGACTCGTCCGTCGCGAAGTTCATTATCGGCGAGACGCCGATGTCACAGTGGGACGCGTTCTTGGAGGAACTGAACAAGATCGGGGCGCAGAAGGTGATCGATACGTATCAGGTTGCGCTGGATCGGCTGAAGGAGAACATCAAGTAACCCAAGCGCGGGCAAAGGCTGGATGCAGGTTGAAGACCAGCCTTCGCCTCGGACGCTCGCGGGAAAGAGGTGCCGTAGTGAAATCGTCATCGATCGTCAAGCAGCTGAAGCGGGACCGGGCATTCGTGCTGATGTTCGCGCCGGTCCTGCTGTATTTCATTCTATTCAAATACGTGCCCATGTTCGGCATCGTCATCTCGTTCAAGGACTACAATCTGTTCAAAGGCATATCGGGAAGCGAATGGGTCGGATTCAAATATTACGCGCAGTTCTTCGATAACCGCGACGCGCTCGTCATCATCAAGAATACCGTGCTGCTGGGCGCTTATAAGCTTCTGTTCGGATTTCCCGCGCCGATTATTCTGGCCCTGCTTCTTAATGAGCTGCGCCATGCGGTATATAAGCGATTCGTCCAGTCGGTGAGCTACCTGCCGCACTTCTTATCCAATGTGGTGGTCGCGAGCATGCTGATCATGCTCTTGTCGCCCAGCACCGGCTGGGTCAACCGCGTAATCGAAGGGCTGGGATTCTCGACCATTAGCTTCCTTCAGGAGGCGGATTGGTTCCGCTCGATCTACGTGCTCTCGGAAATCTGGCAGCAGGTCGGTTGGGGCTCGATCCTCTATTTGGCGGCCATCACGACGATCGATCCTCAGCTGCACGAGGCGGCCCGGATGGATGGAGCGGGCAGATGGAAGCAGACGCTTCATGTGACGCTGCCGGGGATGGCTGCCACGGTCGTCATTATGTTCATCCTCCAAATCGGCCATGCGCTGGAGATCGGCTTCGAGAAAGTATTCCTGCTGTCCAATGCGGCCACGTACGATACGTCGGACGTGATTGCCACCTACGTGTACCGTGTCGGCATTCTGCAAGGCAACTTCAGCTATGCGACGGCGATCGATCTATTCATGGGCGTCATCGGCTTCCTGCTTGTGTACGCGACCAACCAAATCAGCCGCAGATTAGGGGAGACCAGCCTATGGTAAAGAATCGGAACGTCTTCTCCCTGCTCTTCGATTACGCGAACGTGCTGCTCATGGCGCTGTTAGTGTGCGCGATGCTGTTTCCGTTCCTGCACATGGCGGCCGTGTCGATTAGCGAACCCGGACCGGTCGTGGCGGGCCAAGTGTCGCTCTGGCCGAGAGGGCTGAACTTCGACGCGTATGCCGCCGTGTTCCAAGATAAAAGGATTTTAATCGGCTACAAGAATACGCTGATCTATGTCGTACTCGGGACGACGCTATCGCTGTTCTTCTCCATTCTGGGCGCGTATCCGCTCTCCCGCCGCAATCTCGTATTCGGCCGAACGTTCATGATGCTCATCGTCTTCACGATGCTGTTTTCCGGCGGGCTGATCCCAACCTATCTGGTCATTCGCAGCTACGGCCTGCTGGATACGATCTGGGCGATGGTGCTGCCGGGCCTGGTCTCTCCCTATTACTTGATCATTATGCGAACCTTCTTCCAGGGGATCCCGCGAGAGCTGGAGGAATCGGGCAAAATCGACGGCCTGTCCGATTGGATGATCATGCTGCGCATCGTGCTGCCGCTCTCGAAGCCGGTGCTGCTGACCATCGCGCTCTTCTATGCCGTGGGAATCTGGAGCAACTTCTTCTCGGCGCTCATCTACTTGCGGAACGCAGACTTGCACCCGCTTCAGGTGACGATTCGCAACATCGTCATGATCGGCCAGGTCGGCGATATGACCGTCAGCTCTTCCGTCGGCGGCCGCCCCGTCGTGCTGGAGTCGCTTAAGTACGCGGTCATTCTGGTCGGCACCCTCCCGATTTTGTGCGTCTATCCGTTTATTCAGAAGCATTTCGTGCAAGGCGTCATGATCGGATCGGTGAAAGGGTAAGGGCGATGACGAGGACAAGGGATTCTTGTTCATCCTATTAAGCAGCAAAGGGGGGAGCGGCATGCAACGTCTGGCATTCAGCACGATACCTTGCGAAGGCTGGTCGCTGGAAGCTATCGTGGCGGCGGCGAAGGAAGGCGGATATCAAGGCTTGGAGCTCCGGGAGGGGGAAGCCTGGGCCATCCATGTCGGGTTGTCTCCGGCCGAACGGCTACAGGCTTCTCGATTGGCGAAGGAGGCTGGGGTGACGATTACCGACATTGGCTCCGGCGTCTGCTTCACGGGCAGCGGGGAGGATGCCGGGCAATTCCATCATTTCGCCAAAGTCGTCGCATTGGCTCGCGATTTGGATGCGCGGGGCGTGCGGGTATTTCTGGGCTATTTCACGTCCCGCAAAGACCAGATCGTCCCCGATATCCCCTATGCCAGCCTGGTTGGCGCGCTCCGGCAAGCTTGCGATTATGCGGCTGCTTACGGCGTGCAGCTGTGGATCGAGACGCATAATGAATTTTCCACGGGCCGCGTCCTGCGCAAGCTGCTGGATGATGTGAACCGGCCCAACTGCGTGGTCATCTACGATCTGATCCACCCGCTGGAAGAAGGAGAAGCGCCGGAGGAGACGGTCGCGCTGCTTGGCGCGCAATGCGTGCATGTTCATGTCAAAGACGGCATGCCTGCCGACGATCCGATGGCGACGAATTGGACGTATACGCGCATTGGGGAAGGTCGCGTTCCGATCGCTTCGATTGTCGAACTGCTGGAGCAATCCGGTTACAGGGGCTATTATTCGCTGGAATGGGAGACCAAATGGCGGCGCGAGCTGCAAGTACCCGGCATGGAGCCGGATGTCGTTTTTCCGCATTATACCGCCTATATGCGCCAGCTTCTCCAACTTGAAAGGAATCGAGGTTCGAAGTGATGAGAACTTTAGTGACGATCGCCGACGCCGGGCTGCGCGACATGTTCTGGCACGATCGAGTGCTGGACAAAATGAATCGTTACACCGAAGTAGATTTCGTTCCCCTGGATGCGAGATTCACCAGCGAGCAGTTGGCGGAACGAATTGGCGATTATGACGCATGCATCACGTCCTGGGGCTCGCCGTTCTTCACGTCTGAGGTGATGGCACGCGCGGGCAGGCTGAAGTTCATCGGTCATGGCGCCGGTAGCGTAGCTTCCATTGTAAGCGAGGAGGTATTCGCGACGCCCATTGCCGTCACGTCGGCGAATAAGGTGCTGGCGCACTCCACCGCTGAATGCGCGGTCTCGCTGATGCTCGCCGGAGCGTGGGACCATGCCGGGTACAGCACTCGGTTGAGGCAGGGCCGATGGAGCGTCAACAACCGAGAGACCGTGCTGGGCGTGACGCGCCGGGTCATCGGTCTGGTCGGATACGGCGAAATTTCCAAGCAGGTCATTCGGATGCTGCAGCCCTTCGGCGCGACCATTCTGCTGCACTCCAGCTATTGCCCGCCGGAAGAGGCCGAGGCGCTGGGTGTCCAGCTGTGCGGGTTGAACGAGTTGTTCGAACGAAGCGACATCGTCTCGCTGCATAATACGTGGACGCCGCGGACGGAGGGGATGATCGGCGCGGAGCAGCTGCGGCGGCTGCGTGACGGCGGATTGTTCGTCAATACGGCACGCGGTCCGATCGTATGCGAGCAGGCGCTTGTCGCCGAGCTGCGGACCGGCCGAATCTCGGCCGCGCTTGACGTGTACGATCACGAGCCGCTCCCGGCGGACCACGAGCTGCTGCACATGCCGAATGTCCTCTGTCTGCCGCATATCGGCGGCTTCCACGGATTGCTCAAGCGCGAGCTGTGCGAATTCATCGTCGAAGAGCTGGGGCGGTTCGCGGCCGGCGAGCCGCTGCAGGGGCGGGTCTCGCTCGAGCACTTCCGCAGACTGACGCCGAGATGACCGGCTGGCCATCGTCCATGCGGGCATTAGCGGTCTGTCTCATGAAACTTGGCAGGTTGTAAAGGAGGAGTCGCAGGTGGTCGCGCCATTTTGGATAAGCAGGCTGCAAGACATTGAGGAAGGGTTGGCCCGTGTATCGCAAGGTTCGGTCCGCACGCTCGCCTCTTCGGCAGGCGGCAGAGCCATCCCTATCGCCGAATACGGGACGCAAGAAGATTTTCATCGCCAAGCGAATTACAGCTCCGCCTGCGGCGCGGGCGATCCGGCGTTCTACGCGAGGAAGAGCGATCAGGCGAAGCCCGTGCTGCTGATCGTCGGCGGCATCCATGGCGGCGAGCTGGAGGGCATCGCGGCGGTGATGAATCTCATCCATCTGCTCGAGACAGGTACGGATTACCGGGGCAACCCGTACCCGTATATTACGGAGAACGCCCATCGGTTCCGTCTTCTCCTGATCCCGTGCATGAATCCCGACGGACGGGCGAGACTTCCGATCGATACGCTGATCGATGTCCCGTACGAGCAGTTCGTGTATTACATGCAGGGGTCGTGGAAGGATGGCACGTTATGCAAGTGGCCGGATTGCAAGGCGGTGCATCCCATCAAGGATGCCGCGGGATACTTGGGCTCGTATTTCAACGATGACGGCGTGAATATGATGCATGACCATTTTTTCGCGCCGATGGCCAAGGAGACGAGCGCGCTGCTCGCGCTCGCGGATCGGGAGGCCGTCGACTTCTCCGTGCTGCTTCATGGCGGCGCGAATAGCGAGGTCCATTTTACGACCATTCCTTATCTGCCGCTGTACATCGCCAACCGGCATCAGGCGTTCAACGGGAGAATGGCCAAAGCCTATGCGGAGCAGGGCATTCCGTTCGCGGACCGCAACTTGATCGAGGCGGACACAGGGAATTATCCGTTCCCCTCGTTCAATCTGACGTCCGCCATTCACCATGTGTGCGGAGGCATGAGCCTGACCTTCGAGTCGAACATGGGGCTGGACGGACCGGGCGTGAAGCTAACGCCGGATGCGATTCTCGACAGTCATCTCGTCTTATTCGAGCAGATGTTCCGGTTTAGCTTGGAGTAGTAGGAAAGACGGCGGAGGCGCTGTAGCGTCGAGCCTAGTAAGAAGGCAGCGTCGCGCATACACAGCGTCAACACTTTAAGAGTCCGCGTTTAACGCGGCTCTTTTATTATTGGGCGTCCTTATCCCCTATAATATCGACGAATCACAGGCACAAGCGCCTCCGCCATTCGATGAAAGCCAAGATCGGTCGGATGAACGGCGTCGACGGTGCAATCGTGGTAATCCTCGCCCAGCAGCGCGCCGCCGTCGCAGAAGTAGATGCGCCGATCCCCGTTCACCAGGCAGGCGTCCACGACGGATCGTTGGATAGCTTGGCGCTCCAGCCGGAGCGCGTGCAGTTCCGGCGCGAAATGTTCCTTGCCGAATCGAATCTGCGAAAGCACCAGAATAGGCACGTCCGGATGACGGCGGCGATAAATCCGAATGAATGCCGGCAGCGTGGCGCGGAGCGAATCGGGGCTGTCGCAGTTGGCTTCGTAGTCGAGCACGAGCAGGCCCGGATTGGCGATGCCGCTGATCAGTTCGGCGACCTCGGATTCGCCCTTCCCGCTGCCGGAGAAGCCGAGATTGCAGAACTCCGCGTTGATGCTGCGGCTTAGGATGTTCGGATATGCCATGCCGGGCCGCGACGCGCAGCCGCCCTGCGTGATGGACGTGCCGTAGATGACGATCTTCCGATCGCTGGCGTAGGGTGGCGGAGGGAACAAGTCCGCGCAAGGGGCAAGCCCGATCCGCACGTCTTCGACCCCCATGTAGAGCGGGAAATACAACGTAATATTGCGAAGGCCATCCATGTGGTTCTCGTATACCTTGACCTCGTATTCAGGCTTGGAATGGTCGTACACGGTGGTGCCGTAATACTTCTGTTCTCCGGGGCTGCCGATGTAGCAGTCGAATGCGCATTGCCCTGTTGCCGGCATATGGTTCATGTCGGCGATGCCGCTCAACCGGACCTTCACGAATAAGCTCGCCGAGTTCGTTTGAAATCGGATCTGTCCGCCTGCCGTATGGTTCGCCAGCTGATCGACCATTGGCGGAATCGGATGCGAAGGCGTTCGCGGCAGCCTTCGGTATAGCTTCTCTTCGCGAACCCAAGCGAATCCGGCGATATGAAAAGGCGGCTCCAGCGGCGAATGCCATTCCAGCGTCATCGAATCTTCCTCTCTTCCATGCAGCTTCTCAATCGATCTTCGTTCGATCCTCGGCTTGCGCTGTCGCATGCGACGGATCGCCGCACAGGCGGCGCCGTCATGTCCTCGGTGTCAAACTCCTTCGTCTTGCCTTCGGTCTCAGGCTCTTTCGTCATGCCCTCGCTCTCAAGCTCCTTCGTCATGCCCTCAGTCTCAAGCTCCTTCGTCATGCCCTCAGTCTCAGGCTTCTTCGTCATATTCTACGGTCCCCGCTGCCACGGCATGCTCCATATCCGCTTGCCCTGGATGCTCGCCGAGCCATGCCCCTTGTTCGATCAGTCTGCGCTGAAGCTCCGGCACGCTGATGCCGCGGAAGCCAGCGCCAGCTTCGGCCGCCATCGCCGCCGCCGTGCCGGCCGCTTGCCCCATCGCGAAGCAGTTGGGCATGACGCGAAGCGAACCTTGCACGGGACGGTCGGAGGAGACGGACCGGCCGGCGACGATCAGGTTCGACTTGCCCTGCGGCAGCAGACAGCGGAAGGGGACGCCGTGCGACTTGCCCTTGGGCAAATATTTGATCGCCATCGCGCCGGATGCGTTGGCCAAATGGAGATCGATGTAATACGAGTTGCGGGCAATGTCATCCTCGAACGACCGCATCGACAGGAAATCCTCGATCGTCAGCGTATAGTCGCCCTGAATGCGCCGCGTCTCGCGAATGCCGATCTGATCCCCGGAATGAACGAGCTTCGCCCGCTCGAAGCCCCGCACATGCTTCCTTAGGAAAGCGAGCTGCCGCTCGATCAGCCTGCGCCCTTCGATCGCCGCGCGGGTCAGATCTTCCGCCTTGGAGCCGTCAATGCCGAAGATATGGCCGAAATTAAACCCGACCACGGAATCGGACAGCCACGAAATGCCCGAAATCCGTTTGCGCCCCTCCGGCAACTCGCCGCTGAGCTGCGCTTCCGCCAGCGTCTTCTCGAGCCCGGGATTCTGGCCGGTCTCGTCGAGGAAAAGCAGGAATCGCGCCTTGTCGGCATTGCAGACGAGATAGCACATCGTGCCCGGCTGCAGCTCGCCGGCTTCCCCTCCGAGTTGGAAAGGCACGCCGGCCAGGGCGGCCAAGTCCGCGTCGCCTGTCGCGTCGACGTACAGCTTCGCCTGCACGACCGACCTCCCGCTCTTGTTGCTGACGACGATGCCTTGGATCCGGTCGCCATCAGTCAGCACCTGGTCTACGAACGTGTGGAACAGCAGCTGGGCGCCGCTCGCTTGCACTTCTTCGTCATACACGCGTTTCAGCGCTTCCGCGTCGATCGGCACCCAATCGAGCTGCTCCTTGTACGCGCGGAGGAAGGTCTCTCCGGAAGCGAGCTTCATCTTCTCCATCAAGTCGAGTCCGATGCCTCGAATGACCGGCTTCTCCCCGTCCGTGAACGGACAGAAGGAGGGGACGAGCGCCGCGGTGGCCATGCCGCCCAAGTAGCCGCGCTGCTCTATCAACAAGGTGCGCGCGCCGCTTCGGGCAGCGGCGATCGCGGCCGCGATGCCGGCGGCGCCGCCTCCCGCGACGACTACGTCGGGGGTATGCGAGACGGGCAGCGTTTGGGCGGGAATGGTAAACGTGGCTTGCGGGAATCCAGTCGTCATCAACAATCTCTTCCCTTCTGAATAAAGTTATTAAACATCAATTAAACCGGTTTAATAGAATGCTAAAGCAACGTTTCGCAAAAGTCAACGACTCCTTGCGCGCATTGCGAGGCGGCTTTCTTATCCCTTACAATGGAGGGATACGACAACCGGAAGACAGGTGAAGTGCTTGCCAACATTGAAAGATATCGCCCAACTCGCGCAAGTCTCGAAAGCGACCGTATCGCTCGCCCTTGCCGGAGATCCGCGCATTTCGGCCGAGACCCGCGACAAAGTGACCGCGATCGCCGAGCAGCTCGGTTACATCCCGAACCGGATGGCGCAAGGCTTGAGCCGTGCCAGGAGCCAATCGCTCGGCGTGCTATTCTACGGCGGGCTCTCCAATCCGCTCGAGGATTTCTTCAGCGACACGCTCATGGGTATCGGCCACGAAGCGCTGCAGCTTGGCTACAACGTCGTGCTGCTCGGCTTCTCGCAGCAGATGAACGGGGAGCAGACGGACTGGACCGAACAGGTGATGCGCTCGGGGGTCGACGGCTTGATCGTCATTAGCATGACCTCGCCGCTATATGGATTCGAGAAGCTGCTCGCCATGCGTTTCCCGATCGTGTTCATCGGCAAGCGCCAAGTCGCCGGCACGGCGCCGCTTAAGGTGAACGAGGTGTCGACCGATCATTACGGCGCGGGACGAGCCGCCGCCGACTATTTGCGGCGTCTCGGCCACGCGGAGCTGGCCGTCGTGGCGCCCGAATCCGCTTCCGATTGGATGGAGGAGCGCATTCACGGGTTCTTGTCCGTCGACCGACAGCTGCTGCGGGAGCTGAATGATCGCGTGTATTACGTAGCGGAGGAGGAATCCGCGGAAGCGACGTTCTCCAGCATGCTCGCGCAAGGCTACACGGCTTACTTCGCGATTGCCCCGCATCTCGGCCTGTCCTTGCTCCAAGCGCTGCAGCAGCAGGGGATTCGCGTCCCCGAAGACGTCTCTCTGCTTGTCTATGACGATTTCCCGTCCGCTTCCCTGCAGCGCCCGCCGCTCACCGTCTTGAAGCAGGACATGCGAGCGCTCGGGCGGCTCGCCTTCCAGCGCGCGATCGAGATGATCGCGGACCCGGACGAAGAGCCGAAGCACATCCTCATCTCGGCCTCGCTCGTAGAGCGGGAATCGTGCGCCCCCGCGCATCGACGAGAAATATAAACGCACGCGACACGGCACGCCCGACATCGAACAATCTTATAGGCAATCCGATCAACCTCTATCGAAACCGCTCATCCCGAGCGGTTTCGATAGAGGTTTTTTCGTTGCTTATGAAGCACGGCCACAAACGTAAAGCGTGTCCGCGGAAGCGGACGAAAGCGAGAGTCTGCACGAAAGCAGCAATAGAAACGTAAACGAAGCAGGATGCCGCCCCAAGGCCAAACGTTGCGAACGAAGCTCGAACAACAGCCTTGTCCAAATGAAAACGACTCCCATACCTGACTACTGGACAAAGCGAGCATACCTCGAAAGGACACATCGAAGACGGCCGCGTAGAAGGTACGCTATATAGCGGTGTCCAGAGGGTGCTAACCCTCTGGTTCCCCTCAGAGGAGGGGGAAGGGGGAGGGAACCTTGAAGGGGGGAGGAAATACTCGTTTTTTGATGCAAACCTTAAAAGAGTTGTGTGTTCTTTCTTTCATCCGCGGAGGTAGAATGAGATCAGCAAGTCTACCACATACATCGAGGGGGATGGAAAGTGAAACAGAAGAGGAAGCGCTTGCTCGGCTCCATGGCGTTTATTCTGGTCTTCACTGCATATTTGGCCGCTTGTTCGTCGGACAACAAACCGAACAACGGCGCGGTCGCGTCGAAGGAGACGCCCGAAGCAACGGCGCCGGCCAAGGCGACGGAACAAGCGATTGACCACGCGCAGCAGGCGAAGATCAAGTTCGACCCGCCGGTGACGATTACGACGGCGATCGTGCAAGAGCAGCTGGATAATGCGTTCAAGCCCGGCGAATCGATCGAGGACAACGTGTTCACGAAGTGGATGAAAGACAACATGGGCATCGAGGTCAAATTCGACTTCATCGTCGGCAAGCAGGCGGACTTCGATACGAAGCTTCGTTTGCTCCTCGCAAGCGACGAGAAGCTGCCCGACGTCTTCACGGGATCGTTCGCGGCCGATCTGATCGACGCCGGCAAGCTGCTGCCCTTGAACGACGCGATCGAGAAGTATGCCTCGCCGAATTTGAAGCAGCTGTTCGCCAAATTCCCGCAGGCTTTCGAGCCGGTCACGCGCGACGGGGTCATCTACGGCATTCCGCGTTTCCTGTCGGCCGACGAGGGCGGCGTCATGTGGATTCGCGAGGATTGGCTGAAGAAGTTGAATAGGAAGGCGCCGACGACGATCGAGGAGCTCGAGAAGCTGCTGGACGCGTTCACGAATCAAGATCCGGACGGCAATAGCAAAGCGGATACGTTCGGTCTCGCCGTATCGCTGAAGGACGGCATGTATACGTGGATGGCCAGCGCCGACCCGATCTTCGGGGCATATAGCGACTATATGGCGCCGGAGTTCCGCTTGATCGCGCAGTTCTGGAATCCGGATGCGAACGGGAAGCTGGTGTACGGCGCCGTCGACCCGTCCGCCAAGCCGTTCCTCGCGACGATGGCCAGATGGAAGAAGAACGGCTATATCGATCCCGAGGCCGGGGTGAAGGACGCGATGAAGGCCGTCGAGCCGGCGGCGAAAGGTACGGCGGGGGTCGTGTTCGGACCGAACTGGATGGGCCAATGGCCGCTCGAGGATACGTTGAAGGCGAATCCGAACGCCGTATGGAAGGCGTATCCGGTTCCGGCAGGACCGGACGGCAAGGTCGGGCGCGTCGTGAATTTGACGGGCGGCTCCCTCGTCTTCAGCAAGGAGTTCAAGCATATCGACGCCTGGTTCGCCTATCTGAACAAAATGTATGCGCGTCAATTCGGCAGCACGGATCCGTATTACGATCCGGCGTTCGATATCGGGTTCTTCGAGGGCTACGACTACGTGAAGCACGACGGCAGGATCGTCAAGAGCGGCTTCCAAGAGAGCGGCGTCCCGCAAGACAAGTGGCCGCTCGCCAGCGGCAAAGCGATGGAGATGAAGTATGCGCTGTACGCGCTGCACGGCGCATTCGCGCCGACCGTCCCATACCTGGGCGACCCGGGTTATGCGAAGTTCGTAGCCGACCCGAACGCGCCGGCCGCCAACTCGGCGGAAGAGCGGGTGAAGAGCCTGACGAAATCCCAATTGGAAGCGGGCAACGTGCGTCAGACTCAATCCGCCGCCGACAAATTCAACGCCTTCCAGGGCGCGCCGAGCGAGACGATGCAGTCCAAAGGGGCGTTGCTGAACAAGCTGGAGTCGGAGACGTATCTGAAAATCATATACGGCGAGAAACCGGTGGACTACTTCGATGAATTCGTGAAGGAATGGAAAGCCAGCGGCGGCGATCAGGTCATCGCCGATGCGAACAAATGGTACGAGAGCACGAAGAAAAAGTAACGCGGACCGGGGGCTTTCGGAAGAGGAGAACGAGCAAGTTCCAAAAAGCCCCTCCGGCCAATAGGAGAAGAGTGACGAGAATGAAAGAGACAAGCAAATTCGCTTCCTATTGGAAGCGAACCTGGCCGCTCCACCTGCTGGTGCTCCCCGCATTCCTGATTACGCTGATCTATCAGTACATACCGATGCTCGGTTCGGTCATCGCTTTCAAAGATTACAAGCCTTGGGTGGGCATCTTGGACTCGCCCTGGGTCGGGCTGGAACACTTCGAGTACTTATTCACGTTTCCCGACAGCAAGCAAGTCATCTGGAACACGCTGGTGATCGCGTTCTGCAAGCAAATCCTCGGCATTCTCGTGCCCGTCCTGTTCGCGCTGCTGCTCAACGAGGTGGTCAAGACGGCGTTCAAGAAGACGATCCAGACGCTCGTCTACATGCCGCATTTTCTGTCCTGGGTCATCTTGGGCGGGATCTTCGTGGACGTGCTCGCCGTTCAGGGAGGCATCGTCAACCGGTTGCTCGGTCTATTCGGCGCGGAGCCGATCTTCTTCCTGGGCAGCAATGACTGGTTCCGGGCGACGGTGGTCGTCACGGACGTATGGAAGGAATTCGGATTCGCCGCGATTATCTTCTTGTCCGCGCTCGCCGCAGTCAACCCGAATTTGTACGAGGCGGCGGAGATCGACGGCGCGAATCGGTGGAAGCAGACCCTTCACATTACGGTTCCGGCGATCATGCCCATTCTCGTCGTCGTGGCCACGCTCGCGCTGGGCCGAATCATGAACGCCGGCTTCGATCAAATCTACAATTTATACAATCCGCTCGTCTACGAGACCGGCGATATTATCGATACGTTCGTCTATCGGGTCGGCCTTGAAGGCGGACAATTCAGCTTCGGCACGGCCGTCGGGTTGTTCAAATCGGTCATCGGCTTCACGCTCATCGTGGTCTGTTACCGCATTCTATACAAGCTGGCCGATTATCGAATCTTCTAAGGAGGTCTGGCGACATGCGGCATCGATCCGCTTCCTATCAACTGTTCTCGATCTGCAACACGATCGCGCTCGCCGTATTGGGGCTGCTGTGCGTGCTGCCGGTGCTGCACGTGTTCGCCGTATCGCTCAGTTCCAGAGCGGCCGCAACGGCCAACATCGTCAATTTCTGGCCGGTCGGCTTTACGACGGACGCGTACGAGCAGACGCTCGCGAATACCCACTTCCTCCGCGCCTTGTATGCCGGCGTCGAGCGAACCGTGCTCGGTACGGGCATCTCGATCATGGTGCTGCTGCTGGCCGCCTATGCGCTGTCCAAACCAGACCGTAAATTCGCCGGACGCAGCGCGTATGCCTGGTTCTTCGTCGTCCCGATGCTGTTCGGCGGGGGGATGATTCCGACGTACCTGGTCGTGAAGGAGACCGGGCTGCTCAATACGGTATGGGCGTTGGTCATTCCGGGCGCGGCGAGCGCGTATTTGCTCATCCTGATGCTCAATTTCTTCCGCACCGTTCCGATCGAGCTGGAGGAGGCGGCCTTAATCGACGGCGCCGGGCATTTCACCACGTTGTTCCGCGTCTATCTGCCGGTATCGATGGCGGGCATCGCGACGATCAGCCTGTTCGAGATGGTGGCGCATTGGAATTCCTGGTTCGACGGCATGATTTATTTGAAGAATCCAAAGGACTATCCGCTCGCCACGTTCCTGCAGTCGGTGATCGGCAAGGAGAACTTCCAAGAAGCCGGCATCCAGGCGGAAGACGTCGCGAATATATCCAGCCGTACCGTCAAAGCTTCGCAAATTTTCATCGGCGCGCTGCCCATTCTGGCGGTATACCCGTTCCTGCAGAAGTACTTCGTCAAGGGCATTGTCCTCGGTTCCGTCAAAGGCTAACATAGCATTACAAGACGGATACAACGAGGGGCTGAAGCGATGCCGTTCAAGCTTAGCATTTTCAATAAAATATTGATTCTTCTCTGTTTGCTGCTCGTGCCGATCGTGCTGCTCTACAGCTATTCCAACCAGGTCAGCACTGGGGTCATCGAACGGGAAATCAACAAATCGAACGGCAGCCGGCTGTCGTTCTTCGTCGGGCAATTGAATGCGACGGCGGATCAGCTATGGAAGGCGGCGTTCAATCTCGGCAGCGATCCGGACGCGTCGAAGCTGATGTTCAAATCGATCCGGAATGCTTCGTACGACGTGCTGATCACGAAAGAATTGATCGCGGCCAAGGCCGATCTGCAGAGCAATACGTTCGGCTGGAACAACGAGTTTACGATTTTCGCGCCGGGGACCGGGCAGACGATTACGACCAATTCGTCCCTGCGATACGACGTTCATCATTTGCAAAGCGATCAGACGGAGTCGTGGACCTATCGTTCAATCGCCACCGACCACGGGGAAGGGTATCATTTCATCCGCTATTTGACGGAACCGTACATGAAGAAGCTGGACTTGAACAAGGCGAATCTGATCATTGAGGTCGCCTTCTCGGCGAATAACATCTCGACGATGCTGGACCAGCTGCGGCACGGAAGCAGCGGCAATCCGATTCTCTATCATCCGGATTATGAACCGATTACGGGAACCTCGTACGATCGCGAGCTGCTCGGGCAGGTCGTGGAGAAGCTGCATGCGCTGCGTCTGGCTCCATCCGGCTATACGGAAATCGAAATCAACGGCAAACCTTATATCGTGACCTACGAGAAGTCGAAAGCGCTCGGGTGGTATCTCGTCGACTATACCCCGCTCGGGGAGCTGCTGCAGCCGATCACGGACAGCCGGAACTTGTTCTATGCCTCGACCGGGCTGCTGCTCGCGCTTAGTCTGCTGGCCGCCGCCTTGCTGTACCGCAACGTGCAGATGCCGGTCCGCGAGCTCATTCTGAGCGTAAGGAAGCTGAAGCGAGGGGATTATTCGGCCAGAGTGTCCGCCAAGACGAACAATGAGTTCCAGTATCTGTTCGATCAATTCAACCACATGGCGGAGGAGATTCAACGATTAATTGAAAGCGTTTTCTCAGAGAAACTTCGGGTTCGGGAGGCGACGCTGAAGCAGCTTCAATCGCAGATTAATCCCCATTTTCTGTACAACAGCTTCGCTTTCATTCAAAGCATGGCCCAGCTTGAGAACAAGGAGGCCATCATCGCCGTCACGCAGCGCTTGAGCAAATATTACCGGTATACGACGAGGGTGGAGAATCAGACGGGCAGCCTGGGCGAAGAGCTCGACCTCATTCGCAATTATTTGGACATTCATGCCATGAAGATGCACCGGCTTCAGTACGAGATCGACATGCCGGACGACATGCTGTCCATGACGCTTCCAAGGCTGCTGCTGCAGCCGATCGTGGAGAACGCCATCGTGCACGGCATCGAGCGGAAGCCCGGACCGGGCATGATCCGCATGACGGGTTCGAAGCAGGACGGGGTGACGGAGATCGTCGTGGACGACAACGGAGCAGGCCTCGATCCGGATCGCTTGATGCAGCTGGCGGCGAAGCTGCGGAAGTCGATGGACGACGACATGGGCTGCGGGTTGTGGAACATTCGGCAGCGGCTTGTCCATCAGTTCGGATCGGCGTCGGACCTTTGCTTGGAGGCTTCGCCGCTCGGCGGACTCCGCGTCACGATTCGCATCATCGAATAGGTCGCTATTCGCGAGGGGCTGCCAGGGGAATGCGGAAAAGCGCCCGGTGAATCACCTGCGGTATCCGGTTGATAAGGCGTGGCAGCACGAAAAAGAGAATCCTGAAGTTTTCCAGCGGAAAACTCACTTCGGAAGCATAAGTTGGGTGAAGTCCTCTGGTTCCCCTCGGCGGAGGGCGATGCTGTCAGGTTAAGGAAAAACGTTGAATGAAACTGAAGCTTTGTCTGTCAGGACAAAAGCGTGCCCCGCTCGAACGCAACCGCCGCCCGCAACCCATGTTGTCAGCACGAAAAGGGAGTTCAGAGGGCAGAGCCCTTTGGTTCCCCTCAGCGGAGGGCAATGCTGTTAGGTTAAGCTTTACAGGCTGCGCCGTTTGATGGAGGAGTACC
>NZ_JBHMDO010000053.1:0-131788 GCF_042431225.1 Paenibacillus aurantiacus | reverse complement strand
GAGAGTAGGACGTCGCCAAGCACGAATGACCGACCACAGTGATGTGGTCGGTTTTTTGTTTTGCTCCGGCGTATACCTTTTTGGAGGCTGACAGCATTCGCCTACCTTGGTTGCATCTCCTTGACACAGGAGGGCCCCTTCCGTCCATACTACTGAGCAACGTCAGTGGGAGGTGGTTCAACCATGGTACGATCTTTACGCATGCTGATGTATTTGTGCATAGCCATCATTCTTATGCTATCCAGCGGCTGCAGCCTGCCTGCCAAGCGCAACGAATCGATCTTGCCTAAGGCAGCCGCACAAGGAGTACAGCCATTAGAACGTCAACAACCTCGTTCAGTTGATCGCGGACAGATCGTTAGGCCATCCATAAAGATGAATTCGTCATCGCTTGCAGCGCAGACAATTGCGCGGACACCGAATACACAACCGGTGCGAGGCATCTACGTGTCGGGCTGGGTAGCTGGAGATCCAGTTCGGATGGCAAAGTTAATTCGCCTTATCGAGAAGACGGACTTAAATGCAATGGTCATCGATGTAAAAAATGATTATGGCAATGTGACGTACAAGTCCAACGTACCCGAAGTTAAGACCATCAAAGCGGATGCAAGTCCACCCATAGCCAACATCAGGTCTTTGCTGAAACAGCTGCGGGCCAAACATATTTATACCATCGGTCGCGTAGTTACCTTCAAAGATCCTTACTATGCCCGTATGCGACCATCGCAGGCGCTGCAGCGGAAGACGGGCGGCGTTTGGAAAGATGCGAAGGGCGTTGCTTGGCTCGATCCTTATCAGGCACGAACGAGGGAATACAATATCGCCATAGCGAAAGAAGCGGCAAACCTTGGATTTGACGAGATTCAGTTTGACTATGTCCGGTTTCCCGATAATGGGGCAAAAGTGAACCAGCAAGTACGTTTCGCCCCAACGGGAGGACGCAGTAAGGCGGCTATTATAGGTACCTTCTTAAGGGAAGCAAGACATGGCATTTCACCGACGGGAGCCCGATTATCCGTTGATGTGTTCGGTCTGGTCACCTCGTCGAAGGACGATATGGGAATCGGCCAGACATGGAGAGAGATCGCAAGCACGGTCGACGTGATTTCGCCCATGACCTACCCTTCTCATTATTCGTCGGGCATGTATGGCATCAAAGCGCCTGATTTGAATCCCTCGGCTGTCATTAAACAGGCGATGAAGGACGCGAAGCAGCAGAACGAACTGATCAAGCAGATTGGTCGGAGACCGGCAGGCATTCGACCGTGGTTGCAGAGCTTTACGGCTACATGGGTGGAGCCTCATCAGCAGTACGGAATAAATCAGGTTCGCGCGCAAGTGTTGGCTGCGCAGAAGCAAGGCATCCATGAATTTTTGCTATGGAGCTCGAATTGCAAATATGATTATCGTTCTTAATTTCGACAAAAAAGCCTGTTCGGACTTATCTTGACAGCCTAATACCCCTCTGCTAAAATTGCAACAATATACGTGAGTGGCTTTATTTTTTTAGCGTTTTTTATATCGGAGGAAAGCAAAGGGAGGAACATACTCGTGTGGGAAACCAAATTCGCCAAAGAAGGACTGACCTTCGATGACGTACTGCTCGTACCTCGCCGATCGGAGGTACTGCCTCGTGAAGTCGACGTATCGGTTCAATTGAGCGCGGACGTGAAGCTCAATATCCCGCTGTTCAGCGCAGGGATGGATACGGTAACGGAGGCTGCTTTGGCGATTGCAATGGCGCGGGAAGGCGGCATCGGAATCATTCATAAGAACATGTCGATCGCGCAGCAAGCGGAAGAAGTCGATCGCGTTAAGCGTTCGGAAAGCGGCGTTATTACGAATCCGTTCTCGCTGACACCGGATCATCATGTGTACGATGCGGAAGAATTGATGGGCAAATATCGGATTTCGGGCGTGCCGGTCGTAGATGAGAACCAGAAGCTCGTCGGCATTATCACGAATCGCGATTTGCGCTTCATCCATGACTATTCGATGAAGATCAGCGAAGTCATGACTCGCACCGATTTGGTTACCGCACCAGTAGGAACAACGCTGGAACAGGCGGAAGTTCTACTCCAGAAACATAAAATCGAGAAGCTTCCTTTGGTGGATGAGACGAACACACTGAAGGGTCTCATTACGATTAAAGATATCGAGAAGGCTATCCAGTTCCCGAATGCGGCTAAAGACCGTCACGGCCGTCTGCTCTGCGGTGCGGCAGTCGGGATCGCGAAGGATACCCTCGAGCGGACAGAAGCGCTCGTTCAGGCTGGCGTTGACGTGCTTGTTATCGATACGGCGCATGGTCATCATCAGAACGTGACCGAGATGGTGAAGAAAGTACGCGCAGCTCACCCGAGCCTGACGATTGTTGCCGGCAACGTCGCAACTGGCGAAGCGACGCGCGATCTGATCGAGGCTGGCGCTTCGGTCATTAAAGTCGGTATGGGTCCCGGATCCATCTGTACGACTCGCATAATCGCCGGTATCGGCGTACCGCAAATCACGGCCATCTATGACTGCGCATCCGCTGCACGCGAGTACAATATTCCGGTTATCGCCGATGGCGGGATCAAGTATTCCGGGGACGTAACCAAAGCGATCGCCGCCGGCGCAAGCGCAATTATGATTGGCAGCTTATTCGCCGGTACGGAAGAAAGCCCAGGCGAATTCGAGATTTATCAGGGCCGTCGATTCAAAGTGTACCGCGGTATGGGTTCCATCGGCGCGATGAAGGAAGGCAGCAAGGACCGTTACTTCCAAGAGAACGAGAACAAGCTCGTTCCGGAAGGCATTGAAGGCCGCGTGGCTTACAAAGGACCACTTGCTGATACCGTACACCAGCTGATTGGCGGTCTTCGCTCCGGTATGGGGTATTGCGGCACGAAGAACATCGAGGAACTGAAGAACGATACGTCCTTCATTCGCATCACGAACGCGGGTCTGCGCGAGAGCCATCCGCATGATGTTCAAATCACGAAGGAAGCACCGAACTATTCGCTTTAAGGATAGGGCCTCGCGGTTAAGAGGCTGGATCGCTTCAATAATTATCAACAGCGCGTGCCGCTTTCGGTGCGCGCTGTTTTTTGGTTCTATTAATGAAGCATAAGCACTGTGACAGTCAAGTCAAAAGAGTGATGATTTGGAGGTCAATCGCCGACGTGTGCCCGTGCCTCCTTGTACGGCTGGGATAGGGAATAGCACCACGGTCGTAAACCTTGCGATTCATCTTCATCCTACATCCGTACGGGAATGACCCCATCCTTGCCGCTTGGCTTTTTCGGGTACGTGGGATGTGTTACAATAATGCGTGAACAAATAATTGGGAGAAGAGGAGAGATACGTTGAAACGCAACCGAAAGCCGGTACGGTTGGTGCCGGTGATGTCCGCACTGTTGGCTGTTTGGGTACTCTTAATAACACTGGGTTCCACCTCGGTAATGGCAGCAGGAGAAAGCACGAACTCATCGAATACATCCGATTCGCTTGGCCTTAATGCCGCAGCGGCGATTCTAATCGACGCGGCGACGGGACAGGTGCTGTACGAGAAGAATGCGGATGAGGTTCGCCCACCCGCAAGCATGACCAAAATGATGACGGAATACATCATTCTCGAAGAAATTAAAGCAGGTCGTCAGTCGTGGGATACGGTCGTGACGGCGAATGCGGAAGCGGCAGCGGTTCCAGCCGACGGCTCGCAGATCTATTTGGCCGAGGGCGATCAGCATCCGCTGAAAGATATGTACATCGCGATGGCGGTCGGTTCGGCGAATGACGCGACGATCGCGCTTGCCGGGCATATTGCTGGTTCGGAGCAGGCGTTCGTGGCGAAGATGAACGAGACGGCGAAGAGCCTTGGTCTAACCACGGCGAATTTCACGAGCGCAACGGGCTTGGCGGATACGACGGTCATATCCGCAAGGGATTTGGCCAAATTCGCGAAAATTTTGCTCGATACGCATCCGGAGTTTTTGGACTACTCGAAAATCTCTACATATAAGTTTCGTGAGCGCGACGCGAAGCCGATGGTCAACTGGAACTGGATGCTGGAGGCGCACAAGACGAATCCAGAGACACCGAGCATCGCGCAATTCGCGTATACGGGCGTCGACGGCATGAAGACCGGGTATATTAGCAAGGCCGGGTACTGCTTCACAGGTACGGTGAAACAAGGCGATCTGCGTTTGATTTCCGTCGTTATGGGTACGGCATCGCAGAAAGCACGTTTCCGGGAGACTGCGAAATTGTATGATTACGGATTCGCGAATTTCGAGCGCAAAACGGTGGTGCAGCCGAATGCGGTTGTAGAAAAATCGGAGACGGTCACAATAAAGAAAGGCAAGTCCAAATCCGTGCCGGTCGCGACGAAATCCGGCGTGTCGTTCCTTGTGAAGAAAGGCGAGACGCCTGCGATCGAGCAAACGAACGTGACGCTGCTGTCAGAGGATCAACTGGTGGCGCCAATTAAGAAAGATCAGAAGGTCGGAACGGTTACGTATGCGTATAAGGATCCGGCGACGGGCAAGGCATTGGAGTCCACGGTCGATCTGATCGCGACGGAAGACGTCGAGAAGGCAGGCTGGTTCCGGCTCATGATGCGGGCGATCGGGGATTTCTTCTCCGGCTTGTTCCAGGGCATTGTGGATCTGTTCTAATTGCAACCGAATTAGTATGAATAATGGTTGTCGATTATGGCGGGATGCTGTAAAATTATTGGTTAGAATTAGTACGGCATTTTGCTGAATAACGGGAGGCTTTTAACAATGGAAACAGGTACTTTTCGCGTCAAACGCGGCATGGCTGAAATGCAAAAAGGCGGCGTAATCATGGACGTCATGAACGCCGAGCAGGCGAAAATCGCGGAAGCGGCAGGCGCTACAGCGGTTATGGCGCTGGAACGCGTACCGTCCGACATTCGCGCAACAGGCGGCGTAGCCCGCATGGCGGATCCGACGATCCTGGAAGAAGTCATGAAAGTGACGACGATTCCGGTTATGGCCAAAGCCCGTATCGGACACTTCGTGGAAGCGAAGGTGCTGGAAGCGCTGGGCGCAGACTATATCGACGAGAGCGAAGTACTGACGCCAGCGGACGAAGTATTCCACATCGACAAGCGCGACTTCACGGTACCTTTCGTGTGCGGCGCGAAAGACCTGGGCGAGGCGCTTCGCCGTATTCAAGAAGGCGCGGCCATGCTGCGTACGAAGGGCGAGCCGGGAACGGGCAACATCGTGGAGGCTGTTCGCCATATCCGCTTGATCAACGGCCAGATCCGCAAAGTACAGAACCTCTCGAAGGATGAGCTGTACGCGGAAGCGAAGAACCTTGGCGTGTCTTACGATCTGCTCCTCGGCGTGCATGAGTCGGGCAAGCTGCCGGTTGTTAACTTCGCGGCAGGCGGCGTAGCAACGCCTTCCGACGCAGCGCTGATGATGCATCTGGGTGCTGACGGCGTATTCGTTGGCTCCGGTATTTTCAAATCCGACAATCCGGAGAAATTCGCCCGTGCCATCGTAGAAGCGACGACGCATTACCAAGATTACAAGCTGATCGCGGAAGTGTCCAAGAACCTCGGTACGCCGATGAAAGGCATCGAGATCTCGAAGCTGGACGCGACGCAGCGCATGCAGGACCGCGGCTGGTAATTCATTTGGGTTCATTCCGGGCGGTGAGTCGCTCGGGTCAGTAGAATGCAGCATTAACAGGCAATCGGAAAGAAGGCGTGGACGAGATGAAAATTGGCGTATTGGCGCTGCAGGGCGCTGTTGCGGAGCATATTCGGAGCATTGAAGCGGCGGGCGGCGAAGCCGTCGCCGTGAAACGGGTCGAGCAGTTGGACGAGCTGGACGGCTTGATCATCCCGGGCGGCGAGAGCACGACGATCGGCAAGCTGATGCGGAAATACGGCTTTCTTGACGCAATTCGTCAGTTTTCCGCGGACGGCAAACCCATCTTCGGCACCTGCGCCGGTCTGATCGTCCTTGCCAAGCGTATTGAAGGGCAAGAGGAGGCGCATCTCGAGCTGATGGATATGACCGTTGCCCGCAACGCGTTCGGCCGTCAGCGCGAGAGCTTCGAGACGGATTTGCCGGTGAAGGGGATCGAGGAGCCGGTGCGTGCCGTCTTCATTCGTGCGCCGCTTATTAAGGAAGTAGCACCGGAAGTCGATGTGCTATCTACCTATAATGGAGAGATCGTGACGGCGCGTCAGGGGCATTTGCTCGCCTCTTCCTACCACCCGGAACTCACCGACGACTATGCGCTTCATGCTTATTTTATCCGCATGGCGGAAGAAGCGGCTTCGGTGAAGCGCTAAAAGCAGAAGACTGCGGATGACGCAGTCTTCTTTTTCGCATCAAGACTCGTCGTGTCACGGCGAGCAAGAAGCCTCGGGTATACGGTCGGCAAATGCGTCAATGCTGAAGGATAGCTGGTTATTGCAGGACATGGAACGAAATACATAGCGAGTAGAGAGGGGCTCACCTTTCGTGTTGGATGTTAAATTGCTTAGAAATGATTTTGGCCAAGTCGAGCAGGCGCTGCGCAATCGCGGCAAATCGCTGGACTTGATCGCGGGCTTCCCGGCGCTTGATACGAAGCGCAGAGAAGTCATTCAAGAGACGGAGACGCTGAAAGCGCGCCGCAACACGGTATCGCAAGAGGTGGCCAAGCTGAAGAAAAGCGGCGAGAATGCGGAAACGCTCATCGAAGAGATGCGCCAAGTCGGCGACCGCATCAAGGAGCTGGACGAGTCGCTTCGCGTCATGGACGAAGAAGTGGATGCCCTGACGCTGTCCATCCCGAACATTCCGCACGAGAGCGTGCCAATCGGCGCTTCGGAGTCCGAGAATGTGGAAATCCGCCGGATCGGCGACGTGCCGTCGTTCGACTTCGAACCGAAGGCGCACTGGGATATCGCGCAGCAGCTCGGTATGCTCGATTTCGAGACGGCAGCGAAGGTCACAGGCTCGCGATTCGTGTTCTATCGGGGCATGGGCGCACGATTGGAGCGCGCGCTGATCAACTTCATGATGAACCTGCACAGCGACGAGCACGGGTATACAGAGATTTTGCCGCCGTACATCGTCAATCGGGACAGTCTGGTTGGAACGGGGCAGCTGCCGAAGTTCGAAGAGGATCTGTTCAAGCTGACGGATTCCGACTATTACCTTATTCCGACGGCAGAGGTGCCGGTAACGAACATGCACCGCGACGAGATCCTCGACGTGTCCGATCTGCCGAAGCATTATGTGGCGTACAGCGCGTGCTTCCGTTCGGAAGCGGGTTCTGCCGGTCGCGATACGCGTGGTCTTATCCGTCAGCATCAATTCAATAAGGTCGAGCTGGTCAAGCTGAGCATGCCGGAGACATCGTACGAGGAGCTCGAGAACATGACGGCGAACGCCGAACGCGTGCTGCAGCTGCTCGGCCTGCCTTACCGCGTGCTGGCGCTCTGCACGGGCGATATGGGCTTCTCCGCGGCGAAAACGTACGATCTGGAAGTATGGCTGCCGAGCGGCGGCACGTACCGCGAGATTTCGTCGTGTTCGAACGTCGAAGACTTCCAGGCGCGCCGCGCGGGCATTCGCTTCCGCCGCGAGCCGAAGAGCAAGCCGGAGTACGTGCATACGCTGAACGGGTCGGGTCTGGCAGTCGGCCGCACGCTGGCCGCGATTCTTGAGAACTATCAGCAGGCGGATGGCTCGGTGATTGTACCGGAAGTGCTCCGTCCGTACATGGGCGGGCTTGAAGTGCTGAAGCCGTAAGCAGCGATCACACCTGTCCACCGGCATGTTTCCAGCATGGAATGATGGAATCTGAGGGTAGTATTCGCACAAAATTGTTGCCCAGGTCAAAAATGGAGTTGCTTATCGTTTTTGGCCTGTGGTACAATTCATTTTGTCCCCCTAGCGGGTGACGCTTATTGATACGGAGAGGTACCGAAGCGGTCATAACGGGGCGGTCTTGAAAACCGTTAGAGCGCAAGCTCACGTGGGTTCGAGTCCCACCCTCTCCGCCAGTTTAGCATACAGCACGTCCCGGCGAAGGCCGGGGCGTTTTTTGCATTCTAAGGACGTATACGCTTCGCGTGTATACATAAGCTTAGCATTCTCCGGAATGAAACGAGCCTTGCCGCTAAGACGGCGACAGCCGTTTCACCTTGTGCGCGCAGACGATCGTTACGCAGGTATAAAAGCCGCTTCGCCACCGCATATTATCGTCATGGAGGTGGGAAGCAGTATGTCCAAACACGACAAACTTCGCATTGATCAACAGCAGCTCGTAGCGGCTTGGGAGCGTACGCTGCCGACGACGATTCATGAAGCGGACCGCGCGATCGTCAAACCCGACGAAGCCAGCGACAATACGCTGCGCATTACGATTCATACAGCCGGCCATCAAAACTATAGCTTCGACTACAGCGTCACCTACGTGGACAGCCGCGAGGTCAAGGTGCAGCTGATCGACGTGGAGCGGGACGGCCGTTCGGTCGACGAGCGGACGGATATCATTCAACAGCTGGTGCAGGATTACACGCGCCATATTCACGAATGCGCGCAGGCGCTGCATGAGTTGACGCACGCCTAAACGCGATATAGACGAAAGCGGACCAATAGCGCCCGCAGAAGGCTTTAACGAGAGGAAGGTGCAGCCCAATGTCCAAAGCGAAAGGCACGGCCGATAAAAATTTGACGAACGTGGTGGAGGCCCTCGATCAAGAAGCGGTCAACAGCCATCATGCTCAGCAGCTGCAGCAGGACAAGAACGACCGGCGCCATCAGGATGCGTTGAACCATGATGAGCCGACAGATTTGACGAACCAACGCAGCTAGCTGGAACCAGACAGCACATACCGAGATCCAGAAAGGAGAGCTGACAATGAGCAAACCGCGTTCAGTGCCGGTGAACGGTTCGGAGAACGAGCACCAAGTGAGCAAGGCGGAGGCTGGCCGCTCCGGTGGCCAAGAGCCGCTGTCCGGATCGAAGAAGACGAAGAACGAGAACCACTCCCGCCATAATAACGGGGAAGGATAAGCTTCCCGACGCGAAAGAAAGTCCCTGGTTGTTCCTCCAAAAGGAACAGCACAGGGATTTTTTAATAACTTTTTACAAAAATCCCCTTCCCGTCACCCCTCGGTATCGTATAAAATAGGAAGGCTTACGCAACCGCGAGGCAGAACATAAGGGAGGATACCAACCTACATGAATCGATTGAAATTTGTTCTACCGATGTTACTTGCTGCACTTATGCTGATCGTATCCGGCTGTAGCACCGGCAAGTCGCCGAAAGAAGACATTGTCTCGGCGCTGGCCAAGATGCAGGACCTGAAGTCATACAGCTTCAAAGGCGAACTGGGCTTCGATGAATTCACGATGCCGGAGAGCATGAGCACGGAAGATGCGCAGGCGGCCGCCATGGTCTCGAGCCTGCTGAAGGGCGCGACGGTCACGTTCCGCGGCAATGCCCAGACCGAGCCGATGCGCACGGAGCTGACGATGGATATGAAGCTGGGCGGAGACGGCATGAGCTTCAATATCAGCTTCCCGATGATCGTAACGCAAGAGAAGATGTGGATCAAAATCCCGCAGATTCCGATGTTCCCGATGCCGGAGGAGCTGACGGGTAAATTCGTCGAGATCGATATGAAGAAGCTGGCCGAAGAGCAAGGCCAGGACCTGAAGACGCTCGATACGGCCGCTACGCAGCAGATGGTTCAGGATATGACCAAGACGCTTATGGATAATTTCGACGAGAAGACGTACTTCAGCGAAGTGAAAGCTGCCGACGTGAAAGGACTGCCGGACTCGCTGAAGGACGAGAAGCTAGTCCGATTCGCAATTACGCCGGCTAACTTCGAACAAGCGATCACCACGATCATCGACAAAGTCGCGCCGCAGTGGATCGACACGCTGTTGAAGAACGAATCGTACCTGACCGCGGTCGGCCTGACGAAGGAAGACCTCGAGACGGCGAAGAAGGAACTGGCCGGCACGGAAGACGGCGAAATCAAGCAAGGCATCGAAGAGATCAAGAAGAGCCTCAAGATCAACGAGCTCAGCGTAACGGGCGCGGTGAAGGACGATTACCTCGTGTACCAGAGCCTTATCGCGAACGTAGACGTGACGAACGAAGGCGAGACGATGAAATTCGGCCTGCACTTCGACACGCACTACGAGCAGATCAACAAGGACGTGAAGTTCGAATACGAGATTCCGACGGACGCGGTACCGATGGAAGAGCTGGAGTCGCTGTTTGGCGGCGAGCCTGCGCTTTAATCGTAATCGGAACGGTAGAAGCACCTCCTGGTGGGGGTGCTTTTTGCTGTGCGATAAAGGGTAGCGCGTGCAGGGGATGCGGTGACGTTATCCACATGTGCGTAACGTTGCGTTCGGACCGAATAGCGATGACGAGCTCGGGGATAGTGGGGAAAACCCTGTGGGTTTGTGGATAGCGATGCGAATGGAGAAGCAGGTGGCGGGAACGAATATTTGCGGGAGAAGGTAGGCAAGAACGAGCTGAACGCAAATACCCCTCCTCCGTGCGGAAGAAGGGTACATGCGTCAGACGGGTTACGCCCGAAGATCGATGCGCTGCCCCAAATGAGGCTGGACGCTTTGCTGCATCGCTTGGAGGAGACCCTCGTTTTGCGAGACGGCCGTCTCCTTGGCCATCTTCAGGACGCTGATGCCGACGGCTTGGCTGAGCTTCATTTGGGAGAGGCTCATCGAGAGTGCGGCGATATCCATCGCGAATTCCTCCTATTCAAACTGGCCGGCTACTCCTAATATCGGTAGTTGCAGGCGCGGAGTGAATGGTTGGGGCGGAGAATCTGAGGCCCTTTCGCTTGTGATTGAGAACCCGCCGCAGCCAGAGCATCAGAGAAGACGGATCTCACGTTTATATCACGCACATGCAATCGCGCCTCGGTATACGCGTCTGCCGGCAACGGTTAATGCACGCATCGATAGAGAGGAGGCAGCGCGATGAAAAAGGGGATTCTTATCATGGGTCCGCTCGATACGACTGGCGATCACCACGGTATCGACTACAACTTCGAGAACTGCGTAGTGCTCGACGATCGGCATCACGTAGCCTACGTCAACAAATTCGGCGAGCTATGGGTTCTGCGCGCTAGTAAGGGGGCCGGCCGCGAAACGCTCTATCTCGACGAATCCAACGCGGTCCAGATTGCGGAAGACGTCGACGAAGAGAGCGGTCTCGCCATCGCGCAAGAGGTGTACGTCAAGCTATCGAAAATGACCGCGTGGCAGTTCTTGACGAAGGTATTGATTACGTCCGACCAGGAAATCGCGCTCGAGCTAAATAAACTTCCGTAGGTGGACAAGTCCTCTAGTCGCGCTTGTACCTTTTCTTAAGAAAGTACAGAGCAATAACAACCAAAAGTACAAATATCACCTTCGGCCAGCTGTACTCATTGCCGCTCTCATTTAGACCAAACAACATAGCGATTACGAGGAGAACAGGAACGAACAGCACGAGCTTTTTCATAGTAGCGACTCCAAACTGTTTTTAAGAAAATTATACGCTATCTGAGAATGTTGGTCGCGTCCTCAATTATAACTATAGCCCCGTTCGAACCTTGACTGCGCTGCAACGCGGTTTCATTGGGAAGGGCTACGCCGGCCCAGCGCTTTCTTCGTTTCAAACCCGTACCGGACCGCGTCAACGGTTCTAGATCGTCATGCGGGTAAATGCGGCTGCAACCGCGCAATCATTCTTTCGGTCGCGTCAACGACCTGTACCAAGCGCTTACCGGCGCTAAACGGTAGGTGGACGACGTAGCGCTAACTGCGTCCTAGTTTCGGGAGAAGTGGCGCGAACCCCTTCTCTCGCGGCCGATCGCTTGCTCCTCGGGTGGAACGCGGCACGTTTCGTCCGGTTCACATATAGGACTGCGGTATTTAGGGCGTGCGACTCGGTCGCTGCGGAGCTGGCACTCCGTTAGGCAACGCGATTCTTATCGGTTTTGTAGAGGAACGTCGATCGCGGTCTGCGTGCTTTGATTTATACTATAATGGGAACGTATGTTCAGTTCGCTATTTCAAAAAAAGACAACCTAATTTATTCATCGTCCCCTAAGTGACCTTCCGTGCCGAACTGCCAGAAATCGTGATCCTCTTCATGAACCAGTATAACCAGCTCACGGATATCGGTAATATTCAATGCGTTAGCTATTCGTTCGAGATGATCGATCGTAAGGCGCTCCGGGAAGCCGCGATACATATGGCTGATGGCGTTTGGACGGATGCCAGTCATTCTGGCAAGGTCGCGCTGTTTTAGTTTGCGTGCTTTTAGTGCTACGTGGAGGCGGATCTCTATTGTAAGTGGTCCGGGATCATCAACCTCGCCGGATTCCATCATTCTATTTAAGCTGTCAACCGCATCCTGTCCAATGTTAGAAAATACGCTATGTTTCTTCTATTCGTTAGCACGAAGCGTCTGATGCGTGCCCTCCAAAAATTTTCCAGATTCTAATTCGCGATTCAGCACGTTCTCGTACTTCGTCTTTGTGGACATGTAGTTAACGTAGCTGCGGATAGCTGTCGCGGTGACGTCGTTTATCTTCGCGTGTGGATAAGTTGTGGAGAGCCAATCGCAGAAATAGCGCCAATGACGGACGTAGTCTGCGCGAGTACGATCGCGCGTCCCTTCCGCTTTCTTCGCGCTGTAGAATAAGTCGAACGCGGCGTCTAACGTCAACGAAACGACCGCTTTCTTTACGTTTTCTTCGCGCTTCCCTTTTACGACCGTCTTGCCGGCGAGCGGATCATTAATACGCATAGAAAAACCCCCTACGTTTTATCCGCAGGAGGTCCGTGTAATCGTATATTATCGCGCTGAATGACGGCCTACGTTCTTAGCGTTTGCCTGTCCCAAACCGTGTTCCTTACGCTAAGCCCAAACGGAGCATTCAACGTATGGAAACGTTGTAACTACGCGGGTTTGAAAGAGCGTGGCGCGCCCGAGAGGATTCGAACCTCCGACCTGCAGTTTAGGAAACTGTCGCTCTATCCTGCTGAGCTACGGGCGCGCAGTGCCATTATTTTAGCATAGACAGCTCGTACGCTGCAACTCATACGGGCTGGAAGCGGGGCGCCGGGCACGCCTTGCATGCATGGGATATGCATGGTTAATCGTAAGCCGACGGGCTGAGGTGGAAGTGCCCCAGCAACCAGGCGGAGGTTAACACCAACGGGAGATGCAGACTTAAGCGGACCTTTGGGACCATATCGAGGCTAAACTAGACCAAAATGCCTGCAAAAATGTTGATCATTGTCGAAAATAACTCGAATAAACAGCGAGTCTATCGACAAGAAATTACAAAAATATAAGCTTCCGGCGCGTATAATTATAAGCGTTACTGATTGTAACCCAGATGCGAATGGAGCGAACAACACGCGACATGAAAGACAAAATAAAACTACTGGATGAGCTCCATGCGCTTCGCGTCAAACTCGAGTATCTTGCGCAGACGCGAGGGAGCTTGACGGACCCGGACGTTCTGGCGGCAAGCGAAGCAGCGGACGAGCTGATCGTGGACCTGCAGCGTATACAGAAAGAAGAGCTGACTAGAGGACGGACAGGTTACCGGTCGTTCCCTTCGGAATAGGAAACACTCAAATGCGCCTTCTCAGCTTACGGAAGAAATTGGTGAGCAGAGCGGCGCATTCTTCTTGCAGCACGCCGCTGACCATCTCGGTCTCATGGTTGAAGCGGGGCTCCTGAAGCAGATTCATCAGCGTTCCCGCGCAGCCGGCTTTCGGGTCGGTCGTGCCGTACACGACCTTGTGGATGCGGCTCTGCACCAGCGCCCCGGCACACATCGGGCAAGGCTCCAGCGTCACGTAGAGCGTACAGCCCATAAGCCGCCAAGCGTCCAAATGCTTGCTCGCTTCGCGGATCGCGATCATTTCGGCGTGAGCCGTCGGGTCGAGGGTCGTCTCGCGCAGATTGTGCCCCCGGCCGATGACAAGACCGTCTTTGACGATGACGGCGCCGATCGGCACCTCGCCGATGGCTTCGGCCTTTTTGGCCTCTTCGATCGCCTCCCGCATCCAGTGTTGATCTTCTTCGCGTATAAACATGAACATGCAGCCTCCGTCATTGTAGAGTTAGTGGTACAATGGCTCTTTTCGACAACGTAATCGTGTCGTTTTCGCTCGAATTATGCCACGAACAAATATTCGTTGTTAACAGCTTGTGAATATAATTGTGGATAAGTGTGCTTTTGTTCACATTATTATCCCCATTTTATTCAATAGGCATGTGTATAACGTGGATAACTTGTGGACAATCCCTGGATATTCGCGTGAATTCCACAGATAAGGACATTTGGAATGCGGATAAACCCGCAAACTTATGAAAGTTATACCCGGCTCATCCGGGTACCTTGGGGATGGATTATCCAATCGCTCATCCACACATGGTTTCATTCGAAAAGGGGTTGTCGCACATTGTCAGTCAAGACAAAGCTCACCTGCATCATCTCGTTCATCGTGTTCGTATTGCTTATCCTCAATGTGATTTTGAATGAATATTCGACACGGGTCAACCTTCGATCCGAAACGGAGAAGGAACTCGCGCAAAGCGCCGAGCAGATGTCCTCTTCGATCGACCGTTATAACAATGGCGTGCGGCTAATCGACTTTACGCTGCAGGACAAATTGAAGGCCGCTTCGGGCGCCGTATCCGTAACGTTAGCTCAATCGGCGAATCGGCTTAACCAGCAGGAGCTTCAGGCGCTTGCGAAACAGCTGGGCCTTGCCGAGATTACGATTCTGCTGCCGGACGGACATGGGCAATACGCAATCGGGCCGTCTTCTGTCGAGCACTCCAGCGCGATTGCCAACTCGGTATGGACGGCGGATCCTTCGAGGATTCAGGCGCTGGCGGAGGAAGGGGCCGAGCCGGTGATCGGTTCCACTGTGCAGCATGGGGAGGCAGACGCACAATCAGGAGAGAGATGGAGTTACGTCTACAATGCTGCACATCATGTTATCATCAGCTGCAGGGCCATCGATAATCTGAGCAGTCGCTTCGCAGGCGCGATGGGGCCGGATTCGGCCATCTCGGTTATGATAGCGGATAATCCGGCGATACTGGAGATAACGGTTTTCGAGGCGAGATCGGCTTCCCCGGCGAACGAACGCGACGGAACGGGCGCAAATCGGTTATTCGGCGGGTCACTGTATGCGGACGCGCAAGATACGGCCTATGTGACGGAAGCCGCGGAAGGAACGCCGATCTATCGGGATGCCGAGCTGCAAGGGCGCCAAGTTATCAAGGGGTATTTCAGACCGAATGCCGAAGACGGTTACGTGCTCGAAATCGTCATGGATAAGGGTCCGATGATGCAGCAGGTATGGGAGCAGCGCAAGACGCAAATTTGGATTGCCGCTTGTCTGCTGCTTATTCTGGTCATCGGCAGCTATTGGATCGCGGGCATGCTGATGCAGCCGATCAACGATGTGCTGTGGAAAATTAACGAGGTGTCGTTCGGCCGATTTGACGATGCGATCCAGGTCAAGCGCAAGGACGAGTTCGGGCAGCTTGCGAATCGCGTTAACGCCATGAGCAAAAATTTAAGCATCTATATGGCCAAGCTAAAGGTATCGTTCGAAGAGAATCGCGCGATGAAAGAATATTTGGAGTCGTTCATTAACCATACGACCGATGCGATCCATGTGGTGGATTTGGAAGGTCGTATTCTGCAGGTGAATCGCGCGTTCGAGCGCATGTTCGGCTATGCGGCCGACGAGGCGGTCGGACGGATGCTGCCGCTCGTGCCGGAGCAGCTGCTCGGCGAAGAGCAGGAAGCGCTGAACTGGCTGAAATCCGGCCGTCTGCTGAATACGCGGGAGACGGTAAGGGTGACGAAAGGCGGCGAGTGGATCGATGTAAGCATCACGACATCGCCAATTCGCGATCAACATGGCGACTTGAACGCGCTGGCGAGCATCACGCGGGATGTCACCAGCCGCAACAAGATGGAGGAGCTGCTGCGCCGATCGGAGAAGCTGACGACGGTGGGGCAATTGGCGGCGGGCGTCGCGCACGAAATCCGCAATCCGCTCACCACGCTGCGCGGATTCCTCCAGCTCCAGCAGGAGACCGGCAAGCTGAACACCCGGCATATCGATATTATGTTGTCCGAGTTGGACCGAATTAACCTGATCGTGGGCGAGTTTCTCATCTTGGCCAAGCCGCAGGCGACCCGATTCGAGACGAAGGACGTGCGGTACGTGTTCGGAGACGTCATTTCGCTGCTCGACAGCCAAGCCCATCTGTGCGACATTATGTTTAAGATCGATTTTACGACGGACACGTGCATCATCTCCTGCGAAGAAAATCAGCTAAAGCAGGTGTTCATCAACGTGCTGAAGAATGCGATCGAAGCGATGCCCGAAGGCGGGGAGATCACGATTCGCATCGCCCGCTTGAACGCCCGGAACGTCTCCTTGACGATCATGGACCAAGGCATTGGCATCCCGGAGGAAATGATTCCGAAGCTGGGCGATCCGTTCTTCACCGGCAAAGAGACCGGAACGGGACTGGGGCTCATGGTGAGCCAGCGCATTATTCAGAGTCATCAAGGGACGCTCGAGATCGCGAGCGAGGTCGGTGTCGGCACCACGGTGACGATTACGCTGCCGCTCGGCGAACAGCCGAACGTCTCCGGCGAGGGCGAGGGTTCGCAGAATCGTGTACAATAGAAGAAAGGTGCGTTGCGCGTGATGAAGGACGATACGAGGCAGACGGACAGCGGCGCGAAGGTTGCCCCCTATAACGCGCTGGTCGTAGGCGCGACCGGTCTTGTGGGCAGCGAGTTGGTGCGGCAGCTGTCACGCGATGCAAGCTGCGCAGGCGTCACCGTGCTGGTTAGAAGACCGCTGATCGACCCCTCGCTGCAGCAGGCTGCGGCAAGCGGCAAGCTGCGTGTCATCGTGGCCGACCTGGAACGGCTTGAGGAAGCGCTCGCGGGCGTAGAGGCGGATGTTGTCTACTGTGCGCTCGGGACGACAATCAGGACGGCAGGCTCGCAAGAGGCATTCCGGAAGGTGGACTACGAATACCCCGTCCGGCTTGGCGCATGGGCTGCGCGGCACGAGGCACGAATGGTCGTCGTATCAGCCATGGGCGCAAGCGTCGCCTCCCGGATCTTCTACAGCCGGGTGAAAGGCGAGATGGAGCAAGCGCTGACCGCCGAAGGCCTGCCAGAGCTGCATGTGCTGCGGCCGTCGCTGCTGATGGGCAAGCGAGACGAGTTTCGGCTCGTTGAGCGGGTCGCGGTGCTGCTAACGCCTATTGTCCGTTGGGCGCTTGTCGGACCATTGCGCAAATACCAACCGATTACGGATCGGGAAGTCGCGCGTGCCATGCGTGCGGTAGCGTCCGGCGCTGGGAAGACCGCGGCCGCCGCTTCGGGCGACGGCACATGGATCTATGAGAATGACGGGATTGCCGAAGCCGCATCCCGGATCGGATAAGCCAGGAGGACATCAGGGTGAGGATCAACAAATTTATTAGCGAAACAGGCGTCTGCTCGAGACGGGAAGCGGACAAGCTGGTCGAGTCCGGTCGCGTCACCATTAACGGCGTCGTCGCGGAGCTGGGCAGCCAGGCCGAGCTTGGCGATGATGTACGCATCGACGGCAAGGCGATCGGCGAGCAGAAGAGCCATGTGTATATCGCGCTGAACAAGCCTGTCGGGATCACGAGCACGACGGAAGGACACGTAGAAGGTAACATCGTCGACTTCGTCGGCCATCGTGAGCGGATATTCCCGATCGGCCGATTGGACAAGGACTCCGAAGGCTTGATTCTGATGACGAACGACGGAGATATCGTCAACCGCATCCTGCGGGCCGAAGGTAAGCACGACAAAGAATACGTCGTCACCGTCGATCGGCCGATTACGCCGAAATTCGTGCAGGCCATGAGCGAAGGCGTACACATTCTCGGCAGTATGACGCTCCCTTGCACAGTAACCAAAGAGAGCGACCGCGTGTTCCGGATTATCCTCAACGAGGGCCGCAACCGCCAGATCCGGCGGATGTGCGCGGCGTTCGGCTATCAGGTGCGCAAGCTTCGCCGCGTGCGGATCATGAATATTAAGCTTGGCGCGCTGCAGACCGGCAAGTGGCGCGATTTGACGAGCGAGGAGCTAGCTGAATTATTCGCGCAGCTGGATTAGGCGGAGGCGAGGCTGGCCGGACCGGCCAGCTAAGGCGCGGATGACCAGAAGATGCGCCATCATGAAGAAGAGCCCGATTTACCTGCGCCATCGGCGAGTAAATCGGGCTCTTCGTTGTTCATACTAGAAACAATCAATTAAGGCGTTACCGGGATGTCGCTTGCGTTCGAGGCGTCGATATACTTGCGAATGATCGATACCTCGACGCGGCGGTTCTTCGCACGGTTGGCCGCAGTATCGTTCTCCTCGAGCGGGCGGTATTCTCCGTAGCCGATCGCGCTGAAGTGGCGCGGATCCAGGCTTTTGTTGCTGAGCAGAATATCCATGAACCGGATTGCCCGGGTGGAGCTCAAATCCCAGTTCGACTTGAATTCCGATGTCGAGATCGGCTGATTGTCCGTATGGCCGGAGACGACGATATCGTAATCATTGTAGGCCACGAGCATGTTGCCGATCGCGTAAGCGAGCTTGCGTGAATCCGTTTTGACGACCGCGCTGCCCGAAGCGAATAGGGCGTTGTCGCTAATCGTAATCATCAGCTGCGATTGGTTAAGCTTCGTGTTGAGCTGGGACGACAAGCCGTTCGCCTTGATATAATTGTCGACCTTCTTCTTCAGATTCTCCAGCTCTTGCTGTTCCTTCTGCTTCTGCGCTTCGCGCTCCTTCGACGACTTGGATGGGGATTGCGTCTGCGTCGCGGCAGACGTGGAGTTGTCCTCGTCCTTGTTCTGCTTCTTGCCATCTACGGGACCAGTCTCCATGACTGAGGTGTTATCCAATATGCCGCTGCCGCCGTTAAGCGCGCTGTTGAAGGCTTGCGCCATCTCTTCGAATTTCTTGGCATCGACCGAGCTCATCGCGAATAATACGATAAAAAGCGCGAGCAGCAGCGTCAACAGGTCCGCATAGGGAATAAGCCAGGATTCGTCGACGTGTTCCTCGTGGTGAGCATGCTTATGCTTTTTACTCACCGGCTACCGCTCCCTTCTGCTCCATCTTCGCGCGCTCCGTTGGCGTCAGGTAGACGGACAGCTTCTGGTTGATGGCCGTCGTGGATACGCCGGATTGAATGGACAGCAGCCCCTCGACCATCATCGTTTTGATTTCCATCTCGCGTTTCGACAGACGCTTCAGCTTGTTGGAAATCGGGTGACAGACGACATAACCGACGAAGATACCGAGCAGCGTCGCGATAAAGGCGCCGGCGATCGCATGGGCGAGCTTCTCCATGTCAGCCATGTCCTGCAGGGCCGCGATAAGACCGACCACGGCGCCAAGTACGCCGAGTGTCGGCGCGTACGTACCGCCTTGGGTGAAAATTTGGGCGCCGACGCGGTGGCGTTCTTCGGTGGCGGCGATATCCTCCATTAACACGTCATGCACGAGATCCTGGTCATTGCCGTCGATGATCATCCGCATGCCGTTACGCAAGAAACCGTCTTGAATTTCCTCGACTTTCGACTCCAGCGCGAGCAGACCTTCGCGGCGCGTAACGGACGCCCAATCCACAAACATCGTAATGAGCTCTTGGCGTTGGATCAGCTTTTGCTCTTTGAAGATCAGTTTGAGCAGCGTCGGCAGTTTCATGACCTCAGCCATTGGGAACCCGATGAACAGCGTCGAAGCCGTGCCCCCGATAATGATCAGGTAAGCGGCGGGAACCATGAGGGCTCCAAGCGGCGCACCTTTCAGCACCATGCCGACGAAGATCGAGATAAGCGCGAGCACTACACCGATTAACGTTGATTTTTCCAATTCCTACACCCCATCTAATATAGTATTTAATAAGTCGAGCCATACGCTGCATGCCGCGCATAGCCGTACCGCTTCGCTTATGGGCGAACGCTGGCGAAATGCTGACAAATTAAACGGCTTTTCGACATCATGTACTCTATTAATAGTTATCGTCAAAATCGCAACGGAAATTAGAGCATTTGCCCCGAAAAACGGGTATAACGTTAATTTTCCATGGAAATCGTGTAGAATGAACGAAGGATTGCGGATTTTGAGGCAAAGGCGGCGATAGAAGATGGGCGTCAAACATGCGCGGGAGTATAAGGAGATTTTGCAGGAGCTGACCGAGGCAATCGGTTCGATCGGAGACGGGTATCTCTTCTTTGAAATGGAGGAGGAAGAGTGGACTCAAATGGAGGCCGGGGAGCGGCATGACGTGCTGGAGGCATTGGCGGACGATGTGTTCTATGGCCTTGGCGAAGATCCGGTCATTAAGGTGGGCGGCGGTCTGGTCGCGTACCGGGCGAAGCATCACTGTATCGAGGTATCCATTGACGGGAAGGAAAGCCGGATTATTAGGCTGGTTTAGTACGCAGCGACGGATCTATCCCATGAAAACCACTGTAATCAAGAGCGGCAGACCGTAAACTATCGGTCCTGCCGTTCTTTTAATTAAGTGAGAATTAAGACCTAATTTTAAACACGGTGTTGAGCATATATTACCAGTGGACAAGTTGTCGGCTAGTTCATAGAATAGACACATAAGCAACACAGAAATCGCAAAAAAGCACTGCTTTAGGGCAAACCTGACGAAAGTCAGCGGCGCAAAACCACAGGGTCTAAAGTCCTACATAAACAGGGACCACGATAGCCGGTTGCGATTCACCCAACAACAGGAGTAGAGGAGAATTATTATGGTGAATGTTATGGCAGTTTTCAAAGGTATCGGCTATGGTGTAGTTGCAATCGGTCTGGTCCCATTCATGTTCGTGAAAGCCTTGCAGGACTACGCGGATAGCATCACACCTATGCTGTAGGAGCCAGCATCGCTCCGGCCGTCATCCGTATCCCTCTCTCGCTGCAGACCCGCGCGAAAGATGGATAGGGGTGACGGCTTTTTTCATATTTCCCCGGAACGAAACACGCGTCGCCAAGCAAGATTGCGTCATCCGCAGCACTTGGCTTGGCGCGCAAAAGAGCCTCGTGCGATAGGGCACGAGGCTAGCGAAGGATCGAACGGTTCGGACGTCGCCCGGGTTCACTCTTCCGAGACTTTGGTGAAGAACGAGAGCCCATATAGCGCCGATAAGCCGACAATGACATAAATAATCCGGGTAACGACCTCATCAGTTCCGCCGAACAGCTCTTCCACGAGGTTCCACTCGAACAAGCCGACAAGCAACCAGTTTAAGCCTCCGAGAATGAGAACAGCCAGACTGACGATGTTCCAAACTTTCATCGGATCGCCTCCCGCGAACGTCTTGGCGAGCGAAGAGGCGGCGGCCCGGCCGGAAGACGGCAACGGCATCGCTTGATGCGTCGCGCCGTCTTGATTCATACCGCCCTTTTCCTCGCTCCTCATCAAAATATGCGGAGAGCGCGGCGGATAGAACGCAGTGTTGAAAGCGCTTCAAAAAGGGCGGTGTACCCCCGTCTATCGTTGAGCGCATCCTGCATAGGGAGAAGAATAGCCGAGATGATTACTCGGAAGGCGCATAAACCATGCAGAGGACGGTCTGGGGACTCCCGGCGAGGGTCAGCTCGTATCTGTCGCTGATGACGAATCCAGCCCGCTCATAGATGGTGATGGCACGCATGTTCCAATCGTGCACCTCGAGGTCGATCTCGTCGCCGGGGGCACGGCGCATCGCCTCCCGCACGATCGTCTGCACGAAGGCTAGTCCAGCCCCGCGGCCGCACAGATCCGGCCGCATGCCGAGTCCAAGACGGGTCACCCCGGTCAGGGGGAAGAATTGCGCGAAGCCGATGAACGTCCCGTCCGCGTCGAGGACAGCGGCGTACTGCTCACGGCGAATCGCCGGGTCGCCGAACTCGCGTTCCTGCGCCTGCATATCAGCCCAACTGAGCCAATGATAGAAGGTATATGGCGGTTCATAACGCCACTCGGACAGTGCGGCGGCTTGCGCCTCCGTCAGCGGCGTCACCCGATAAGGCAGCCGCAGCGGAAGCGCGTAGGATGGGGATGGCATGTGACGGACACTCCTTTTGCCAATAGTATAGCAAACTTAAGGAGCCGCTTCCCCGTTCGATCCACGACCTCGTGCAATCCCCCACTGGACATGGGCGGCGAGCCTACGATACTGTAAGTAGGGAGAACTCGCGCAGGTGAGCACATAAAGGATCAATGGTGTACCGGACGGCGAAGATGCCGGACTGGTCACGAACATAGAGGAGAGATGAGAATGAACGCAATCGTTTCGGCGAAATGGGTATTGGCGCGCATGTACGAGCCGGACGTCGTCATCGTGGACTGCCGGTTCGCGCTGGGCAAGCCGGAATCGGGCCGCGCGGCGTACGAGGAATCGCATCTGCCGGGCGCGGTATATTTGGATCTGGAGCAAGACTTGTCCGCGCCGATCCAAGCCGATGGCAGCGGCGGACGGCACCCCCTGCCGGACCCGGCTGCGCTGGCGGCGCGATTCGGGAAAACCGGCATTAGCAACGAGTCGCGCGTCGTCGCCTACGACGATCAGGGCGGCGCGATGGCTTCCCGTCTGTGGTGGCTGCTGAAGTACCTCGGCCACGAGAACGTGTTCGTCATGGACGGCGGGTTCAAAGGCTGGCAGGAAGCGGGCTTCCCGGTGACGAGCGAGCAGAAGATTACAATCCCGGCGCAATTCCTCGCGACCGTGCAGCACAATCTGCTGGCAGAGGTATATGATGTGCAGGACGTCATCGCCGGCGCGAAGCGCGCGACGCTGATCGATTCTCGTGAGCCTGCGCGCTATCGCGGTGAAGTCGAACCAATCGACCCTGTGGCCGGTCACATCCCGGGCGCTAAGAACGTATTGTGGGCGGAAGGCCGCGACGCGGACGGCTTGTGGAAGAGCGCGGAGGAGCAAGCGGCGCGATTCGAAGGGCTGAACCTTGCGAAGGACGACGAGATCATCGTCTACTGCGGCTCGGGCGTCACCGCGACGCCGAACGTGATGGCGCTGCTCGAAGCGGGCTACTCGAACGTGAAGCTGTACGCGGGGAGCTGGAGTGATTGGATTAGTTATGAGGGGAATGTGGTGGCAAAAGGCGAGGAATAAGGACGGAAATGTGCATATATAGTATGTGAAGTTCAATACAGAGCACGGCGAGAGGGATGCCGATGCTCTGGTATTTTTTATAGGCTTAAGTCCACACGAAGTTAACAATTGATCGAAGCAGATGCTTACGTCGAACTCCCATAGAGAAGATGTACACACTTCTAGAAGGTGCACAACAATTGGTTCTCGAACATTTATGCTATTGAGTCAACAGATTGAAGATTGATTGGGGCAAGTCAACGAAGAGTCAACAATGTGGGGTTCAAGAACACAAGTAAACGAGTTAATCAACATAAAATCAACATAAAATCAACACAAAAAGGTGACCACAACGGGTTTGCCGATAAAATGGAGGACAGAATAATTAATATACCAATTGTAAAATCATGTATATAGTAAACCTAGAAAAATGAACCTGTACTACTATTTCAAATAGACGGTTCAGCTCGTTCCCAACCGGAGAAAGGGGATTTTCTTATGGGTTCTAAATTCGGAAGCATTCATATTCGTACTGAAGAAGTTATAGATGAAACATCAATATTGACGGCTTCGCTTATGAATCCTCAAATAAGCAACTTTTCTTCCGGATGGACTAGCCTCTTTAGTGAGTCGCTGCAATGGGGTTCAACGATAGCGGAGGCCAAGAGACTTTCAAGGAAAATCAACTTTCCTATTTTGAGCGTTGAGTACTTCGATGACGATGTTATGGAGATTCATTTGATGCAAGTTGGTAAAAAAGTCGCTTCTTGCATTCAAGGCACCGCGTTAGAGGGCTATGGCTTAAAGCGCAAACAGTTTAATACAGATAAGATATATGAAGTATTAGGTATCGAATTAAATGCCAAGGAATTGGAATGGATCAGTAAAGAGCTCGATCTATGGGATCTTTGCGATTATCTGCAGGTTCATTTCAATCTGCCATTCCGACCGGAGACGCAGGTAGATCTTTTGCCAGCTCCCCAGACTCCTTGGAACACGAATATTTCCCCGCAGCCAAAAGGTAAAACCAAAGAAAAGAAATACGAAGCTGCAATACTACGCCCTGGCTCCTTAACAATGGCGATGGTTACAAAAGAAGGGGAACTTTATACTTGGGGAAACAAAAGTTATGGTGTCCTGGGGGATGCCTCCATTCAAAATCGGAAAAAGCCAGTGAAGATCTTGGAACGAATCGTTGAAGTATCCATGGGAAGCTACTCAGCCTATGCAATTAACGACTCGGGAGAGTTAATAGGTTGGGGCGAGCACTCCCCGCATGGAACTTCAATCCCCCAAAGGTTGCCCTTGAACGACGTAAAGGATGTTGGAATAAGAGCTCGGGATGCTTACTTCCTGCTGAGTTCAGGGAAGCTATACAGCTACGGCTTGACATGGAATAGCGATGATTTTATCTGTCTTCGCAAAGATGTTCAAAGGATTCATGTAACGGAATATGATGCGTTTGCAATTACGCAAACGGGAGAGTTGTATGGTTTTGGCCAAAATGCATATGGTCAGCTTGGAGATCTGACGGATGGAAAAAGCAATTGTATCCTGAAGAATGTGAAGACAATCGATAGCGATGGGTATGCTGTCCATGCCATTATGGAAAATGGCGATTTATATCTGTGGAGGGGCGCGCCTAGAGGAGGCATCTTGGATCAGCAACCCGTGAAAGAATTCACGCATGTCGTACAGGCGGTGCAGGCTTATAATTTCGTATACGCGATTACGGAGAACCGGGACTTGTATGCTTGGGGGACCTCAGACGCTTACGTTGGTGGCAGTGACAGATATTTCAAGGAGAAGTATGAACCTACGAAAATTCTGGAGAAGGTTAAAAAAGTTGTCCGAACAACATATAGAATTTTTGTGTTGTTTCAAACGGGAGAGGTGTGCAGCTTTTTTGTAAACCATGACCAACCGGGGGAAGACGGATATTACACTTCTAAACATGCCTCGCCGCTCTATCGACTTGGGACTGAAAACAGAACCTTTTCAGGTGATAAGAAGTCGATTGAAGGGCTGCAAAAAACCAGGCTTCACATGCCAAAAACAGAAATGGATTTCGTCCCCGAAATCCATTTGAATGACGTTCGAGCAGAGGATATTGTCGCTACGCAATCCGAATGCTATGCAATTGATTCCACCGGACATGTGTGGGTGCTAGCGGAATCTTTTAGCGCAAATGGCTTTATGAAGATAAAGAAACCTGTGCGCTTGAAAATTCAAGTAGCGGAGTAATTGCAAACGATAGCTGGAGCGATTGGATATCGAGAGCTGGTAACCCAATCGCCACTGGTAAAGAGTGAGGACCGCGGGAGACGAATATCCGTATTAACCAAAATACAGAGCACGGTGAACCCAAAACCGTCGCTCTGTATTTTTTATGCTCGAAGTCAACATGGAGTCAACTTCAAATAACGCTGAATCCACTGAACGGTCTCTTCCGGATGACTGATGTGGGGACAGTGGCCGGTAGCCATCATAAATTCGAGTTGGCTATGCGGCATGTGGCGATGCATATACAGTCCCACATCCATAGGCGCTATTCGATCCTGATCACATTGGAGGATGAGGGACGGCACCTGGGCTTTAGCCAGATCTTCCCGATGGTCGGATAAAAACGTCGCTCTTGCGAACTGATTCGCAATCCTCGGTTGGACGGCGCAGAAGCTTTGTTCTAGCTCCTGTGCCAAATAAGGCCGGGATGGGTTTTGCATGATTAACGAAGACAACGTGCCAGCCCAGCTTATATAATTCGACTCCATTAATTCAAATAAACGTTCGATATCGTTGCGTTCAAAACCCCCGAAGTAGTCCGGCGGGTCGTTCAAATAGCGGGGGGAGGGGGCAATCATCACTAGACGGTTAAAAAGTGCGGGCTCCTGAATCGAGGCCAGCAGACCGATGATGCTCCCAACGGAATGCCCGACCAGGATCGCATTGGTGACATCAAGCGCGGTACAGACGTCCACCACATCTTGAGCGTAACCGGCTAGCGTACCATACCGGGCAGGATCGTAGGCCGACTGGTCGGACGCACCGGAACCGACGTAATCGAATAAGATCACGCGGTAATCTTCTTCGAATGCAGGGGCTACGTACCGCCACATCTTTTGGGAGCATCCGAACCCGGAGGCGAAAATGATGGGTTGAGAACCTTTGCCGACGACATGAACATTGTTGCGCTGTATGATTTGCTGATCCATTGGATAGTCCTCTCTAGGTGTGAATCATGAAGGGATGTACTCATTATCATACGTAGCGCAATAACGTTCAAGGAAGTGTTTGTGGAAGATCGGCGGAAAAGGTTACGCTGCCTTTAACGAAGTAATAATCGCTGGAAGGAGACGACAAAACTGGCTATCCGTGTTCAGGTTATGAAGGGCATGCCGTATCACCTCGTCGAGAGGCTCACTGTTCATTTCGATCGCCAAGTCATAGCTATACCCCTCTTGAAGATCAAAACCAATTCTCGAAATCGGCAAAAACTCGGGGCTGTGCGTGTTCTTCCGGATTAAATCGATGCTATCCAGCAGCGAATAGCCAGATTCGGTGAGGAGATAAATCTTACTCAAAAACGCACCAAGTTGAATTTGATTGAGTTTCATTCCAATCCCATCCTTTACCTTTTTGTTAGTTATCACTCGCTAACCTATTTATCAAAGTGTAATCTCTTCTTCGAGAAAAGTAAAACGTTTTTTTGGAAATCCTGATCTGAGGAGGAGTGAGTGGGAGTTTTTATTTACAAAACGGATAAAACAACATAGAATACATAAAATGAGTAGTTAGTAGACACTAACTATTAGATTGGCCCGAAGGGTGGACAGTTCAAGATGAGCAAATCGTACGTGAACAGAAGAGACAGTATCGTCCTTACTGCTATAGAAATTATTCATGAGCTGGGTGTCCAGGGGCTTTCAACAAGGGAAATCGCCAAACGTCAAGGCGTGTCGGAGCCTGCCTTATACCGTCAATTTGACAGCAAGTCGGATATTCTTCTGGCGGTGCTGGACCATTATACGCATTACGATCATCTGGTTTTTGAGACGATTAAAAATCAGCAGCAGACCTCCAAGCAAGGGGTCCTTTTCTATATTCAGAAGTTTACGGAGTATTTCGAGAATTATCCGGCAATAACCGCCGTTACGATGTCTTTCGATTTCCTGACCTACGAGCCGGCGACGGTAGACCGGGTGAAGGAGATTCATCAGGCACACTATGACTTCATCTACGCTCTGGTGGAGGCTGGAAAGAAAGCCGGGGAAATTAAGGAGGCGATCGGCAGCGAGGATGCTGCGGACACGGTGTACGGATTGCTCCAACTGATAACCCTGCGTTGGCGGTTAAGCAACTTTTCGTTTTCCCTGAAAGAGCGGGCGGTTTCAGCGGTCAGCAGCTATCTGAACATGTGCTAGGAGGGGGCGGCATGATATTTACGCTGGCCAGCATTGCCGAAGGCGTTATCACGACGGACTTGAATCAGAACATCAAATTCATGAATGAAGCCGCGGCCAAATTGACCGGCTGGTCCTCGCAAGAGGCGATCGGACGGCCACTGACGTCCATATTTCGACTGGTGGACGCATCGGGCGCCCCTTTGGAGTTGCCGCTTATTGCGGGGGCGAGGGTTTCTTCTAGCGGCCTGAAGCGGAACTCGACACTTGTTGATAAAACGGGGAGTCAAAAATACATTTCCGCCAGCGTGTCGGAAATTAGAAATAACGAAGATATCCGCACGGGAATCGTTGTTGTGTTCCGGGATATCACAAGGTTAAGGAAAGCGGAAGAGGACTTAGTAACCGAACGGAATAATTTCAAAATGTTTTTCGACTATGCCCCGTTAGGGATGGTCATCGTAGATCGCGGGTTCAACATTTTGCAATCCAACGAGCTTATCAACCATATGTCCCAGATGCCTGACAACCCCATTCACCTCAATGACTTATTCTTATGCCTCTGTGACGACGAGGGATCCGTGAAGGCCGACTCATGCAGCACTTGCAGGTTACGGGGCATGATCACGCGCTGGTTCGACTCCGTACCGCAGAGAAACGTACAGATGCAACTGCCCCTCATCCAAAAAGACGAACATGAAAATCGATGGTTCCGCCTCGGTGCCGTTCCGCTTACCGTACAGCAAGAACGGGTGATGATGTTGACGCTCGACGATATAACGGAAAGTAAAAGGGCGGAGGAGGAGCTGATCCGTGCGAGGGAGATTGCGGAAGCAGCCAATCAGGCGAAAGGCCGATTTGTCGCCAATATGAGTCACGAGATCCGAACGCCGCTCAACGGAATGCTCGGCATGATCGACCTCACCTTAAAGAAAGAGTTGTCTAGCGAACAGAGGGAGAATTTGATCATTGCCAAGCACAGTGCGGATACGCTCCTTAAAGTGATCAACGACATCTTGGATTTCTCGAAGTTCGAGGCGGGAAAGTTAATGATTGAGCAGGTAGAGTTCGATTTGCACCGTGTAATGGAAAAAATCTTGAAATCCCACAAGAGACTCGCCATGGAAAAGGGCGTGGAGCTGCGTTCAACGATTGCGGCGAATGTGCCGCTTCGCCTGTTCGGTGACCCCTTGAGGATTCAGCAGGTCATCAACAATTTGATTGACAACGCCATCAAGTTTACGGAAGAGGGAACGATCACGATTACGGTTTCCCGATATTCAGCCGCGGAAGATAAAGCAGCATTGCTGTTCACAGTAACCGACACCGGGATTGGACTCGATGAGGATGAAAAGCGCCTTTTGTTTCAACCCTTCAGCCAAATCGACGGCTCATTTACCCGGCGTTTCGGAGGAACAGGCTTAGGGCTCGCCATCTGTAAGCAGCTCGTGGAAATGATGGACGGCCGCATTTGGGCGGAAGGGGAGAAGGGGAAGGGTGCTTCTTTTTCTTTTACCGTACGGCTTGGCGTAATCGGTACCCTGCCGGTGGAGGGTGACGAAGGAGTGCCTCCGCGCGTTCCTCCGATTGCGGAACGGGAACAGGCGGAGAAGCATGCACGGGAATTCGACGCATCGTCGGTCAAAGCGGAACTAGGCAGTTACGTCGAAGAGCTGATGTCCCTGGCGGAATATGGGGATTTTTCATTGATTGAGGGTAAAGCCCATAAGATCAAGGAATTGTCCCTGCTTGTCGATGCGGGAACACTCAAGAACGGCGCATTTAAGATCGAGCTATCGGCACGGAAGGAGAGCCGCGAAGAAGTGGTCGAGCGGGTGAAGGCACTTCATCGACAGTTACAGGGAATGATTCAAGGAGGAGTGTTATGAGAATATTAGTGGCCGAGGACGATCTGGCAAGCCGGCGCTTTCTGTCTCAGCTAATGAGCAGCTACGGCGATTGCGACCAAACCGTAGATGGGATGGAGGCGTTGGATGCCATTCAGCTTGCCATCGAGGAGGGTCAACCGTACGGGTTGATTTGCTTGGACGTTATGATGCCTAAGTTGGATGGCGTTAAAGTGCTGAAAGCCGTTCGACAGATGGAGAAACAGCACGGCATTAAGGGGAGCAGCCGCTCGAAGGTGATCTTGACGACGGCATTAAATCCCGAATTTATTACACATCCGCTGGACCCCGATGTGGAGATGTATGCCCCTAAACCGCTGGATGCTGGTAAGCTCGATGAAATGCTGAGAAAGATGGGGCTCCTGTAGACATTCCTTAAAGGTTTTCCCGTAAGGTGCAATGGAAAGAAGAGAAAGTCTTCATCAGCGAAGGCTTTCTTTTTTTTTTTATTTTTTTTGGTCCAATTGACCTAAAACCTATTTACTTTGTCGGACAAAAGGACTAAACTACAAAAGCAATATGATTAGTAATCACTAACTAACCTATGCTGAGTATAGGTTCTGCATTTCACTACATCATGGTATATCGAGCTAAAGGAGTTGGGTCATCGTGAAGTCAATTGGTCAAAAATTGTTGTCGGGTTTCTTAAGCATTGGATTGCTTCTTATCATTGTTAGCGGATTTAGCTTATATGAAATCGAAAAGGTAAATAATTCCTACTCCGATTTGGTAGACAGGCGGATGGTTATTCTAAGCAACACCAAAGACATTCAGTTTAACGCGGCGCGCCAGGTCGCCGGACTTCGGGGTATTCTCATTGGGGAACAGGGAGCGGCGGATACGTTACAAGACGCGATCGACGCTATTCAAACCAAGGTAGAGGAGACTAGCCCGCTCATTCGAAGAGCTGAAATCAAGAAGATGGCAACCCAAATTTCTGAGATAAACAAAGAATATGAAAAGGTCTCGGAGCAGGTTGTCGCGGCGGCGGCTGCAAATCCGACGGAAGCGAAACGGATTGCAAGCGATACGTTAGTGCCCATGTCCCGCGAAATTAGTACGCTTGCGGACAAGCTTACGCAGGAGCAGGCAAAGGTTATGCAGGAAGGAAGCGCCCAGAATAAAGCGCTTGTAAAACGGGTGATTTTAACGGTTATACTCGTAAGCGCAGCAAGCGTAGTTTTGGCGGCGATCATCGGCCTCTGGATTTCCCGGAATATCAGTAAGCCGGTACTGGCTCTCGTTGCGGCTGCAAGAAGGATTGCGCAAGGCGATCTTACCGGCGAGAGGGTCAACGTGAAGAATAAAGATGAGTTAGGAGAGCTAACTGAATCCTTCGAAGTCATGAAGAAGAATATAAGAGACCTTGTGCATGTAGTACAGGGCAATACCCGACGTGTTGCTTCCACATCCTCCGATTTGTCGGCAAGTTCGGAACAGACGGGAAAGGCATCGGAACAGATTGCTACCTCTATGCAGGAGGTTGCTATTGGAACGGAAAGGCAGGTAGCCGATACCGCGAAGGCCATGCAGGAATCCATAAATATGGTGGGTCGGATGGATGAGGCCGCGGAAGCTGTCGCAAAGGTGGCCGATTTGACGGAGGAGGCGAACCATACAACAGCGGAGGGCAGACGGGTTGTTACCAACGCGATCGAGCATATGGACAAGGTCCGGTCCGCGTCGGCGCAGATCGCCGGCAGCGTCGTATCGCTGGAACAAAAAGCGACCGAGATTGGCGGGATTATCGACATCATTAAGGAGATTGCGAGTCAAACCAATCTTCTTGCGTTGAATGCGTCAATTGAAGCGGCAAGAGCGGGAGAGCAGGGACGCGGTTTTGCGGTAGTAGCGGGGGAAATCCGGAAGCTTGCCGAACAATCCAATGCTGCTGCCGGACAAATCCGGAGCCGGATCGAAGAGGTTCAACATGTTACCAAGGAAACAACGGAAGCCATACATGAAAGTGGATCCATTATCAGTGGGGGAATTTCCCTCTTTGAGGAAGCAGGGCAGTCGTTTGCGCTGATTTCAACCGCGGTAGCCACTATCGCATCCGAGGCGGAGGGGGTCTCGTTGGTAACGGACCAGGCCCGGGTCAGCGCGAAGTCTATGGCCGGGACATTGGAGGGAATCGCTCTAATTGCCGAACAGGCGGCGGCTAACACGCAAAATGTCGCCGCAGCGGCAGAGGAGCAAACCGCCTCGATGCAGGAGGTTACCGCCTCGGCCGAAACCTTGAGCACCATGGCCGAAGAACTGGAAGAGGTCATTCAGACCTTCAAAGTGTAGTGTGGGACCGATTGGCTGAACCTGTAGAAGCGTTAGGGCCGAGAATCTGCGTCAGGCGCGGGCTCGGGGGCTGCGACAGATTGCGAGCAAGCAGTCTGTTGCAGCCCTCTTTTGGCTTTTCTGTTCACCTAAGGGCCAGGCAAGCTTCTCATGTTGAGCATGATCTCTGAAACTTAAATGACACGAAGTCAATAACTTCACAAATTAGACCCATAGGCGTATAATAGAGTTCGGGCGCCCAACTCTTAGGAACAATAGACATGGAAAAGAGGCGTATGGCTATGGGACGTTTGGACAACAAAGTCGCGATTATTACGGGCGCGGCGAACGGTATGGGAGCGGCGGAAGCGAAGCTGTTTTCGCGCGAAGGCGCGAAAGTAGTTGCGACCGATCTAAAGGCCGAGGCTCTGCAGGAAGTCGTGCAGGAGATCCTGAACGAGGGCGGAGAAGCAATGGCATTGGCGCATAACGTAGCTTCGGAGGAAGATTGGAAGGCGGTCGTGCGTCAGACGGTTGAGAAATACGGCAAAGTCGACATTCTCGTCAACAATGCCGGCATCGCTTCCACGATGACGCTCGCGAGCGGGATCGATATGGAGAAGTGGGACCAGGTGATGAGCATCAACCTGAACGGCTGCGTGCTCGGCATGAAGCATGCGATTCCGGAGATGGAGAAAGCGGGGGCTGGCTCGGTCATCAACATCTCGTCAATTGGCGGCATCGTTGGCATGGCGGGCTCCAGCGCTTATACGGCGGCGAAGGGCGCGCTCCGTTCGTTGTCGAAGGCGGCCGCGGTCGAATTCGCGAAGAAGAGCATTCGCGTCAATTCGGTGCATCCCGGCATTATCGAGACGCCGATGACGGCGCCGTCGTTCCAGGAAGCACTGCCGTTCTACAAGACGTTCACGCAGCTGCCTTACTTCGGCAATCCGGAAGACGTCGCTTACGGCGTGCTCTTCCTCGCTTCGGACGAATCGCGTTTCATGACGGGCGCGGAATTGGTCATCGATGGCGGATGGACCGCTCTGTAATACAAAAATAAATCCGGCCGCGGACGCGCGGCCGGACGTTTACGAATCCGATCCGCGCCTCTCGAGCCGGATCGGATTTCGCTTGTAAGGACCGTGCAGCGATAAGTTCATCAATTGCGCGGCGATATTCTCCTCCGAATAGGGCATGCCCTTCTCCACCCACCAGACGATGACTTCGAGGAAGGCGGACTCGACGAACTTGACAATGACTTCCCGGTTAGCGGTCAGGTTGGCGTCGTCGGGCTCCGTCTTGTCGATGCCCGACTGCACGAACTCGTGCAAGACAGCAAGCAAACCCTCCGCGAATGCCGGTATCCGATTGCGGACGAGCAAGGCCGAATAGATCGGATAGTGATCGGCGATATGCCGGAACATGCGTACGAACACGGGATGGGGCTCGCTGGCCGCAAAGTCGTGAGCGAAGGGCGGATCGAAGCCGACCGCCACGCGGAGCTCGTCCAGAATGTCGCTGATGCATTGAAGAACGAACGCATCTTTATCGGTGTAGTGCAGGTAGAACGTAGGCCGCTTGACCTTCGCCCGTTCCGCGATATCCCGAATCGTGACTTGCTGGATATCCCTCTCTTTCAGCAGATCGAATAGGGCATTCCGCAGCAGCCGGCGGGTGCGCACGACACGGGGATCCATTCGGTTGGACATGATCTGCGGCGCGCCGCCCGTGCAGGGAGCGCGCCAAACACCGCCTTTTTCACGAGATTTGTACCTTATTCTAACGCATCCATCCCGCATCAGGCTACTTTAATCCTCCACCGTAATAATCACATTCCCCCGTTTACGCCCCGTTTCAACATAGCGATGCGCATCGACGATTCGTTCCAGCGGGTAACGCCGGTCGATGACCGGCCGAATGCCGCCCGACTCGGCCAACGTTTTCAGGAAGAGGAGATTCTCCTTGTTCTGCCGGAGACCGGCTGCGGTGAATTTCGCTTTCTTGCCGGTGCCGATCGAGGTCCAAGCTGCTTGGAACAGCATGGCCGGCGTTGGAACGGTCGAGAGATATGTCCCGCCTGGATGGAGTGTTTGTTTACATCGCGAGAACGAGCTTTTGCCTACCGCATCGAATATCACGTCATACGGACCGCTTCGGGTGAAATCGGACTGCGTATAGTCGATCACCTGCCTGGCTCCGAGCGATTGGACAAGCTCCACATTCGGCGTACTGCATACCCCCGTCACATCAGCGCCGAGAAAGGCAGCCAGCTGTACCGCATAGGCGCCAACCGCGCCGGAAGCGCCGTTCACGAGAAGGGACTGGCCGCGCTGTATCTTGGCGACATCACGGAGGAAAATAAGCGAGGTTAGCGCCCCGTCGCAAATGCCAACGGCTTCTTCGAAGGTCAGGTTAGCCGGCTTGACGACTAGCGGCGCATCCTCCGGCAGGCACACATACTCCGCGTACGCGCCGAACCGTCTCGGGCTGATGCCGAATATGCAGTCGCCTGTCTTGAACTGCGTGACGTCTTTGCCGATGGATTCAATTACCCCGGCCAGCTCGACCCCGATGATCGGATATTTCGGTCTGGCTAGCCCGTACATGAGCCGGATCGCAGCGGGGTCGGCCTTGCGAAAGGCGCAGTCCGCAGGCGTGACGACAGCCGCATGAATACGAATGCGGACTTCATTGTCAGCAGGCAAGGGGATGGCGACGTCCCGGAGCGATAGAACATCCGGCGATCCGTATGTGGGACAGACGATAGCTTTCATTCATATTCCTCCTTAAGTTATCGATTGCACGGCTATTCGCGATGAAGAACGTTTCCTCCGCGTTTGATGAAGGTATGGGGTGGGAGCGGCGAGCGATTGGCAGGAAGGAGCGTCGTTCTTTCAAAGGGCCACGATCGTGTGGATATAGGAATAGTTATGGATATGCTGGATGTAATATAAAGTATACACCATGTAAGATAAACTTTACATTAATAAAATTTCAAGGCGTGATAATTAAAATAGTTGCAATAGCATCCTATTTCGCATACAATGCAATTAGTTGCAATGACATCCTATTTAGGAGGTAATCGAGATGGAGAACGGATGGACGCCTGCGAGCCGGGGAGCTTCCGAATCCCATGGCCAATACATTTCGGCGATTTATCGCCATATGCAGGTGCTGATTTCGTCCGAGCTGGCGCCATACCGGATCGGCAGCGGGCAATATATTTTCCTGATGGCGATTGCGTACCAAGAGGCGACGACGCAGAAGGCGCTGAGCGAGAAGCTGCTGATCGACAAGACGACGACCGCTAAGGCGATCGCCAAACTGGAGGCCGAGGGTTATGTGCGGCGGGAAGCCGATCCGGCCGACAATCGCTACCAGCTGCTGTATCTGACGGAAGCGGGGCGCGATGTGGTACCGAAAGTGCAGCAGGCGCTGGACCGTGTGAAGAGCAAGACCCGCCAGGGCATCAGCGACGAGCAGTACGAGGTCATGATGGGCCTGCTCAAGACGGTGCTTCGGAACTTAAGCGAGTAGCGTATGCACGGGGAGTGACGAGACAGGTGCGTATGAGTGCGCAGGTTGGTGCTTGCGAAGAATGCACTCTTAGCGGAAGGCCGCGGTACAGCACGAGGTTGACCGCCGAAGTGTGACCGAGCACCGCATGCCGCGATGGCACCACGCGCCGGGAAGCGCGTGCAGTGCGGACCGACGGCTTGTGGAAGTAACGCGAAGGACAGTCGCCGCGTTCGAATGACAGTGAGCTTAAGAGAGTGATTCACATAATCTCGGGGAGGAATGATGAATATGATAGCACTTCCGTTTATCGTGGTGGACAACTGCAAGGACGAGATCCAGTTTTATCAGCGTATTCTTGGCGGGGAAATTTCGATTCTGCGCAAACAGGGCGAGGACGTATGGAACGCGGATCTTCATCTCGAAGGCGCGACGCTGAAGTTCGCCGATACGCAGGCAGCGAAGCCGACCGGTAAAGGCGACTACGTGCGCGTGTTCCTGAAGCTCGACGACGAGGCGGCATTTCGGCATGTGTATGAGCAATTCGCAGCCGGTGGGATGATCAACACGGAGGCATACGAAGCGCCGTTCAACGGCTTGCTGGCCATCGTCACCGACCGGAACGGCGTCTGCTGGGTACTCTCGTATTACCGTTAACCTAAAATCCGGCGAGAACCGGACAGATTGCAGACGAGTTAAGGCGAGGCCGTTCGGATTCCGTAACGGCTCGCCTTTTTTCGGCTGTAGGTTGCGACATATAGTTGCTCGCTGTGTCTGCCGTGACCATGCTTAACAAAATTTCATGTTTAAACAGAAAAAATAAACAGGGATATAGTCCTAGTTATCGAAATTTATATGAGAAGGACAATTTTATGTCATTGTGGGGGTCGTATATGTCTTATTTGTCGGGAAAGAAGCGTTTTTTTGCACGATTATTATGTTTAATGCTGGCGGTGACGTTGGGTGCTCCCTTCTCGGGACTACAGTCGTCGGTTGTGGGAACCGCTCACGCGGATGCGGAGGCTTCGACCGTAAGGCCTGCCGGTACGTTAGCGCTGGGCGCCACGCTGACCGATTGGGTATATGACGGCGCAGCGGACGCCATCTATGCCATTTCGAGCAATGCGAATAAATTGTACGTGATCAACGGGCAAACGCTGGCGATCGAGAAGGAACTGCTCGTCGGCTCGCAGCCATCGGATATCGAGCAATACGGCGACCAGCTGTTTATTGCGCTCTCGGGGGCTTCGTTCATTCAGACCGTCGATACAACATCCCGGTCGTTGGGCGCCCAGCTGGCGACGACGGTTAAACCGCTTCGGCTTGCGGCGACGCGGGATTATATTTTTTACATTAATGGGGATTCCTATGGTTTTCAGAATCAAGTGTTCAAGTTGGAACGGTCAACGGGCATTAGTTCGTCTCTTCCGGTTAGCTACATGAGTGGACCGGTACTAAGGGCGGACGAGAACCGTCATCTGTTATATGTTGGGGAGACCGGCAGTTCAGGGTCGGATCTTATCGCCTTCGACTATGAAGCCAATCGGAAGGTAAGCGATAGCACGTATGACGGCAATTACGGGTTCGGCTTCCCGTATCCGATGATTTTGACGGATGGCAAGGATGTGTTCTTCGGGGGATCCAGATTGGATGGCGCCGACCTCGCCGTGATTTACGGCGCATATCCTAGAGAAGGTTCATATAATTACCTGATCTCATCCATTATGGATATGAATGGAGCTTACGTCGCGACCTCGCAAGGGCTATACGATAAGGAGCGGTATCTCCGGGTTGCGTCTTATCCATACGAAGCGGACAAGGCGCTAATCGGCAAGAACGGCCGCGTGTACCTCCAAGCGTCTTTTCCGTCCGGGGGGCCGATTGAAGCTTACGATTTGAATTTAGCGTCGCCGCTGCCAACGGTTACGTTCTCGCCGGCGGCGGACGGCCAGATCGTTAGTAGTCACAAAGTCGATAGCTGGGTGACCGAGGACGCCTCGCCTTACTTGTATGGCGTTTCTTCCGAGACCAATGAGCTGATCGCGATCAGCAAGACGGATTTATCAATTGCGTCCAAACGGTATATCGGCTCCAAGCCTGAACATATCGCCTTGCGAAATGGCAAGCTGTATATTGCGTTCGGCGGCGAAACCTTCATCGGAGTCGTCGAAGCGGCGTCCTTGGATGCAGGGGTTCAACGGATCAAGACGGCCTCCAACCCTCATAAGGTATTTCCATCCAGCGGCCGCATTCTATATTGGGGCGAGGATACGTTCTATTATTTACACGCGACTGACGGGGTGACAGATCGGCGCGTGTTCGAGCAAGGGAATCATGCGCTTAATCCCGACTATGGCGCCATCTTCTACAATGCGCCAGACAATACGCTGTATACCAGTGCATCCGGGGCAATCTACAAAGTCAACCCAGAGACGCTGGCGTTCACCCAAGCAACTCCGTTCAATTATGGTTCTTCCGGCGGAAACCTATTCGTGGACGGGGACGATCTATATTTCAACCGGCAGAGAATGGATATAAAGGCGTTGGGTTCGGTGTTGGGCACTTATCCCGAGCAGGTGCTGTATGCCAGGGGCGGGCTGGTGTTCGGGCAGAAGGCCGTTTATAACCGGGACACGTACGTGAAGGCAGCCGAATACCCGGCGGAAGTCATGGATGCGTATGTATCGGCCGAAGGAGAGATTTTCATCCTGTCCGGCATGCAGCTTCAGAAATATGATGGCATTGACGCGATCCGCAAGGCTTTCACGGAAAAATTCACGCCGAAGGAAGTCACGCTTACCGATATGGGCGAGATTGCCGGACAAGTAGAGGGGTATCTGTCCTTTGCTCCTGTTCAACAGATCGGCAACTATGCGTTTTACTTTCTAAATGCCCAAAGCGAGCGGGTCGGCCAGCTTCAAGCGTCATGGGACAGAATGTTAGAGAACGGTCACTACGCATATAAATTTTCGGCTACGCCAATCCCAGCTGGCGCTAAATACATAGGCGTCGTCTCGTTATCTAGCGAGGGCGTCGAGCTTGGCGTAGGCAAAGGCCTCATTTGGGATGTACCTGCCTATTTTGCCGATACCTTGAAGTTTTCCGATGTGAACACGGATGCGCGCTATGTGCAAGGAACGGTCAGCTGGACGATTCCGAATGCGGATGCGCAGGCGGTCTACTCGCTTTATTGGCTGGGCGAAGACGGACCGACCGAGAAGATTGCCTCGTTTGACGGCGGGGAGACGAAGTATAGCTTCGATTTGCCAAAGACGGAAATAGCCGGTGCAGCCTTCGGGTTGGCGCTTGTGCACGAAAGAGATCAATCTGAGGCGCCGGTCTACCAATACCTGATATTCGACGACTTTATCACCCCGGAGCTTGCCTCAAGCGACATCGTGATTGTGAAGAACCAATACCTGGCCGATAAGGTGACCGTGTCGCGCGTTTCACAGGGCGACCGCATTAATGTCTACAACCAGAATGGTCTGATCGGGACAGGGATTGTCAATACGGGGGCCAGCTCCCTCACTATCGAGATTCAAAATCTGGGCAATCCCGGCGCGAAGTTGCTCGTAACCCGAACGATGCCGGGCAGATTCGAGAACGAGGGCACGCTGATCACCATTCCGGCTGTTAATGGCGGTGGATCCACCGGCGGTGGCGCCATTCCGGGACCGGGACCGATTATACCGGCACCAGGCGGCGGTGGCGGCGGAGGCGGCGGAGGCGGAGTGACGCCTACCGTGCCGGCGCCTTCGGTCCCTGGCGGGAGCGGAGCCGGAAATTCGGCTAATCCAGCAGGCGCCAACGTGGATATCAAAGCCGACGACATCAAAGCCGGCATGGAGAAGGAAGCCTTCAAGCAGTCGGGGACGCTTCTTCTCAAAAGCGAGAGCAGCGAGTCCAGCGTCAATTTCCGCTTACAGGCGGCAGATCTTCGCAATGCGCTGAACGGGAACAATCAAGCTAAACTGGAACTGAGCGCGCCATCCGGCTCGTGGACCATCGATGCGCAATCGTTGACGGAAGCACTCGGCAAAGTGAAGGATGCGAAAGATGTTAGCATCACGATCAAGGCCGCCAACGAATCAGATACGAGCGGCGTGAAGAGCGCCTTGCCGGCGAACGGCCAGCTGATCGGGTCGGCCATGACCTTCGAGATTACGGTCAGCAACGGGACGGACAGCGAAGTCGTAGATCGCTTCTCGCGTTACATCAATCACACGTTGACGATTTCCGCGGGAGACGTGCCGCTGGACGAGCTGGCGGGCTTCATGTTCGATCCCGCGACAAGGACGCTTCTGCCGGTCCCGGCCACATTCGAGCGTCGGGATGGACAGATCATCGCCTCGCTGCACCGCAAAGGGAACTCGACCTATGCGGTCGTACGCAACAAGAAGACGTTCAAGGACGTGCCGAGCGATTCCGCCTTTGCCGCCGGCATCCAAGCCTTAGCGAACCGGGCGGTCATTAACGGCCTGCCCGACGGCACGTTCAAGCCGGAGAATAACGTGACGCGCTCCGAGTTCGCCACAATGCTGGTCAAGGCGCTCGGCATTCAGACGGACGCTGACAATCCGGGCAAATTCAAGGACGTGGCAGCGAACGGCTGGTACACCCCTTACGTCTTGGCGGCTTCGGCGGCGGGCATTATCGACGGGGATATGGAAGGCAAATTCAGGCCGAATCAGACGATTACCCATCAAGAGATGGTGGCCATGCTGGTGAAAGCGATGCGTTACGCCAGCTACAGCGCGAATGCGCCGACAAGCGGAGATGACGCAGCGGCCGGTATACCGAACCTCTCGAATTGGGCAAAATCGTACTATGTGGAAGCGAGCCAGGCGAAGCTGATCGGACAAGCGAACGATCCGTTCCAATTCCGCGCTAACGCCGCGGCGACGAGAAAAGAGTGCGCGTTGCTCATTTACCGCGTCACGAACGAAGTGTTATTCTAGGCTGCAAGAGGCCAACGGTCAAAAAGCACGGCGACGAAGGTCGTCGTGCTTTTATTTATGCCCCGAATCAGGCGGGACAATGGCCAGATTCGCCAAACAAGAAAGGAAGAAGCCCATGTGCCGCAATATTAAAACATTGTTCAACTTTGATCCGGCGGCCAGCGAATACGAAGTGAGGGCCGCGGCCGTTCAATTCGTGCGCAAGCTGTCCGGCTTCAACAAGCCGTCGAAGGCGAATGAGGAAGCGTTCCAGCTCGCGGTCGAGGAGGTTACCGCGGCGGCGCAGAAGCTGCTGGATTCCCTCGTGACGACGGCCGAGCCGCGTAACCGTGAAGTCGAAGCGGAGCGGGCCAAGATCCGCTCAATCAAGCGGTTCGGCCCGGCAAGAGACGGGCAATAGGGCAGATTCGGGCTAACGATGGCTGCGTGCGCGAAGCGAACCAGCGTTATCGCGAGAGGAGGGATATGCATCCATGCCCGATTGGTCTTATCAAACCTTGTTCCGTCCGCTGCTATTCCGTCTACCCGCACGGGCCGCCCGCGGACTTACGCTTCGTGCAATGGGAACCGTGAGCCGGCTTCCTGGCGGTACGCTGCTTATTAAGACGCTGGGCCATATGGAGCCCTCCCCGGTGCTGGCGACGACGTTCGCAGGCCTCAAGCTGGCGACGCCGGTCGGCTTGTCCGGCGCGGTCGATCCCGAGCATCTCGCGACGCGCGCCCTGTCCCAGCTCGGCTTCGGCTTCGTGGAAGTAGGTCCGATTACGCCGAGCCCGATTCGACACGAGACACCGATTCGAGTGGATGTAGGAGAAGAGGCGATCGTGTACCCGAGCGCTTACGAGAACGAGGGTGCCGAGGCGGCGCTCCGACGCATGCGGACGCCCGATCATGGGCTGCCGCAGTTCGCGCGAGTCGCCCCTTCGCCGAATGCGGATCGGGCGCAGACGATCGAGGAGCTCGAAGCGCTGCTGGATAGGTTCGGAGGCGAGAGCGGCGTTGCCGCACTCGTGATCGAGGGCGTGTCGGCGGGAAGAAGCAAGGAGGACAACGCTGATATCGTCAGTCGGTTGACGGCTTCTCTAACCGGGCGAAATCTAGCCAAACCGTGCTTGCTTTACGTACCGCTTGATCTTCCGGACCGTTGGGTAACGGAACTTCTGCAAGCCGCCGATCCGTCCTGCTGGAGCGGATTCGTCATTGGGGACGCCATAAGCGGCGGGGAAGACGCGATAGTCGGCCGCGGCGGCAAGGCCGCTTGTCTGGCGAAATTGGCGCTCATCCGGTCGCAAGCGGCGGGATCACCCGCGCTGCTAGCTTCGGCGGGCGTACATGAACCCGCAGACGCGCTGGAACTGATGGACGCGGGGGCCGATTATGTACTGCTCCACAGCGGCTTCGTCTATGCGGGACCGGGACTGCCGAAGCGGGTCAACGAAGCCGTGCAGCATCGCAAGCTAGCGGATGCGCCCAATTCTGAGAACGATCCGCCTTTCTGGCGCAATTGGGGTTGGATGTGCCTGCTCGGTATCGGCATGATCATCGGCGGCCTCATCGCATGGCATATCGCGACGAGCACCGTACTGCTTTCATACGATGAGGACTTCCTCGGCATGACCGGCGGCGAGGTGAACGCGATTGCCCCGCATTTGCTGCATTTCATGTCGCATGACCGGATCACGCTCGCCGGCACAATGATCTCGATCGGCATCCTGTATTATCGGCTGGCGAAGCACGGACTTCGGTACGGCTTACATTGGGCGAAGACGGCGGTGCTAGTGTCCGGGGCCGCCGGTTTCCCGAGCTTCTTCCTTTATTTGGGTTATGGCTTCTTCGATCCGCTGCATGCCGCGGCGGCGGTCGTGCTGTTCCCGATGTTCCTGCTGGCGTTGCGCCGCAACCCCGATCGTCCTTACCGGGGGCCGGTGAATCTGCGGGGCGGCAAGGTATGGAGACGGTCCCTCTGGGGACAGCTTTGTTTCATCATGGTCGGCTTCTCGCTGTGCATCGGCGGGATTGTCATCGCCGCCGTCGGCGTTACGGAGGTGTTCGTGCCGCAGGATCTCCGCTATCTGGGGCTGACGCGCGAAGCGCTCGACCTCATCAATCCGCGCCTCGTCCCGCTAATCGCCCACGACCGGGCGGGCTTCGGGGGCGCTTTGCTGGCGGATGCCGTCATGATTCTCATTCTGGCGCTCTGGGGCTTGCAGCAGGGAGCGCGGTGGCTGTGGTGGACCTTGCTTGCGGGCGGAGCGCCCGGGTTCATCGCGGGCTTGGGGATTCATCTTAGCATCGGCTACACCGACTTTGTTCATCTGCTGCCGGCATATTTCGTCTTCGCGCTGTACGTGGCGGGCCTTATTTTACTTTATCCGTATTTGATGAAGAGCGAAGACGATGTTGGTGTTCAAGGATCCGTATCGTGTACTGGCGCATTCCGAAGTCGAATTCGGGAGTAAGTCCGAAAAAAATGAAAACGCTACTGACACACTGTTGTCAGTAGCGTTTTTTTATAATCGGAGTAAGTAACATGAAGGAGTGGGGAATACATGCATTTTGCTTCTGTACGCATCATTACCGACGACGTGGATCGTCTCGTCGAGTTCTATGAGAAAGTCATGGGTGTTTCGGCGGAACGCCCCGCGCCCGTCTTTGCCGAATTCGTTGTGCCATCAAGCACCCTGGCGATCGGCCACACCCAGACGGTGGAACTGTTCGGCGTCGGTTCCGCAGTGGCGGCCAACAATCGCTCTGTCATCCTTGAGTTTCACGTTCACGATGTCGATGCCGAATACGAACGCTTAAAGCCATTTGTCGACGAATGGGTAAAGGAACCAACCACGATGCCATGGGGGAACCGTACTATGCTGTTTCGCGATCCCGACGGCAATCTGGTTAATCTCTTCGCGCCGGTAACCGAGGAAGCGATCAAACGGTTCAGCGGCAGGCATTGATGAACAGTTGAATGGAGTGAGACCTCAATTTGTGGTCATGGTATCTAGAAGAATTAAACAATCACGGGAGGGTATTATTTATGTCAACACCTATCAAGACAGAGGATCTCGTCCAACTCTATAAGGAACTCTGGAGTACGACAGACGAAGCTCGCCGACACGAACTAGCATCTCAGCTGTTGAGTGACCATGCGACGGTCTCAATTGCCCAGCCTCAAACACTGCAGATCCATGGACATGCCGACATCGAAACACATATTGCATTCATCCATAAAGACCTCGTAGAGAATGGCTTGAGATTTCGTGTACTCGACAACACGATCGGCCGCAATAACAACGCCGTGAAATTTAGCTTTCAAGCGGTAAACGGCGCTGATGAAGCAGTCGTTAATGCAACAGTCTTTCTCATACTTGATGATGAGAACCGTGTCGTAAGCGACCATACATTTTTTGGATAACCGATGTTTCTTAAACGAGCAAGCACGGAGCGGGCGATTACATCGCGCATAAGATGCCGGGAAATAAAGCATATGTTGCCTACAAGGAGCAATTCCGACTAAGTCGATGTGAAATTAACAAAAAATCATTGACAGTCTGTCAAAACGCACCTACAATTAGGTCTAACTTAGTCGGATGAATATCGGAAGAGATCTACTGGACCGCCAGAGATCCAACGGGAAGCGCGCCATGCGCGTTCCGTTGGATCTTCTTTTTTTATCCGAACTCATTACCCTTCGGACAAAGGATGTGCTCGCTCATGAAAAAGCCCGCGAAATCGAAATTAAGCTTATCCCTGCTCGTTGCAGCGGTATTATATGCGTTCTCGACTTATGCCGCCGTATCGGCCAATAAGTCGCCGGACGAAGAAGCGGTTACGACTCCCGCCGCTGCGCCCGTTACGTCCGGCCAGCAGGCCGGAAGCCAAGCTGCGGCTCCATCCGCCGCGAGCGCAGCGGCAACGAACGTCGTATCCGCGCCGGTTGCGGAATCGGCAGCTGCTTCGGCACCGACGGTAGAGCCGGTGGCCGCGCCGGAGACGGCACAGGCGTCGGATGAGAAGGCAGCAGCCGCACCCGCAAGCCAGCCGGCGGCCGCGCCGGTAGCGAAGGAAGAAGCATCTTCCGCGAATTCTGCGGCAGCCGAGCCGGCTTCAGAATCAGTGAATGCGGCGAAGCCTGAAGCAGCCAAGCCAGCTGCCAAGACGGCCGCGCCTGCAGCTGACGAGAAGGCAGAAGCCAAAGCCGCGCCGGCGAAAGCTCCTGCCGCTGCCGCAGCGGGCACATCGTCCACCGCGTCGAAGGCAGCTGCCTCCGCGCAGCCGAAAGCAGCGGCTTCGGCTCCGGCTGCGAAAGCGCCGAAGGCAGCCGAACCGGCGGCCAAGGAAGCGAGCAAGCCAACCGCAGAAGCAACGGCTGCGCCTGCAGCCGCACCTAAAGCCGAGCCGAAGGCGCAGGAGAGCGCGCCGGCACCGGCAGCCGCGCCGGCGACAACCGACAGCGCGCCTGCTTCCGGCACGACCGCTCCTTCCGGCGGGGCGACGAGCGAAGAAGACTGCTAATCTTCGAACGGTACGCCGCCGTAAGAATAACTTTCACGCTATTGAAGAAGAACAATTAGAGAAAGCGGGGACCTATCCATGAAAGCCACCTCCCGATTAACCCGATTCGCCGCACTGCTGCTGGCCTTATTCCTGATCGTACCCGCCGCGAGCGTTGGCGCCGCGTCGGTCGTATCCGGCACGGCCGGCGGCAAGACGGACCACTTCGATTATTTCAAGGATGCTTACGCGAGCTTGAAGAACGCGGACAGCCACGTGTTCAAGACTGCCACTTACGAGGATCTGGTGACGCTGTTCAAGAGCGAAGGCACCTTCGCCATCCTGTTCGGCGGCGCGTGGAGCGCGGAGACGCAGGCGGATATCGGCTATATTAACGAGACCGCCAAGGCGTACGGCATCAAGACCATTTACAACTTCGATCCGAAGCTGGACGGCAAGTCGCTCGACATCGCCGACAGCAAGAACAAATACGCGCACTACTACGTAGATCTGGTGAACAAGTATTTGACCAATCTCACGACTCTCTATAACAAAACCGACGGCAATGCCGATCATAACGTCAGCTACACCAATGATGGCGCTGCGGTCACGGCGAGCAAGATCCAGGCTCCGTTCCTGTTCGTCTACAACAAGGACAATAAGAACGGCACGGCGAGCGCGCCGATCATCGCTTCTCTAGAGAAGCACGGCAGCGCGGAAGGTACGACGTACGACGCCTCTTATTTCTCGAACGCGGACAAAGCCGCCGCTTACAAAGCGCAAGTGCAAGCTGTACTGAGCAAAGTGCCGGCAGCTGATTATGATGCGCTGACGAGCTGGGAGTTCATCGGCAATGCGTTCAACCAAACGTTCTGGAGCGAGAATCCGAAGTACGATCCCGCTACGGGCGGCACGGACAAGAAAGTGACGATCTTCACCAAAGGCGTGGACAATTACGACGTATTCGAGCACGTCACGTACGACCAGCTGACCCGCATCCTGGCAAGCGAAGGCAACTACGTCTTCCTCTTCGGCGGCTCCTGGTGCCCGAATACGCAAGCGGATATCCGTTTCATCGGCGAATACGCCAAGAAGCATGGCGTAGATAAAGTCTATCTGTGGGATACGAAGCTGACGGCAGGGGTTGACGTCGCCAGCAGCACGCATCCGCATAACAACGACGAGCTGCAAGTTCGCGCGAACAATCACGATTACGCGAAGCTGTACGGCGACCTTGTATCGACATACCTGACGAACATCAAGACGCAGAACAAATCGGCGACGCCGCCGGCCCAAATCACGTACGTGAACGACGCGGGCCAAACCGTGAAGGCGGACCGCCTGCAAGTTCCTTTCCTGTTCGCGTACAACAAAAGCAACCTGAACGCGGACGGCACGAAAGCGCCGATTCTCGGCCACGTGGAACTTATGTATTCTTGGACCGGCACGAGCTCGAACGTAGACCCAGCTTACGTGTTCGGCAATGGCATTGCCGACGGCTTCAACCATAAGTCGCTGACGGAAGCGCTGGATGCGCTCTACGGTCGTCTGGAAGCCGTGCCGGCAGGACTTACGGCGATTGCGCCGACGGCTGCAGGAGCGAGCGACGGCGAGATCCTCGGCACATCCGGGAAGCTGCTGGAGTACAAAGCGGAAGGCGCGCCGGATTCGGCTTATCAAGCGACGAACGGCGAAGCGATCAAGAACTTGGCGGCGGGTGCCTACTCGGTTCGCTATGCGGCGAAGAACGGCTATCAAGGGCCGGTCACGACGCCGGAGAAGCTGCCGAAGACGCCGGCGACCGTAGCTTATGACGCGGGTCAAGCGGCGACAATAACGGTGCCGCAAGCAAGCGCAGCCGCGTTCAAGGATGTGCCGGCTTCGGCTTGGTACAATCAAGCCGTTCAATACCTGGCGGCACGCGGCATTACGGGCGGCACGGACGCGAGCCATTTCAGCCCGAACGCCGAACTGACGCGCGGCGCGTTCCTCGTGCTGCTGCTCAAAGCCTACGGCATCGAAGAGGCGGCCGCAGGCGCGGATAACTTCGTCGACGCGGGAAGCGCGTACTACACGGGTTATCTTGCGGCAGCCAAGCAGCTCGGCATCGCGACGGGCGACAGCGGCAACCGGTTCGAGCCGAACACGTCCATTACGCGCGAGCAACTGTCCACGCTGCTCTACCGCACGCTGAAGACGCTGGATCGATTGCCTTCGGCATCGACGCAAGCTTCGCTGGCCAGCTTCAGCGACGCTAATCTAGTATCCGGCTATGCGAAGGAAGCAGTCGAAGCGCTCGTGGCGGGAGGCATCCTGACCGGCAGCGACGGCAAGCTCAATCCGCAGGGCGTGACGACGAGAGCGCAAGCGGCGCAGGTGCTGTATAATTTGCTCGCGAAGTAATCGCGGACTATCGCCAAAAACGCCGGGGGACTTGTGCCCCCGGCGTTTTTGGCGTTCTGCCGATCCAAGCGCGCATCTGTCGCGCGGACAGGCCCGGAATTCGTTGTGCGCTTACGCACCGTGGGACGATTAGTCAGTCGAAGCGGCCATGCACCTTGTTCGGGAAAGTTGGGTAGAGAGGGGGGAGGGGCAATACCGTCAGGATAAGGAAAACGTCCTGTGGAAGTACCACGGCCTATAGTCGACAGACTTAGGCCTTAGAACTGACTTGAAAACCGACTAAAGCTTTGTCCGCAGGACAAAAGCGTGCCCACATTCGAACCCACCCGCCGACAGCGAACAAACGTGCCAGCACGAAAAGGGAGTCCAGAGGTAAACGTTTTCCGGATGGAAAACGACATGGGAAGCCTATGCTCGGTCCTCTGGTTCCCCTCGGCGGAGGGGGAGGGTGCACAAGGGGGAGGGGCAAGCCTTTCGGCGAGAGCGGAGGGCCTAAATCGCAACCCTTAATCACGGTACCAATCTTCCCATTGATGGACGGACAGGTAACGCACATTGGCTTTAACTGCACGCCTTGCCGCCGGGTCGCCGAACGCGGCTCCTCCCAACAGGAATCGCAATCGGGGATTATTCCGCGCGGCTGTTTCGATCCAATTCATGAGCTTGTCTATATAACGGGGATCCGTAACCGAAGCCGCGATGAACGAGATATGCTGGTTTTCAATAATCGCTTCCAGCCCTTCTAATGGCGTGTCGGGGCCGGAGTACAATACGTTCACGCCTCGTTTGCGCAAGAAAAGGCTGAATGACAACAGTCCGATATGGTGACGCTCTCCTTCAGGGCAAAAAGCCAACACGACCGGCAGGCTCGAATCGATGGGGAAAACCCGAAATAAAGCCGACATTCTCCGCAGAATCGTTTCCGAAGCGAAATGCTCTTGAATGACGGTGATTTTCCCCTCTTCCCACTCCTCCCCGATCCGATACAGAACCGGAACGAATACGCTTCGAAACGTTTCTTCCAGGTCATACAGCGCAAATATCAAATCTATGGTTTGATCCGCTTGGGTGGAATTGAAATGAATTAAATCCGTGTAGAGCTTCTCGACAAAACCGTCGTACGACTTGTCGGTTACCGGCGGTTCGGCGGCCTGTTCCGCAGGAACGGATTCTCTTTGCTGCAGCAGCAATACCGCTTCGCTGATTTTTAAACCGTTTTTTTCGGTCTGCTCTTTAAGAAAACCGAGCCTGGCCAGATCCTCATCGCTCAGAAGACGGTGGCCGCCGCTGCTTCGTTGGGGGGAAATGATCCCATAACGATTCTCCCAGGCGCGGATCTTGACTACCGAGATGCCTAGAAGCTCCGATGCCCTCTTCATACTATACATCTTTCGTTCCCTCCTCTCTGTAATTATACATAATCGATACAAATACGAGGGAGTCATGCCGATTAATTATTTCCGGGTTCATTTCCTTACACTTCTATTTTGCGGCCTTTCCATTTTACCGAATGCAATACACGGGCCCGGAACAGAGAATAGAGGTGGATGGCAATGAAAAACAAGAACAAAATCGGATACAAGACGAACAGTCCCCGATTGAAATTGCCGCATCTGCGAGCGAATAGCAGCGTCTGCAAGGCATAAGCCGCATACAACAGGGCGCTAATCATCATCGCCCCGGGATTGAAAGCCGCAAGGGAGGAGATGAGCGCACCGGTACTGATGAAACCGCCGGAAATCCAAACGATGATCATCAGCATGACGATCGGATGAGTAGACTTGGATCCAACCGCAAAGCTTTTGCACCAGCCCTCGATGAGGCTTTTCAGTCCTTCCGGGTACATGCGGAACGTGATTACGCCGCTCCCGCCCAAACAATGCACAGGAAGGTTTTTGTCCAGGAAGGCCTGTCCCAGCGCCAGATCATCCAATATGGCGCCTTGGACGTTGCGATGGCCCCCCGTCAGAAAGTAATCGTCTTTATGGCATAAAATGCATGGACCAAAAGAGCCCGCGGTGTTGAACCGAGACCCCCAATAGGTAAACACATTCATTCCGGCAATCACGATCACGTTAAAAATGGCGGATACGTTCTCATACAACCGATGTACGGTATGATAGGGCTGCAGGGATAAAATTCCTCTAGCCCCTTTCCGTTGATAGGAACCGAGTAACTTAACCAGGCCGTCCGCATCCATGAAAGAGGTGTCTGCATCCAGGAATAGGAGCCATTGCCCTTTCGCATGCTGCGCTCCGATCCAACAGGCCGCGGATTTCCCTGACCCTGACTCTACCGTTTCGTTGCGTAGAACCTTGGCGCCGAAGCTTCTGGCAATCATCGCCGTCTGATCGGTCGAATGATCGTCCACCACCAAAACCTCGAATGAGTGATAGCGCTGCATCTGCAAGGAACGCAGCAACGGAGAAATCCGGCCGGCTTCGTTTCGGGCGGGAATAATAATGGATAGCATCGGAAAACGAGCGGGAATACCCGTTGGCGTGAGAACCGGCAAACGCCAGAACACGATGACGCCAACTAAAAGAGCCAGCAGACCAATACCAAGATGGACCCCATCCGAAACGGACATCGGATTCCCCTCCTCATTTTCCGGAATAGTCGAATATAATTCCTTGATCGTCCTGCATTAATTCCTGCGTGGCTATTCTAGCCGACAACAGCACGATTGGAACGCCCGCGCCCGGATGGGTGCTGCTGCCGGTAAAGTACAGATTGTCGCAATGCTTGGCCTTGCTTTGGGGGCGCATATGATTGCTTTGAGACAGAATTGGCATGAGACCGAAAGTAGCGCCGTTATAAGCATTGAACTTGGACTCGAAGTCGAGTGGCGTGATGCAAGTTTCCGTGACGATGTCCTGTTCGATATGTTCGAAACCGCGAATCTTTTTTAAGGTGTCGAGAATATAGGTTCGGTAATCCCGGATCGTGTCCTCATTCCATTCATAATTAGCCGCGGCTGCATGAGAAACCGGCATCAAGATGTACAACCCATCTTTCCCGTCTGGGGCAAGCGATGCGTCCATTTTGGAGGCCATGTAGACATAGAACGACCCATTGGTCAGTTTGTTCCCGGCAAACACGTCATGCAGATTTTTTTTCAGATCGTCGCTAAAAACAAAATGATGAACGTGCTCGATTTCCTCGTATTTTCGGTTCATGCCCAAATACAGAAGAAAACAAGAGCAGGAGTATTTCATGTTATCGATCTTCTTATCCGTGTATTTCCCTTTTGCTACCCGGTCTTTCACTAAGTTTTTCATGGCGTACGGGAAGTCCGCGTTGCATACCACGAAATCCGCGGCGACTTTCTTCCCGTCTACGATAATGCCTGCCGCTTTACGGTTAAGAATGTCTATTTCCTGTACACTCTGGTTATAGCGAATGGTCCCGCCCAGTTCTTTAAAGAGCCTCTCCATCGCATGAGCCATGGTATACATGCCGCCTCGAATAAACCATACGCCGTACATGAATTGCAGCATCGGAATCATGGTGTAGAACGACGGGCTTCTAAACGGCGATATGCCGATATATAAAGTTTGAAAGCTGATCATCTGCTTTAGCCTTTCGCTTTTTATATATTTGCTCATAAAATGATCGGCCGTGTCCAACGTTTTCAGTTTCAAAGCTTTCTTCAGCATGGAGAAGTTATAGAAATCGCGGGATGTACGGAAAGGCCTTTGAATAATGTTGTGCTTGGCCACCATAAAGCGTTTATAAATTTCGTGCAGATAGAGAAAAAAGCCTTCCATATCCTCTTCGCTGATCGTTTCTATCGTCTTTGCCAATTGCACAAGATCGGAAGAAATATCGTAAGGTTCATTGGGATTATCGCTGTAGTATACCCGGTACATCGGGTCCAATCTCTCCATGGGAATGTAATCATCCGGATTGCGGCCGCAAAGCTCGAATATTTCCCTGTATATCTCCGGCATCATGACGATCGTAGGCCCCAGATCAAATTTGTAGCCGTTCGTTTCGATCCGGTTCATTTTCCCGCCCGGCAAGGCCTCTTTCTCATAGATTTTGACCTGGTATCCGGCATGCTGCAATCGGATCGCGCTGGCCAGACCGGCTACCCCTGCGCCAATGACAATAACCTTCTTACTCATGGAGTGCCTCCGTTCCTCTTGTATTCATCCCGGAAGTAATGGCATCGATACGTCCGCGATTGTAGCGCTGCACAATAATAAATGGCAGGTTGAATATCCCAGCATAGAAGATCATGATCCAGCCGACCCATATTGGATTCCATATGAAAAACAAGGGCGCAGGCGCCATAGACAGCCAGTGGGTCAGCTCCGCGCGTTTGGTCTCGGCGGCGAAAACCTTCAAATCGCTAATGCCGGTCCCATGCAATCTCTTCTTGCCGTAGCCCTTTTTGAGAATGGCCGTCCCGTCTACCAGACGCCCTTTCCATTTTTTGACCAGAAATAACCGCTGCCATAGCTTGCCGGATTTCTCCCATGCGAAAAGCCGAAACCAGACGCTGTCTTTCAGAAAAACCGACAAAGGCATTTTTAGGCAAATGACGGAGATGACGAGATGGAAAAAGGCCCAAGCGAATATATCGAGAACGATAATCCAAAGGCTAGGTAACGATAGGTGCGGCACGTCAGTCCTCCCGAATGATTCGCTATGGCTCCCTTACAACAGCCATTTTCTAAACCTCCGCACGATCTGCATGTTCTGACGGGAATAAGGCGGAAATTTATCGGATACATGCAAGTAACGGTATGCTCTGTAATCGGTTTGCTCGTAACTGAAAGCCAGAAAGCCCGCTTGGCCATGATAGCTGCCTTGTCCGCTGCGTCCCACGCCGCCAAAAGCAACGCGGGGATTGGCGCCATGATGGATGACTTGATTGACGCTGACGGTTGTCGAGCGCATATAGTGTCGGACCAACTGAATATGCTGCTTGTGCGTGCTGAATAGATACGCGACCAATGCATCGCGCTGAACCGTCTTGGAGTCTAATAGCTCTTCCAGGTCACGATAGGGGATGACAGGGAGAATGGGGCCGAAAATCTCCTCCTGCCCGATAGAGCTTCCTGGCGGTATGTCCGTCAGTACGGTCGGGGCGATGAATAAATCATCCGCATCGCAGGCGCCTCCAAACCGAATGTTGCCCTGCGTCATCAACTGCAGCAGTTTTTGAAAGTGCCGGACATGACAAATGCGAGCGTAGTCTTCGTTTTCCTTGGGAGCATCTCCGTAAAACTCCGTTAGCGCCGAAGAAATTTCCGATAGCGTTCTTTCATAGACCGATTCATGCACGAATAGCGTGTCCGGGGCAATACAGGTCTGTCCAGCGTTAAGGAATTTGCCCCAGACGATTTCCCGAATCGCCGCGGGCGAGAAACCCGTTTCATCGAGGATGCAAGCGTTTTTCCCGCCGAGCTCCAATATGACGGGGGTTAGCTGTTCGGCAGCCTGCTGCGATACGGCCTTTCCCGTTTCTTGGCCCCCCGTGAAAAAAACGAGATCAAAAGGCAGGCTCGTTAATAGCTTGGCCGTCTGCGCATCCCCCGTCACAACCATCATGACTTCAGGAGGAAACGTTCGGCCGACCATTCGGCGAAGCAGTTCGCTTGTTGCCGGCGCGTATTCCGACGGTTTGATCACGCAGCGATTTCCCGCTGCGATCGCGCTGATGGCCGGCATCAATGCGAGCTGCAGCGGATAATTCCACGGGCTGATGACGAGCACGTTGCCGTACGGACTTCTCCTGGCGCGAATCGCTTCCATGTACCCGAATTTGAACTGGCAGGAACGCCTGGGTCTCGACCATTTCCTTAGCGACTTGCACACATGGTCAATCTCATTCAACAGAAGGGCAATTTCAAAGGAAAAGGCTTCGAAAGCGGGTCTTCGCATATCGGCAACGAGCGCATTCAGGAAGGCCTCTTCATGGTCGATTAGCATCCGTTTCAACCGCAGAAGCGTTTTCTGGCGCTCTTTTACGGTAGGGGCAGCGCTAGGGAGCCCCCTTTCCCGTTGCTTTTGCATGGACGCAAGCAACGCGGCATACGCTTGGTCACCCAAGGTTCTCATCCCTTTGCACGATTTTATCCCGTACCTGCTGACCGCTTAGCGTAACCATCGGCATCCCGCCTCCGGGGTTTACCGTCCCGCCGACAAAGTACAGATTGTCATAGCGCGCACTCTGCTTCGGATGCTTAAACCCTTTATTTCTCTTGCGATCGGATAAGGTGCCGTATATGGCTCCGCGGTCGGATCCATAGATCCTTTTAATATCTTCCGGCGTCCATACATCTTGGGTCACGATATGGCTGCGCAAATCATCCAGCCCCATTCGTTCCAGTTTGATCAGCACCAACTCGGTAAAACGGTCATAATCTTGCTGCGTAAACGGTTTATCCTGAATATAGGGGATATGGGGCAGTACTTTAATATTTTCGTACCCTTCACGCGTCTGGGCAGGGTCTGTTTTGTTTACATTCACCAGATAAATGATCGGATCATCCGGCAGTTCATGACGGCGAAAAATGGTATCCATTTGCCGCTTCATGTCTTCCGCGAAGAAAAAATTGTGGTGGGCAAGCTGCGGATACTTTTTCTTGACGCCTAAGTGCAGGACAAGTCCCGAACTTGCCGGTTCGAATTTCTTTTTTAATTTTTGGATAAAAGGTTTCTCTTCCTGCAGCAGCTTCTCGTAGAACGGGATGACTTCCATATTGGAGACATAATAATCTGCCGACAGCTCCGTCCCGTCTTCCAATAATGCGCATGTAATTTGGCCGTTTCGCTTTTGGAGCCGGACAATTCGTTTGCCGGTATGAATCGCCACCCCGGCTTCCTCTGCCAGCTTAACCAATCCGCGGGCGAGCAGATGCATGCCGCCAGGGACATACCACAAGCCTTGCTTATGCTGCATGTAAATCATCATATTCAATACGGCCGGAGCATCATACGGAGAAGAACCGACGTATTTAATGAAATAGGAGAGCATGTCCCTCAGATCCCGATTGCTTATTCGTTTCGCAATGGACGCATGCACCGTCGAAAACAGGTCGAAGTTCATCAACGCATTGAACACGCCGTTGTATCGCGCGATATCTTTCGTGTTGTCGGCACCCTGCTTGAAGTAACCTTGCTCCGTCATCTCGTACAGTTTTTTGGAGTATTGCAGCAGGTTCCTGTATTCAAGCATGTCCTGCCTATTCAGCGAGGGATTGTTCGCTTCCATTTCTTCGAGATCCTCATAGAGGTCGATTTGGTTGCCGTTCGGAAAAAAGGATCGCCACTGATGATTCAGTTTGACGGTGGGGACGTAATCGGCCATCTTTTTACCGCTTGCGGCAAACAATCTTTCAAAGATTTGAGGCATCGTCAGAATGGAGGGGCCCAGATCAAAGCCAAAGCCATCTTGCTCGAGTCGATTAAGTTTGCCGCCTATATGATCGTTCTGTTCGTATAAAGATACGCGATAACCGCTTTGTCTCAAGGATATGGCGGCGGATAGACCGCCAAGCCCGCCTCCGATAATCAACACGCTTTTCTTCTTCGACAATTCCACCAACACCTTCCCGCAATTTAGGAGCAGCTGGCAATCGCAGCTCTGATCTTGGTCATTTTATCCTCGGAGATATAATTGCGCCGGGAAATGCAGTCATAGCCGCTGCCTCTGACCGCATCCAGGATGCCTCTGTACACGCTCGCGGACAGCGATAGCGGCAGCCTGCTGTCCGCGTCAAAGAGAGGAATGTTCCGATAGAATTGGTCGTATAAGGACTCCGCGCGTTTAGCCATCCGCTCCCACAACTTGACGAAATTCTCGTTGATGAGGCCATGGCGCAAATCCGCCTGCGTATATTGAAAGCGCGCCATTTCTTCTTCAGGCAAATAGACGCGCTGCTTGTTGTCGAAATCGTCCCCGACGTCACGCAGAATATTGGTGATTTGCATGGCGATGCCCAGATCGATCGACGATGAACGCAAATCCTCGGATGGTTTGGAAGCCAGAATGGGCAGCAGCATCACGCCTACCGAGCCCGCAACATAATAACTGTAGCTTTCAAGCTCACGCATGTTTTTCGGAATGGCAAAATTCAAATCCATGAACTGTCCCGTCAGTTGGTCGTGGAATGGTTGAATGTCCATCTCGTAGTCGGTAAACACTCGCCGGAGGGCACGCCATAGAGGATGATCAACTTCCGCCCGGTCGCCGAATAAATCGAGTTCGTGCTTTAATCGCTGCAGCGACTCGAGCCTTTCCGTATACGGTCGGTTGGAGTCCGCGCAATCGTCTGCCGTTCGGCAAAAAGCATAAATGGCATAAACGGCATTGGCTTTTTCCGGCGGAAGTTGCGAGAAAGCGTAATAAAAGCTTTTGGAATGTTTCTTGATAATGGTTTCGCAATAAGAAAAATCCGCTTTCATTTGCTCTTTGTCCATGGAACGAACCTCCTTCACGCGATGTTTTGTAGAGGTTTTGTATAGATATTAACGTAACTATAACTAATTTTGTATAACTTGTCCAACAATTGATCCATAAATCTCTTAGAAAAACAAAAATACCCTCTCCAAAAAGAGAGGGTATGGCCGTAAAAGCAGTTGCAGAAGAATGCAAATTTACAACCTGGTTTCGACGGATCGTTCGCCGACTATCCATGAATCATGTCCGTACTGCCCAGCGCCAACGCGAACGGAGCGTCGACAGGGTGCCTGACACGACAGACCAGCCGCCCCAATCATGGTGATCGGGGCGGCCGGTCTGCTTGCGCTTTGCGGCGAATAGGCTGATTATACCGCGCTGAGCGCGATCTCTTCATCGTCGTCGCCGTTATTGAACGCCTCGCGGTCGAATTCGCCCTCGGACGAAGCGACGAGCAGGGACGTGACGGTCGTGCCCGTTGCGTTGACAGCCGTACGGCCCATGTCGATCAGCGCTTCGACGCCGGCGACGATCGCGATGCCTTCCAGCGGCAATCCGAGCGCCGTGAGCACGACGGTCGTCGAGATGACGGCAGGTCCCGGCACGCCGGCGACGCCGATCGACGAGATGATGCTGACGAGCACGAGCACGATGTAGTCGGTCGCCGTCAGGTCGATACCGAATACTTGCGCGGTGAACACCGCCACGATAGCCGGCCAGACGCCGCCGCAGCCGTTGAAGTTGACGGATGCGCCGAGCGGGGCCACGAAGCTGGCGATGCGCGGGGACACGTGCAGGCGCTTCGTAATGACTTCCAAGTTCACGGGCAGTGTCGCGTAGCTGCTGCGGGTCGTGAACGCGACGGCGATCGTCGGATAGATTTTGCGGAAGAACCGCAGCGGGTTCACCTTCGCCACGAGCAGCACGAGACCGCCGAAGACGAGCACGAAATGGATAATAAGGGCGGTATACGAAGCGAGAATAACGCTGCCGAGCTCCTGCAGCGTCTCCCAGCCATAACGGGCGGTAATGCCCGCGATGAGCGCGAACACGCCGTACGGCGTCAAGCGGATGACGAATTTGACGACTTGGTGCAGCACCTGCGTCAGCGACTGGATGAGATCGCGTACCGGCTTGACGGCCTCCGCGTTCTTCGAACCAATCTTGATGATGGCCACCGCCAGGAAAATCGCGAAGATGAGCACCGGCACGACTTTGCCGTTCGCGGCTTCATTGATCGGATTCGCGGGCACGAGATCGAGAATAACTTGCGAGAAGGTCGGGATCTCGCGCGCTTCGAAGCCTTCCGGCACCGCTTGTTGGATGCCGCTGCCGGGATTGAACGCCAAGGCGACCAAGAGGCCGATGATCGAGGCGATACCCGTCGTGCCAAGGAACCAGGCGAACGTCTTGAACCCGATTTTGCGCAAATATTCCAAGCTCGTGAGCGAAGAGATACTGTTGAGCACGAGGACGAACACGAGCGGAATGACGAGCATTTTGATCAAGCTGACGTAAATGCTGCCGAAGGTCGTGATGCCCTTCGTGTCGTAGTCCAAGTTCTGAAAGAGGATGCCCGCCAGCAGTCCCAGGCCGAGGCCGATCATGACGCGGGTGCCGAAGCCGACGCGCTTTCTCGCCAAGACATACAGAATGAAGAAGACGAAGATCGAGGTGACGAAGCTGTACCAGTTGGTCTGGACGGCCGCGAGCAGGTTGTTCTGAACATCGTCCATTATCGATATCCTCCTAAGTTGATTAATTTAATTGGAATTATGTGTTTTACTGTACAAACAAACAACATGTCATGTCAATTTCTTTTTTGGCAAACGTTGCAAGAAGGCTGTGGGCATGCGTGAATTCGACTCTCGTTTTGTCACAATATACATATAAAGGTTTAAATACCAATATGAATCCATGTGTGCTAGCATAATAGGGACTAGCATCTCAGACCTGCGGAAGACTATGGGAGGTGGAAGCGATGAACCGTTATGTTGGCGTAGAGATCGATGGGGATTGCATGTACATGATGGCGGATACGCCCTCGGGTGTCGTGGAACATGTCGTGGCGACTGGCCAAGCCTGTACACTCGAGCAACTGCGGCGCGAGGTGGCGGATTTCGCGGCGAAGCTGCCGTACAAGCCCCAGGGCATCGGCGTGGGCGTGCCGGGCTTGGTGGCGGGAAGCGGGAAGGTGGAGCTGAGCCATGTGCTGCCTGCGCTGAATGGCGCGACCGCCGAGGCATTCGCGGCTGAAGCATCCGTCCCGGTGGCGTTCATCAACGATGTGAAGGCGGCAACCATGGCGGAGGCTTCGCATTATGCGGACCGCGATACGGTGGCGGTTATACTGCTGGATGCGTTCATTGCGTCGGGCGTCGTTGTGAAAGGCGAGTTGCTGCTCGGGGCCAAAGGCTGGAGCGGAGAGCTCGGATACATGGTGATGACGCTGGACGGCAAGCCGAAGCTGCTCGACACTGTCGCCAGCGGATACGCGATCCTGAAGGAAGCGAATCTTACGGATGAAGAGCTGCGTACGAGGCTTGAGACGGGCGACGAGGGGGCGCTTGCGTTCGTCCGGCAGGCCGGAACCTATTTTGGCTACGCGCTGGCGAATTTGCTCCATCTGTACAACCCGGACGTGATGGTCATCGGCGGCAAGACGACGACTTATGCAGGCTATATGGAGGCGGCTCGAGACGCGCTCGAGGAGCAGGCCCTGCCGGAGCTGCTCGCCTGCTGTACGATCGAGCGGCCGAAGATTACGCAGCGTATCATTGCGTACGGCGCCCGCGAGTATATTCGCAAGCAGCTCGGGGAGCGTGCACAGGAAGCGAGCGTATGACGGAAGACGCCAGTAGGGCGTGTGATGGGAGATTCGAAGCGGAGCGGCTGGCAGCTTGCTTGCAGCCAACCGCTTAGCGGGCCGTTTAGGCGGGAATGGAGACGTACGTAGGCACCCACTTCCAGCCGCTTAATCGCAGATGCAGCGTAACCGGCTCGTGGAATCCGACCTCGCCGTCGTAGTAGTTGTCGACCGTTACGGAAGCCGCGAAGAAGAAGTGAAACGGGAAGCCGGCCCGGTACCGGTGACGCTCGGGTTGGTAGCTGGCTTCATAATTCGCCATGCCGCGCAGCGCAGGATGAAGCTTGCGATAGAGATCCTCCTTCATCCACGCCTGGTAGGCCGGAGCGGGCTGCATGCCAGCTTCCACGATGCGCTCGGCGCAGGCTCGAATACTGGCGCCGACTCCGATATAGGCGACGAGCAAGATGGCGAGAAGGCCGAGTACGTTCCGTTTTGCTTTGCTCATTGCGATCTCCTTCCTATGCACTACATGAGATGGTTATTGCTTCCATTAAACGAATGACCGTACGATAAAGTTGAACGCGAACCGCCGGGGCTGAGCCTAGCCGCGGCGTGCTTCCATGTTCCAGAATGCAATGAAACGGGGGAAGTAGGCATGCAGCCGGATTTTAGCATTCGCGGCAAGATCGCCATCGTGACAGGGGCGAGCAAGGGTATCGGCTACGGGCTGGCGAAGTCGATTGCGGCGGCAGGAGCGATCGTCGCGGTCACCGCGCGGGACAAGGCTTCGCTGGCTCCGCTGCTGGACGAGATCGGACAGGCGGGCGGTCAAGCGGCAGCATATGAGCTGGACGTGCGCAGCGTCGCTCAGATTCGTTCGGTGTTCGAGCAGGTCGCGGCCGACTTCGGGAGGCTGGACATCGTCGTTAATAATGCGGGCGTGGGCGATGGCATGCCGGCGGAGGACATTACGGAAGAATATTGGGACGATATGATCGATGTGAATTTGAAGGGCGTATTCTTCTGCTGCCAGGCAGCCGGCCGGATCATGCTCGCCCAAGGGCATGGCAAAATCGTCAATGTTAGCTCCCAGGTCAGCATCGTCGGTATTCCGGAGGGGGCTGCGTACTGCGCGTCGAAGGGCGGCGTCAACCAGCTGACGAAGGTGCTGGCGCTGGAGTGGTCCAACCGAGGCGTCTGCGTCAACGCGGTCGGACCGACTTTTATTTACACGCCGGGCACGGCCGAGAGACTAGACGAGCCGGAATTCCGGGCGAACGTGTTATCCCGCATCCCGGCCGGCCGTATCGGGACGATCGATGACGTCGCCGGAGCGGTCATTTATCTCGCCTCTCCCGCATCGGATCTCGTGACCGGCACGCTGCTGCTGGTGGATGGCGGCTGGACGGCGCAATAATGTGCTCCCGGATGACTTGGCTGCACCTATTGAAACAAGCCTGCCGGCACTCCAAGAAGGGGTGCCGGCAGGCTTATTCGGCGAAGCGAAGCGCTCACGGCGCTATCGCATCGGAAGGCTTGAGAATACTCTGCAGGTGATAGGAGACGACCTGCATGACCTCCTCGCTGCCCAGCCGTTCGGGGAACGTCGCCAAGTGCAGGACAAGGCCGTCGACGAGCGCATGCAGACGGCGGGTCTCCAAGTCGGCGTCCACGCCTTCCCGGGTAAGGCGATGGGCGATCAATTGGTTCAGCGAGCGCCGAAATCCGCTGTAGAGGCTATCGAATACCTCGCGGCTTAGCTCGCGAATAGCGGGATCGGACACGGCTTTGCCGGAGAAAGCGAGCCATACCTCCGCTTCAGACAACCGCTGCTCGTCAAGCGGAATCAGCTCGGCCAGCACCAGCATCATATCGTGGTAAGGCTGCCCGTTGAACGGCAGACGGTCAATGCGGGCATTGGCGCGTTCCGATATGAGCCGCATGGCGAAAGCGACCAGCTCGTCCTGCGAATGAAAGTAGTGCCGCAGCGAGCCGAGCGACATCCCCGCTTCGTCGGCTACGCGCCGTACCGAGAGGCCATCCAGCCCGTCCTTGCGGATGACGCGCCACGCCGCTTCGGCGAGCTCTTCTTTTCGTTGTTGGTGATCGACGATTTTTGGCATAAAGCTATTATAACACGGTTGTATTATAATACAATTGCGCTATAATAAACTTAGATGATACACTTGTGCTAAAAAAGGAGAGGGGTAACCCCATGGCCGCATTTATTATCGGCTGCGAAGTCGCGTTTTGGGTATTTGTTCTGGCAGGCCTGGTCTTCCGCTACTTGCTGAAGGCCAAGAGGCTCGGCGGCGCGCTGCTGCTCGTAACGCCTCTAATCGACTTGGCGCTGCTTATCGTCACGGTATGGGATCTTCGGGACGGCGCGGTTGCCAGTACCGTCCACGGCATTGCCGCCATCTATATCGGCGTATCGTTGGTCTACGGACATAGCATGATCCGGTGGGCGGATGTCCGGTTCGCGCATCGGTTCGCGGGGGGACCTGCCCCGGAGAGTCTGCCGCGATATGGTCAGGCGCACGCGAGGCGCGAGCGGATCGGCTGGGCGAAGCACTTCGGCGCGTGGGCGATCGGCTGCGCCGTGCTATACGCCATGGTGCTGCTCGTCGGAGATGCGGAGCGGACGAATGCGCTGATGGGCATCATGCGGATCTGGTCGATCGTAATCACCATCGATTTTGTCTACAGCTTCAGCTTCACGCTGTGGCCGAAGCAGGCGAAGGGAACCGGCAACGGGCACGTATAGGGCAAAGAAGGCCATCCGCGCAGATGGCCTTCTTTATTTCCAAAATACGGGGTAGCGGCGCTTCGGATCCAGATTGTTAAGGATAAGCGCGGCCGCAACGATAACGACCGACCCGGCCAGGACAGGCGTCAGCAGGAAGCCCCAGCCGCTTCCGGCGAGGATGACGACGATCGGATCGGCGCCAGCGGGCGGATGGGTCGTGCGCGTCATCATCATGAGTCCGATCGCGAGGCCTACGCCGATCGCGAGACTAAGCGCGCCGCCGCCGATGCCATGGTAGACGAGCAGCCCGACGAGGGTCGAGAGGAGATGGCCGCCAATAATATTGCGGGGCTGCGCAAGCGGCGAATCCCACAAGCCGAAGGCGAGCACGCAGCTTGCTCCGAACGGCGCCATGATCCAGGACTCGGCCGACCATTCGGTTAGCAGCGCCAGTAGACCGATAGCGGCGAAACCGCCGACGGCGCCGAGCAAGGCGGCCCGTGGACGGACGACGGACGGATTCGGCGCGCCGCCTTTCATTTTGCCGAACATGGCGGAGAGACGGAACATCAAACACACATCCTTTAATTATATACATAGTGAACTAGGTGTATAATAATATAAGCGGTACGGCATTGCAACCGAAAACCTGCGTAATTTGGTTGTTTTTCTCACATGCCTGATCGCATCCCCGCGTGGTAAAATAAACATACAGCTAGTCGACTATGAAAAGAGGGGAAAACCGTGAACCGCGAGTTGTCGTTAAAAGTGGATTCCCAGCTATCCTTTTCCGTTAACGTCCAAGTCAAAGAACAGCTCAAGTGGCTCATCGGCATCGGTCTCATCGAGCCGGGCGACATGCTTCCCGCGGCCAATCAGCTGGCGGACTCGCTCGGCATTAATCGCAACACCGTAAATCTCGTCTACACTCAGCTCCGCGACGAAGGGGTGCTCAACATTCAGAAGGGGCGCGGCACGCAGGTCGTCAGCGGTCCGATCGTCGCGAAGCTGCGGGAGAGGCGGCAGCCGATGCACGAGCTGCTGGGCCGCACGATCGAGGAAGCCCGGGCGCAGGGTATCGCGCTGGAGGAGTTCTTCCTCGCTTCGCTGGCCTATACGCTGCTGAGTACGAGCAAGCCGCAGGAAGGGCGCCATATCGCGCTCGTCGAGTGCAGGGAGCATGACCATTTCTTCTATAGCGGCGAAATTGCGCGCATTACGGGCGAAGCGGTGCATACCGTCTTCTTGGAGGATTTGCGTTCGGGCCGGGAGGCGGTCGCCGAATCCATCGGGCGCGCCAGTCTCGTCGTCGCGACGCTGAATCACGCCGACGAGATCAAGTCGCTGCTAGCGCCGTTCAACATCCCTGTTGAAGTCATCGGCGCAACGCTGGACCCGGCGGGGCTGCTGCAGCTCGCCCGGCTGGAAGCTGGCACGCGCGTCGGCTTCGTCTGTCTCGGCAAGGAAGGCGGGCAGTGGATGGCGATGCGGGTCGAGGAGGCGGGCATTGCGCAGATCGTGCCGAGCGTGCTGGAGAGCCGGCAGCAAGCGGTGTCCGCCGACGCGCTGGCGTCGGCCGACCTGATCTATGCGTCGGCAGCCGTCTACGACCAGCTGCTGAAGGACATTCCCGAGAAGGTCCGGCTCTATCCGATGCAGCTGGAGAAGAGCAGCGAGCGCATGCTGGAGGAGTTGGCTAGAGCCGGAGGGGCGCATCAATAGCGGCGCCCCACCAGCCAAGCGGCCATGAACCGTATCGCGAGCATCGGAACGTCCCGTGAGTATCGGAGCGTGATTCACGAGGCTCGGATCGACATGGCAAAAGGCCGCCTCGATCGTCATTTGGCATGACAATCGAGGCGGCCTTTTGCTGTGTCTTGCGTCCTGTGTCTTGCATCCTGTGTAATGCTGTACCCTATGTCGTGCTGTGCCTTTGACCGTGTCAAGGCCATAGGCTTGGACGTCCGGGGAATACCGAAGAAGCATGCCCGCATCTGCGAGGCATGCTTCTTCACGCTGCCGTTCCCTTCATGCGCCGCGCTTGTCTAGGCGTCCGCCAGCTCGAGCACGACCGGGCAATGGTCGCTGCCCATAATATCCGCGTCGATGCGGGCGTCCGTGAGTTGCGGCACGAGGCGGTTCGAGACGAGGAAGTAGTCGATCCGCCAGCCGATATTCCGCTCGCGCACCTTGGCCATGTACGACCACCACGTGTACGCCCCTTCCCGGTCCGGGTAGAAGTGGCGGAACGAATCGGTGAAGCCGGCCGCGAGCAGCTCGGTCATTTTGCCGCGCTCTTCGTCCGTGAAGCCGGAGTTGCCGTAGTTGGACTTGGCGTTCTTCAGGTCGATTTCGGCATGGGCGACGTTCAGATCTCCGCAGACGATGACCGGCTTGCGGCTATCCAGCTCGAGCAGATAGGCGCGGAACCGGTCCTCCCACTCCAGCCGATAGGGTAGACGGGACAAGTCGCGCTTGGCGTTCGGCGTATAGACGTTGACCAGATAGAAATCCTCGAACTCCAGCGTAATCGTGCGGCCCTCCGGCTCGTCGTTCTCCTCGAGTCCGTAATAGACGGAGAGCGGCTTGCGTTTGGTGAACACGGCCGTACCCGAGTAGCCCTTCTTCACCGCGTAGTTCCAGTACTGCGTATAGATATCCCCGTAGTCCAAGCATAACTGCCCCTCTTGCAGCTTCGTCTCTTGCACGCAGAAAATATCTGCGTCCATCTCGCGGAAGTAGTCGTTGAACCCTTTATTGACGCAGGCGCGCAGCCCGTTGACGTTCCAAGATACCAGTCTCATGCTCGCATACTCTCCTTGCCCGTTTTCTATGAAAAGCTATTGGTAGTGTAGCATACGAGCCTCCCTCGCGGCTTCGGGAAAAAGCGGGAGATGCGAACAAATCGGGAACGTTGGCGACGAATCGGATGACGGGCAGAGAGCGGTACGTCATGCTGCAGACCGATTTACATTAAAACGATGAAACGATACCATGTTCATGCAGCATACGAGATGGAATTATGCAGGGAAGCATTTTTCGATGGAAGGCCGGATCATAGCGCCCGCCCGAATTTTTCCGCCGCAATCCAAACTATGTATGGCAATGGTTCTTCTTATTAATGGATTGAATGACAATCATCGTTAGCAAAAAAGGGGGAAGCGCGGTTGCTGCGTGTAGAGAACGTGTCCCATTCGTTCAAGAACGGGACGGAGATTACGCCCGTGCTCCGGTCGGTGGACTTCACGGTTAATCAGGGCGAGATCGTCGCGCTGCTCGGCAGCTCGGGCTCAGGCAAATCGACGCTGCTCAATCTCATGGCCGGACTCATGAAGCCGACCGAAGGCGCGATCTATATTGCCGATCATAACATCGTGCAGATGAGCGAGAACAAGCTGGCCGAGTTCAGGCGGCGTCATATCGGATTTATTTTTCAGGCGTACGAGCTCATCGATAATTTGACCGTGCGGGAGAACGTCGAGCTGCCGCTCGTCTTCCAGTCGGTAGCCCCTGGCATCCGCAAGCAGAAGGCGATGAAGCTATTGGAGCAGGTGGGCATCCCGGACAAATCGGAGCTGTTCCCGTCGCAGCTATCCGGCGGCCAGCAGCAGCGGGTCAGCATCGCGCGCTCGCTCATTACCGAACCGTCGGTCATCTTCGCCGACGAGCCGACGGGCAACCTGGATACGCGGACGGAGGAAGAGATTCTCGCGATCCTCAAGCAGCTGAACGAGACGCTCAGCACGACGTTCGTCATCGTCACGCATGAGCGGGAGGTCGCGCAGCAGACGCAGCACATCATAACGCTGCGGGACGGCCGGCTCATTACCGAGCAGCAAGCGGAGACGCAAGAGGCCGCGGCCGTCGGAGGTGAGGCGACATGAGAGTCCGCGATTTGACCCGGCTGTCCTGGGATCAGGTCCGCAGGCGGAAGGTCGTCACCGGCCTGTGCGCGGCAGGGCTGTCCATCGGCTGCGCGGCGATCATTCTGGCGATGAGCATCGGGGAGTCGGCCCAACAGTATATCGAGAATGAGATGAACAGCTTCTTCAAGATGGACGAGATCACCGTCTCCGCCAACGAGGGTGTCCGGAGCGGCAACCCGGCCGGCGGTGGAAGCGGGCAGCAGGCGGACGGGGCGGAGCTCGACCGCGGCAAGTTGACCGGCCAGAAGGTTGAGGTCATGCGCAGCTTGCAGCACGTTGTCGCCGTTGCTCCTTTCGAGCAGCTGGGATACTTCGATATGCAGACGACCGACGGGCGCAAGTCTTACGTGGAGGTCATCGGAACGGACCTGACCATGCTGGAACCGTTCGATAAGACGTTCATGCAGGGTGGACCGAGCGAGCTGGCGGGTGCGGTCGTGCTCAGTTACGGCGGAACGCTTGGCCTTGCGGACGAGGAGACGCGGCAGAAGCTGCTGAACCAGCTGTCGCAAAATCCGTACGACGAGAATTTGCAGGACCAGTACCAGAAGCTCGAGCGGGTGCCGGCCGCGCTGTATCAGCGGCAGATCCAGCTGCAGGGCTACAACCCGCAAGGCGGCCAATCGAAGCCGAGCTCGCCGCTGCAGGTGGCGGGGGTGCTGAAGAAGCCCGCGGGCGTAAGCGAGAACATGCTGGTTAACGACAAGAAGGCTTACGTGTCGCTGGAGACGGCCGATCTGCTCAAGCGGGAGATGGGCATGGCGACCAGCACGGGCGCGAGCGAGTCGTACAACTCCGTGCTGGTGAAGGTGGACAGCCAAGATCACATTAAGTCCGTCGAACAGCAGATTCAGAAGCTGACGCTGTCGACGATGACCAACCTGCATCAGAAGGAGCGGCTGGCCGACCAGTTCAAAATATTGAAGGCGGTCGCCCTTGGCGGGGGCGTCTTCATACTTATCATCGCGTCGATCTCGATCGTCGTGGCCATGACGATGTCGACCTACCAGCGGCGCCGCCAAATCGGGATCATGAAGGTGCTCGGGGCGAACCTGGCGCAAATTCGCAATATGTTCATCGTCGAAGCCGGTCTGCTCGGGTTCTTGGGCGGTCTGCTCGGCGTGCTGTTCTCGTATTGGATCGTATGGGGGATCAACGCCCTCATTAACAAGCTGGCGGATGCCCAGGACGCGGTCGTGATTTTCATCCCGCTGACGGCCATCCCGGTCGGCATGGCGTTCGCGATCGTGACAGGCATCATATCCGGCATTTATCCGGCCATTAGCGCTTCGCGCACGGACGCGTTGACGGCCATCCGACGAGATTAGAAGGCGGTATTTCCGTTATAGAGGGGGAGCAATAGCAATGAAACGCATCATCAAGTGGCTGATTATCGGAATCGTGCTGGTCGGCATCAGCGGCGGACTGTATATGGTCTCGCGGCCGCCCGCGCAGCCGGCGGAGGGCATGGCGGATGCCCAGGCGATCACGTTCGAGGTGACCCGGGAGACGCTGTCCAATACCGTCGAGGTGAAAGGCAAATCGCTCTACGAGCAGGAGACGTCGGTCTATGCGCCGTTCGGCTCCGAGGTGACGAAGTGGAAGGTGACCGACGGGCAGCAGGTAAAGCAGGGCGACGTGCTGTTCCAGTTGGACCGCAGCGCGCTGCAGAACGAGATTGCGCAGGAGGAAGCAACGCTACGCAAGGCAAGTCTGGAAGCCGAACTGCAGGCGTATGTCGCGCAGCTGGACCAGCAGGAGACGGGGGTTGGCGTCACCGAGTCGCAGGTTAAGCGTGCTCATGCGAACGAAGAGATGGCGCGGTTGACGCGCGAGCTGAACGAGGTCAATGCCTCCATCCAGCGCAAGACGGTAGCCGAGAAGAAGAAGCTGGTGAGCCAGGCCGATTACCGGTCCCCGGCTAGCGGAATCTTCCTGTACGAGACGGCGGGCAAGCGGCCGCAGGCGGTGACGGACAATCAGTACATCGGCAAGATTGTCGACCTGGACAAGCTGCAGTTCATCGCGCTCGTCGGCGAGCAGGATGTCTTCCGGATCAAGCCCGGCATGGCCGTGGCGGTGAAGATGAACGCGAAGAAGGAGCTTAAGCTGACGGGCAAGGTGCTGCGCGTATCCAAATTCGCCAAGACGGGCACCGATCAGAACAATATTGACCAGGCTGCCCAATTCGAGGTCGTCATTAGTCTGGCGGCGAACGAATATTTGATCGCCGGCCTCAGCTTGAACGGCCAGATCGAGACCGAGCGCAAGGAGAACGTCACTGTCGTCCCGACGATCGCGGTCATGCGCGAGAAGGATAAAGCGTATGTCATGCTGGATCAAGGCGGCGCGATCGAGCGCCGGGACATCGAGATCGGCATGGAGACGCCGGAGAAGACGGAAGTGCTGAAGGGCTTGAAGCCAGGCGACAAGGTCGTGCTGCAATAACGGCAGGCTACAAAGAATAGGTACCGCTCATAAGGCGGCTGCGCGAATGGTGAAGCGCAGCCGCCTTTTTGTCGTCTTGCGGCAACATGGAGGCTAGGCACCGCGAACCGCGACGTTATTCGGCGCCTTGCGAAGTCCGCGGCAGGAATGTGAATTTTATGTAAAATCGAGACAAGTTTTTACAATAAGTTTCGTTGACCCTGTTGGGGGTGTGCGATATATTTTTCTCGCGACCACATGAATGGTCATTAAACATAATAAGTCGTCAATTCAACGAGGTAGATTATTGGAACACCGGTCATTGGATCTCATCCCAAGATGCAGCTGCACCAAGACGGGCCAAGCCGGCAGGCAGGGGTTACGCAGACGCAGATACAGAACCATTATGGGAGGATGAGGGGTATGAAGGGGAATCATGCAAAAGGGGTCAAGCTGTCCGCGATTCTATTGGCGGGCGGACTGCTGCTGGCAGGCTGTTCATCGAGCGGAGACGAGGCGGCGAACGCGAATGCGAACGCAAACGCTAATACGAACGCCAACACGAAAGCCAATACGAATGCCAACAAGAGCGCGAATTCCGATTCCGGGACGGCCGGCAATCAAGCCGCAGCCGGAAGCGAAGCGTCGGCGGAAGACAATCCGACAATGGATGCGCTGGCGCCGCTGGCGGAGCAGGAAGGCAAGCTGAGCAGCGTCGGCATGCCGGATTCCTGGGCGAACTGGAAGGACACCTGGGCAGATTTGAAGAGCAAATACAAGATCGAGCATACGGATACGGACATGTCGAGCGCGGAGGAGCTGGCCAAATTCGAGTCGGAGAAGAACAGCCCGCCGGATATCGGCGACGTCGGCATCGCGTTCGGGCCGCTGGCCGAGGAGAAGGGCTTGACGATGAAATATAAGACGCCGTTCTGGGACGACATCCCGGATTGGGCCAAGGACGATGACGGCGACTGGATCGTCGGCTATACCGGGTCGATCTCCTTCTTGTGCAACAACACGCTCGTGGACAAGTGCCCGACGAGCTGGGCAGACGTGAAAGCCGGCTCGTACAAGGTGACGGTGGGCGACGTGACGAAGGCGTCGCAGGCGCAGCACGCCGTGCTCGCGGCCGCGCTCGCGTTCGGCGGGGACGAGACGAATGTGCAGCCGGGCTTGGATTTCTTCGCCGAGCTGGCCAAGCAGGACCGCATCTCCAAGGTGGAGCCGAGCGTGCCGAACATTCAGAAGGGCGAGACCGAAGTCGTGCTGCTGTGGGATTTCAACTCGCTCGGCTACCGCGATCAGATCGATCCGGCCAAATTCGACGTGCACATTCCGTCAGAGGGTAGCGTCATTAGCGGCTATGCGACGATCATCAACAAAAATTCGAAGAGCCCGAATGCGGCGAAGCTGGCGCGCGCTTATATATTGAGCGACGAGGGGCAAATCAATTTGGCCCGGGGATATGCGAAGCCGATCCGCGACGGCGTGAAGCTGCCGGATGACGTCAGCAGCAAGCTGATAGGCGCCGAGGAATATGTGAACGCGAAGCCGATCCGGGACTTCAAGGCGTGGGAGAACGCCCTTAAGGAGCTGCCGAATGCATGGTTAGAACAGGTGCAGGCCAACGTAAAATAATGCTGCTGGCGCTGCTTCCGCTCCTGATCTGGATCGGCGCCTTCGAACTTATTCCAATCATCCGCATGCTCATATTGAGCTTCCAGGATAGCAATGGCCAAGGGTTCACCCTTGGCCATTATGTCAAAGGGCTGAGCGGTCCGCTCTATGTGCAGGCGTTGACCAACAGCCTGCGCATCGCGCTGCTCTCCGGCGTGATGGCCGTCCTCGTCGCGCTGCTCTGCGCGTACTCGATCACCCGCTTCACGACGCGCATGCGGGATTCCTTGCTCATGCTTACGAACATGATCGGCAATTTCGCCGGCGTGCCGCTGGCCTTCGCGTTCATGATTCTGCTGGGCAATAACGGCGTCTTCACGATCATGGCGCGCAAATTCGGCATCGAGACGTTCGGCACATTCGATCTGTACTCCGAGTTGGGGCTCACGCTCATCTACGTTTATTTCCAGGTGCCGCTGGCGGTCATGCTGCTCTACCCGGCCTACTATGGCATTCGCGAGGAGTGGCGGGAGGCGGCTTCGGTGCTCGGCGCCTCGGCCTTCCGCTTCTGGCGGCACATCGGCGTTCCGATGCTGCTTCCTTCCATCGTCGGCACCTTCGGCATGCTGTTCGCCAATGCGCTGGGCGCTTACGCGACGGCGTACGCGCTGACCGGCTCGAATTATAATTTGCTCGCGATCCGCATCTCCGCGCTCGTCTCCGGCGACATCTTCCCGAACTTCGAGCTGGGGAGCGCCTTGGCGGTCATCCTGGCGATGATCATGCTGCTGGCAATCCTGCTCAACGAGTGGATGAGCAGGGTGTCGAGAAGGAGGGGGTTGTGATGGAGGAGCGATCACCGGCGCCTAGAGAGGACGCCCAGCGGGTCGATGCCGCGCCGGCGCCTCTTGCTGCTCCTAACGGACAACCGCACGGTCTACCAGGCGGTGCCCGCCGGCAAGCGGGCGGCCCATCGGGCGGCAAGCTGTGGCATCGTTCCGTCGTTACGCTGCTGCTGATCTACTTGTTCCTGCCGATCGCCGCGACGCTACTGTACTCCTTTGCCAAGCAGTGGCAGTCCGAGCTGCTCCCGGACGGCTATACGCTGGCGTGGTACCGGCAAATTTTCACCGATATCCGCTTCCTGGAAGCCATCGGGCGAAGCGTGTTTGTCGGCGTCGTCAGCGTGACGCTATCGCTGCTCGTGCTCGTGCCCGCGATATTCGTGCTCGCGGTCTACTTCCCGAAGTGGGAGCGGGCGCTGCAGGCGGCCGTGCTGCTGCCGTTCGCCTTTCCCCCGGTCGTTACGGCGATCGGCCTGATGAAGCTGTATTCGAGCGGCCCGCTGCCGATTACCGGCACGCCGTGGATTCTGATCGGGGTCTATCTCACGCTCGTGCAGCCGTACATCTACCAGAGCGTTAGAGGCAGCCTGCGCACGATTCGGGCGGGCGAGCTCATGGAAGCGGCGGAGATGCTTGGAGCGGGACGGTGGGCGGCTTTCCGCCGGGTCATTCTGCCGAACATTTTGCCGGGTACGATGGTGGCGGCGCTGCTGTCGTTCTCGATAATATTCGGTGAGTTCGTCATGGCCAAAATGCTCGTCGGCGGCGAGTACGAGACGGTGCAGATGTATTTGTACAACGAGATGAAATCGACCGGCCAGTCGGCGAGCGCGGTCGTTATCGCTTATTTTGCGCTTACTTTAATCATATCCGGCCTTATTCTGAAGCTCGGGCGCTGGAAGCCCGGCAGAGAACGCCGTCAGCTGCAAAGGAGGAATAACCGTGAGCTTCGTCCGGATCGGGAACGTGCGGAAGGCTTACCAGCAGCAAATCGTGCTGAATCGGGTCAATATTGAGATCGGGGAAGGCGAGCTGGTGACGCTGCTCGGACCGTCCGGCTGCGGCAAAAGCACGCTGCTGCGGGCGATCGCGGGCCTGACCGGCATCGACGAGGGCTCAATCGTCATCGGGGGCCGCGACGTATCGGCGCTGCCGCCGAAGGAGCGGCAGGTCGGCATGGTGTTCCAATCCTACGCGCTCTTCCCCAACATGACCGTATTCGAGAATATCGCTTTCGGGCTCAAAATGGATGGCATGAAGCGCGCCGAATATACGCCGCTCGTAAGCGAGATGCTCGACATCATCGCGCTTGCGGGGATGGAGGACCGGTATCCGGCCCAGCTGTCGGGCGGCCAGCAGCAGCGCGTCGCGCTTGGCCGAGCGCTCGTGAAGCGCCCGAAGGTGCTGCTGCTCGACGAGCCGCTGAGCGCGCTCGACGCGCAGATTCGGCGCAGTCTGCGGGCGGAGATTCGCGCCATCCAGCGGAAACTTCGCATGACGACCGTGTTCGTGACGCACGATCAAGAGGAGGCGCTGACGATCTCCGACCGTATTATCGTCATGAACCGCGGCGTCATCGAGCAGGAAGGGAGCCCGGATGATATCTATGCGGCGCCCGCGACGGAATTCGTAAGCCGGTTCATCGGCAGCTACAACGTCTGGGAGCGAGAGCGATTGACGGAGTCGGGACTTGGCGACTGGCCGCCGGGCGAGCTGTTCGCGGTCCGGCCCGAGGCGATCGGCATTCGACTCGCCTCGGAGGAGCCGGACGGGGCGGAGCAATCCTGTGCGGTGGTGAGCGGCCGAGTGAACGGCGTATCCATCTTGGGCAGCATCAAGCGATTCGAGGTCGAGGCGGGAGCGCTGGGCAACGTGACGGTCGATGCGCTGCACGACGCGCAATCGCGCCGGCTGTCAGAGGCGGCGGAGGTGAAGCTGTACATTCCGCGGGAAGCGTGCAGGCCGCTGCGGAAGAGCTCGTAGCCAGCCTGGCGGGATGATGCGCTTATCGAGTGAACGCCGGGAATTTGCGGGATGCCTGCCGCCTTCATGAGCATCATGGGGCGGCGGGCTATTCTGGTTAAAGGAATCCTAATTATTGTTACTAAAGTAACGAGGGAGAGCTGAGCAAATAAATTTATTGGGACATGTTTAATTTGACAAGGAAGTGAATAAGATGATATTAAAAGGACATTAAATGGACATTTGTTAAACTAAGTGGACACCTCGAAGGAAATTCATGGTAGAATGGAGGTGAGAGGTGATGACAATGTCTTCGATGCAGCTGGTGTATATCAAAGAGCATAAAGACGAATTTGTGAAGAACATATTTTCATCTGCGCAATCCGCATTTGACCAAATTGTCATTTATCGCATGGTCGAGGATTTGCTGGGTGTGGCTGGTTTTAAGTTGCCCCCTGTTGCGGATGAAGTACTGAGCGAGGACCCGGACGTGTTTGAAAAATTCAAGCACGAGGCATTGCAGGCATGGACTCTTGCGGCGGCACCGAAAGTGGAGTACTACTCGACCAGCGAGGTTGCGGATATGGTTGGGGTGAGTCAAAAGACGATTTCTCGTTGGGTGGCTCGCGGACAATTTAAAGGAGTAATGCGTGAAGTGACCGGTCAGCACATTGAGATCCCATCCACTAGCGTTCTTACAATGCCGAATGGAACGGAAGTGTTGGTAGGTAAGCTCGCAGCTAAATACCAGGAATATTTGCGCAGAGCTGAGGAGGAGTCACAAGAAGACGAGCTAACGTCTCTTGAAAGACAACTAAACGGCTTTGAGGAAAAGTACGGAACAATACAAGAGCTAACTGCACGATTGAATGCCGGGGAAATTATCGATTTCGGGGGATTGGATGTAGATGTTTGGTCCTACTTGTTGAAAAGGAAAGAAGAGTTAGTTGGCCGAGTACTCGTACGGGACTAAGCTCACGATTCCAGATGAGGATATAATCAAGGGCCTATTCCCGGACACGGTCACTGTTCGTATCATCAGTTCATCTACACTAAAACCGAAGTTCAAAATCAGGTTTGAGGATGGTTCATACCTTGATTGTTCTGAAGAAGGCCAGTTCCAGGGGCTTAGGCTAAATAAGTTCTGGTATAATTGGTACAATGCAGACGACTCGTTAATCATGAAATTCCACAACCACGACCATGATGATGACCCGAATGCGCGAGAGGATACAAAGCGATTTGACCCTCTACATGTTCAGTTCCCTGAGAACGTTACGGATACCAATGGCAACCTTAGGTATCACGGTCATTTTGAGAGCTTGGAAGAAGTGCTGGCCGTCATATGGACGCTGACGAAGGCTATGCCACATAAGAAATAAGTAACCCGAAGGAGCTGCCTGTGCCATGGTGGCTTATTTTCGTTTCCTAACGAGCTCAGCGCACTTCCCCTCCTTAGCAAAACGTATCGGAACCGAAGGTACACCTTTCAATGGTAGAGCCGCCGAACGAGATACAAGCCCTGCCTCAGGGAGGCTGTGCCCTCCACCGGGAACAAATCCAAACCACAAACAGGGCCATATTCGTCCCGCCATAGAGAGGACTATTGCAGTCAAATTTTGCATATTTAAAATCCCCAGTATTTACGGGGATTTCAGCGTTTCTACGACCTCAAAAAGTGCGGGGGAATTTATGGCCGAATTAACGGAACTCGGCCGGAATGCGCACCGTGAACGTGCTCCCTTCGCCCGGCGCGCTCTTGACGCGAATCGTGCCGCCGCACGCGCTGGCGATCTGCTTGGCGATGGCAAGTCCCAGCCCATGACCGCCGTGCTGGCGCGTGCGGGCTTTGTCCTCCCGGTAGAACCGTTCGAAGATTTTCGCCTGATCCTCGGCTCGAATGCCGACTCCCTTGTCGGCGACCGACAAGATGACGGTGCGCTGCTGGCGCGTCCGTTCTTCGTTGATCGTCACCTGGACGGGGCTTGCGCTCGAGGAATATTTTAGCGCGTTGTCGAGCAGAATGACGAGCAGCTGCGTTAGCCGCTGCTCGTCCCCGTAGACCGGCAGATGCTCCGGGGCGTGGAAGGCGATCGGCATCGCCTTCGCCTCGAATAACGGCGTCATGCCCTGCAGCGTCCGCTCTGCGCTCGCTCTTAAGTCGAACCATTCCAGATGGAGCTGGGCCGCCCCCGAATCGGTCCGGGCCAGATAGAGCAGGTCGCCGACCAGGCGCGTCATGCCCTTCACTTCCTCCTTCATATGGCCGAGCGTCTGGACGGCGAACCGGTCGTCCGTCTTATCGGACGCGGACGGGACGCTCATGCCGAGCGCTTCGATCGAGGCTAGCAGCACGCTGAGCGGGGTGCGCAGCTCATGCGAAGCATCGGCGACGAATTCGCGCTGGCGGACGAGCGAGCGTTCGATCGGCGCCATCGCGCGTTTGGACATCAAGTGGCTGACGTATACGGCCGCGATCGCGAAGACGAGAGTCAGGCCGCCCAGCACGAACGCCGCGCTGCGCAGCATGCGCTCCTGGGAGGAGATGTCGATGCCGACGAATAACGTCCCGACCTCGCGGCCGCCAGCGGTCATGGTACGGCTCGCCACCAGATAAGGGGTCCGCTCCCCGTCCTCCTGATGCATGTCCCGAACCCGCCGGAGCCGGCTCTCCGCACGAAGTTCGACGACGCGGGACTCGTCCGCTCCGGCGTTCCAATGCCGGAACGACTGGAGCGCTTGCTCGCGAAGGCCGCTTTGATTCTCGTCTCCGAACAAGAGGCTGCCCTGGGCGTCGATCCAATAATAGAACGCCTGGTCGCCGCCAACCGCGAAATAATCATCCTTCTCCGCCATGAAGCTTTTGCCCCGCGTATTGCCGCCATGCTCGTCGATCAACCGGAATTCGTCATCCAGCAGCGTCTGGATCTTGCTCTCCTGCTCGCTGCGGGCAGACGCCTCCAGCAGGGAATACGCCGCTCCCGCGAACAAGCCGAGCAGCAGCAGGAGCAGCAGGCTGTACTGCGCGGTTAGCCGCCATCGGGTGCGGCGTATAATATCGCCGGCGCGCTCCTTCTGGCGCCGTCCGGGCCGCCTACGCATGGATGCGGTACCCGACGCCGCGGACGCTCTGGATGAGCCCTTGCTGCCCGGCCAGCTCCAGCTTCTTGCGCGCGAGCTTGACGGTCGCGTCGATGATCTTCAGACTGACGTCGGAGTCGTAGCCCCAGATGCGGTCGAGAATGAGCTCGCGGGTGAGTACCCGTCCCCGGTTGACGGCCAGCAGGTCCACGATCTGAAACTCTCTCGGGGTGAGCAGAATCCGCTGGTCGCCCAGCTGCACTTCATGGCTGCTCCGGTTCAGCCGCATGGGGCCGAGCTGCACCGTCTCTTCTACCAACGGCGCGAAATTACGGCGGGTCAGCGCGCGAACCCTTGCCAGCAGCTCGTCGATCTCGAACGGCTTCACGAGATAATCGTCCGCTCCCGCATCGAGTCCGGCCACCCGATCCTGCACCGTATCCCGGGCGGTCAGCATCAGAATCGCGCCGGCATAGCCGGCCTTGCGCAATCGTCGGCAGATCGTCGCCCCATCGCCCTCCGGCATCATCCAATCGAGCAGAATCACGTCGTACGACGCGGCCATCGCGTAATCGTACGCTTCCTCCCCGGTCATGACCCAGTCGACCCGGCTGCCGGTTTTGACGCTCATCATATGCACGATCAACTCGCCGAGGCGAATATCGTCTTCCGCTAATAATAGATTCATTTATCGATAACCTCGCTTTCTGCCTACGCGTGTGCGAATACCATACCAGGACAAGCTGAAATGAAGCTGAAAGAAACCTGACCGCGGCATGAATGTTTCGTTTCACCGTTTTTTCACCAAACGTCGGTAAGCTAAGGGGGTACGAAACGCCAAGGAGGTGAGAACGAATGAAAACCGCGGGATGGAAATTGCTGAAATGGCCGCTGCTCGCGGCGCTGGTCGTGACCGTGCTGGTCATTTGCTCCGGCTGGACGCATGGCGGCATGCATGCGTCAAGAGGCGCGCACGAGGCCGGATTCGGCCGCGGCGGCAGCCCGTTCATGGCCGGGGGCCCGCGCATCGAGCAAGGGATTCGGGGCGGACACGGCGGAGGCTTCTCCTTCGCGCACATGCTGCTGAAGATCGGCGTGCTGCTGATCGGCGCGGCGCTACTGGCGAAAGGCAAGTCGGTGCTGAAATGGGGCGGCGGTCTCATCGCGCTGCTGGCGCTTTGGTCGCTGCTGTCGTTCTGGACGATCGTCATCATGGCGGCCGTCATCGCGGCTTACGCTTACATGCGTAGAAGAACAAAATCGAATGATCCACTTGAGTTAACGGCTTCGGCGGGATGGCTGGCGCCGTCGTCTACGCACAATCAAGTCCACATACTCGATCAATGGGAAAGACAACTGGAGAAGGAGGCGAAGCAATAATGGGGATTATTAAACGCGTCAAAACGATCATGCAGTCCGACCTGCACAGCTTTCTGGATAAGGTGGAAGATCCGATCAACATGGTGAAGCAGTACATTCGCGAGCTGGAGGAGCAGCTGGACCGCGCGGTGCAGGCCCTGTCGCTGCAACTGCTGGCCGAGCGGAAGCATGCCGCGCTCATCGAGCAGACCGAGGCGCTGCTGGCCAAGCGCACCCGTCAGGCGGAGCTTGCCGTCGACCGCGAGGAGGACGCGATCGCCACGATCGCGATCCGCGAGAAGCTCGTCCATCAGGAGCGGCTTGCGCATTACCGCGGCCAATATCAATCGCTGCAAGAGCAGACGGCTCAGCTGCGGGAGCAGATCGAGCAAATGAAGCATACGTACGACGCCCTGCAGGCGAAGAAGCATTACTTGATCTCCCGCGTACAGGCAGCGCAAGCGATGGAACGGGCCAGCAGCACGCTGAACGCCTTCGATCCGAATCAAGCGGCGCGCGGCTTCGCCCGCATGGAGGAGAAGGTGTGGCAGCTGGAAGCGTCCGCGACAGCCCGCAAGCAAGCGCAAGGGCAGTGGGGCTCTGCGGCATCCGCCCGCCTGGACGGCTTCGAGGACAGCGTCAAGCTGGAGCTCGACGCGATGAAACAGCGGAAGGCGAGCGCGCAAGGCTAGCGGCATCGGAAGAAGCGCAGGCGTCGAATCTAGCGCGGCGAGGGGGCTCCTCGCGCGCGCGGCAAGCACGGCATCCCAACCGATTGGCTCCGGGGATGCCGTGTTTGTGCGTTGTCAGGCGGCGTTGCGGGTAATAATCCTTTGAGCGGTCAAGCACGAAGGAGGGTTTCCGATGTTATTTTCCCATGTAGTCGTGGCATTCGACGGTTCGGTCCAGGCATGGCGCGCGCTGGAATACGCCATCAAGCTGGCCGAGAGCGGACTCGCGGAGCGGTTGAGCGTCGTTCATGTGTACAGCGCGCCCTATATGGTCGTGCCCGAAGCGACGATCTATGCGCCTGCCGAACTGCAGAAGGAGATGTACGACAGGGCGGAAGCGCTGCTGGCCGAAGCCGGCAAGCGGACGGCCCATCTTCCCCATGCCTCGCTTACGCTGATGCAGGGCAGTCCGGCCGACAGTCTGCTGCAGTACGCCGATAAGAACGGCGCCGCGCTGATCGTCATCGGCAGCCGGGGGCTCGGCGGTCTGCGAGAGTTCATGATGGGCAGCGTCAGCCATAACGTGGTACAGCATGCTTCGGTGCCTGTGCTGGTCATTAAATAAGGACGCGCGCAAGCGGGCGGGATCGCCCGGAGCAGCGCTGTGCAGCAAGCTTTGACCCTTGTCTTCCGGCAGAGAGGTCAAGGCTTGTTTCGCGTAGTCGTAGATTGGGTAAAGGGGTCGGAATAACTATGCGACGAATGTCGAATTTGGTCTAATTATTTGTCTATTTTTGTCGAATTGGGCAATACTGAGCATTCTCTTTAAAATCGTCATCATTTATAATAAGGCTAACATCAGGAATCGGCGACTGGAGAGGTAGAGCAATGAATCACATGCACGGACACTATAACGAATGGATTGTTGCTTTATCCTTTCTCATCGCGGCAGCCGCATCTTACTCCGCCTTTGATTTAGCCGGGAAAATCTCCCGCGTATCGGGCAGAGCCCGGACCGTCTGGCTCTCCATCGGCTCGTTTATTATGGGCGCCGGGATTTGGTCGATGCATTTCGTCGGCATGATGGCCTTTCATCTCGGCGTCAATGTGCAATACAATATTTGGACGACCGCGGCCTCCATGGTATTCTCCATCGGCGCGTCGTTCGTCGCCTTCCGCGTCACGTCGCTGACGAATATCCCTTACTGGCGCCGCATCTTGGCCGGTTTATATATGGGCGTGGGCATCGTCGGGATGCACTACACGGGCATGTCGGCGATCCAGAAGCCTGTCATCGTCTCGTATAACGCGTCGATGGTGGGCGTGTCGGCCGCGATCGCGGTCGGCGCTTCGTATGCGGCACTCTTCTTGTTCGGCAAATTACGCAGCGTGCAAGGCTTCTCTTATTGGAAGCTGATCTGCTCGTTCGTTATGGGATTTGCCGTTTGCGGCATGCACTATACGGGCATGCTGGCGACCAACTTCCATATGAGCGCGTCCGACATGGCGGCTCATCATGTTGCCGGCGACTCTCCCCCTCAGTTTTTGATGCTCATTACGGTCGTGATGGCGACATTCCTCATCTTGGCAATCTCGGCAGGCGTCATGTTCTTCGATCGGACGGTGCTGGAACGAATGGCGTACTACGACGCGCTGACCGGATTGCTTAACCGTCACCGCCTGCTGTACTATTTCGAAACCTCCTTCTCCGGGAAAGAAACGGGCTTCCTGCTTTTCCTCGACTTGGACCGGTTCAAGAACGTGAACGATACGCTTGGGCACGATGCCGGCGACATTGTTATTAAGGCAACGGCAGAGCGGCTGAAGCAGGCGGTGTCGGGCGACCAGACCGTGTTCCGGCTTGGCGGCGACGAATTCCTCGTTGCTTCGGCCAAAGGTTCGAAGGAAGAGGCATTGGAGTTGGCGGCGAATATTGTCCGGATGCTGCGCAAGCCGATGGATGTCGAGGGCAGCGAGATCCATTTGACGATCAGCGTGGGCGTCAGCTTGGCTCCCGAGCACGGCAGCGACCGGACGGCGCTGCTCAAGACCGCCGATATGGCGCTGTATCAGGCCAAGGAGCTCGGACGGAACCAATACCGGTTGTTCGACGAGGAGATCGATCGCCAGTATATCCGCAAAATGGAGCTGGAGCGGGATTTGCGCAAGGCGCTTGCGAACGGGGAGCTGTTCGTCTGCTACCAGCCCAAATGGGACGCCAAGGAGAACCGGCTTATCGGATTGGAGGCGCTTATGCGCTGGCGGCATCCGGAGCTTGGGCTCATCTCGCCGGTCGAATTCATCCCGATCGCCGAAGAAACCGGATTGATCGTGCCGATGACGCGCTGGATGCTTCGCGATGTCTGCGCGCAGAACCGCAACTGGCAGAAGCGCCGAATGGCGAATGTCCGGGTATCGGTGAACATGTCGATTCGCGTGTTCGAGCGCGGGGCGCTGGTGCAGATGGTGCATGATGCGCTGGAGTCGTCGGACCTGGAGCCGTCGCTGCTCGAGCTGGAGATTACCGAATCGATCGCCATGCAGGACGTGGCGGATACCGTCGACCAACTGCAGCAGCTGCGCGCGCTCGGCGTCCACGTATCGATGGATGACTTCGGCACCGGCTATTCCTCGCTGGGCAGTCTGGATGAACTGCCGATCGACGTGCTGAAGATCGACCAGTCGTTCGTTCGCCAGAGCGCCATGGAATCGAAGCAGGCGATCATCAGCACGATCATCGCCATCGCCGGGCATTTGAAACTGCAGGTCGTCGCCGAAGGCGTCGAGACGCAAGAGCAGATCGAATTCCTGCTCTCGCGCGGATGCAGCATCATGCAAGGGTATTACTACGGCAAGCCGATGGATACGAAGAGTTTGGAGCAATGGCTGATCGACCATCAGGCGAGCGGCAATCTCATGCGCGTGAAATAATACAGACAGGGCCATAGGTCGAAAGAGGACAACTCTTGAGACCTATGGCCCTTTTTCGCATCCCGATTTAACCGGGAAACGTTTGGGAAATTCACATTCCTTCATATCAGCTCCGGTTGGAATATGATAGAATTAGCGCTAGGAAAACTCATACTAAAGGGTGATCGCGTTGCGCAGGATAGCGGGATTTGGATTAGCATTTCTATTACTATGGGGCGTTGTTCCTATCGATATGGGACGCGTCAGCGCCAGCGTTGCGAGCGGAGCCGGCAGACCGGCGGCGATTGCGGGACGCATGGCGGATGAGCGCACGCTCGTGCTGACGTTCGACCGGGCGCTGGCCGGAGCGAGCGACGCGCTGGCGCTGTCTAGCGAGAACTTCAAAGTCAACGGGCGATCGGGCGTCGTTGCGGAGGCTTACGCCGAGGATCGCGAAATCTTCATCGTATTGAGCGAGATCGCGTCGGGCGATCGCGTCGATGTCTCGGTGGAGGCGGATACCGTCTTCGGCGCGGGTATCGTGGCGGGGGCCGGCAATGCGGCCGTCAACGGGTACCGCATCGTTACCGATTCCGGGGCGCTTAAGCTGAAGAATGCCCTTGATCCCGATGGCGGCGGCTTCGCGCTGGCCGATGCGGTGGCGTATATCAATCGGTTGAAGGCGACAAGCGGCGGCGATGCCAATATTGCCGGGCTGTCCCCGCTGGACGGCGCGGACGTGCGGTACCTGCTTTCGTTGCTGGATCTGGGCTTGCCGGATCGGAAGCAGCTGCAGACGGCGATCGCGCAGGCGGATGCGCTTCTGGCGGCGACGCAAGGACGGACGGACGCTGAGCGGAGTCGGTTAAGCGCATCGCGCGAGCATGCGCAGGCCGTGGCCGCAGACGCGGCTTCGACGCAGCGCGTCATCGACGAGGCGCGCGTGCGGATCGAAGCAAGCCTGGCGGCGTTCAAGCCGGTCGGCGCCAAGTATCGCGCGGTGCGGACGCCGTTGTCGGTCGGCCTTACGCCGGGCTCGCTTCTCGCGGACGGTCTCTTCAATGAAGCGGACCGGCAGAAGCTTGGCACGGACGAAGGCGCCGCGGGCGCATCGCTGCGGGTCGTGCTGCCTGGCGCGGACGGCGGATTCGACGACTATCGGCCGGGCGATCAGATCGTGCTGACCGTTAGAGAGAATGGGAAGTCCGGAGCGAGCGAGCAGAATTCCTATACGTATACGTTGAAGGCGTCGGATGTGGCCCGCATGAAGAAGGACGGCGGTACGTATAGCGTCGACTTCGATATGGCGTCGTTCCTTAAGGCGCAGGGAACCGACCTTGCTGTGTTCAGCTATAGCGCGCTCATGCGGAACGGCGCGAATCTCTCGCAGAGCAGCGAGGCGGTGAGCAATGCGGCGAGCGAAGCGTTCAGAATCGATTTCGCGCCGGTCATTCAGACGGCACCCGAGCGCGTCGTTCAGGGCGAGCCGATCGCGGTGACGGTGAACGATCCGAAAGCCAAGGTCTATTTGACCAAGCGGGACATGGAGACGGACTTGCCGTTCGTTTGCGATGGCGTGGGCGGTTGCAGCTTGGCGACCAAGGCGATCGAAGCGGGCCTCTATGAGATTTATGCCAAGGATACATCGGGTCAAAGATCGGCTAGCCGCACGGTTGAGGTGGAGGCGAAGAAGCTGCCGTCAGCTCCTGCAGCTCCGTTATCGGTCACGCTATCGTCGATGCTGCCGATCAATGAAGAAGGACAGTACGTGTTCAACGGACCGACGAGGGACAGCTGGGGTTGGTCGGAAGAGCCTGTGATGGCGCAGGTCGAGCTGCCTGGTCATCGCGACGCGGAGCCCAATTATAAGCTAGGCGACCTTATCGTGATTGCATTCCGTGGGGGAGAACGTAATTTCAAGACGGTCGTCCACGCGCTGAATAGCGACGAAATCGGCGCACTCGACAGTGCAGGGGCAGAGGAGACGGTCACGGTGTCCGTCGACGTCACGTCCTACTTCTTGGGCGAGGGGCTGAAGGATGATACCGTCGAAGTCGCCGCGCACGTGCAGGATGCCGAGGATGAAGCGCTCGTGTCGGCGAGCGTCGAGCTGGATCATACGATCTGGATCGACGTGACGCCGCCGGAGCTAGAAGTATCGACCGGCGATGTCATCGAGCAGCCGCCGGCAGAGGTCATCCCGCTGGATGGCGGGCGCATTGTGGCGGCCGGCAAGGAGCGCGTTGCGATTTATGTGATTCCATGGCTGTGCGTGGAGGGGGCCAGAACCGAAGATCAGTTGGAGGATCTTGTTCAACGAGGAATAGGGCATAAACAGCTCTATACGGGGTCCAACGTGACGTTCCAGGCGTCTTCGCTGGGCGTTGGCGACTATGTGGTGTTGGGCGTTGACGAGGCCGGCAACGTATCGGTGCCGGAGAGCATTATTAGCGTCCAGGATATCGCTGCGGATCTAGATGCGCCAACGCTGACAGTTAAGACGGTTGAGTCTGGCGGGCTAGACGCCGCGATTTCGCTGGAAGAGGGGCGGATCTGGGCGAGCAGCTCGGAAACGGGCACGATCTATGCGGTGCTTGAGGGCGAACTGCCGGAGACGGTCACCGCGGCGAATTTAGATACCATGATTTCGCGAGAACAAGGGCTGAAACGCGAATTCGCCGAGGGGCACGTTCTATTCGGGGCGAGCGATCTGGGCGAGGGCGGCTACGTATTGTTCGCGGTCGATGGAGCAGGCAACGTATCGCTCCCATCCCCTACGATTCATATTGAGGATCAGCTGGTACCGATGGTAACGGTGTGGACGAGCGAATACGGTAATACGATTCCGCTGAATGGCGGCCGTATTTGGGCTAATAGCACGGAAGCGGGCACGATCTTCGCCATCCCTGCCGGGGAAGCGTCTGCGGAAATGTCGTTAGAGGCTTTGAATGCCCTAGTCTCGGATGAGATCGGATACAGCCGTCCGTTTGTAGGAGAGAACGTTGTTTTCGAGGCAAGCGACCTGGATACGGGCGAGTTCGTCTTCTACGCCGTGGACGAGGCGTTGAAAGTATCGGCGCCATCCGATCCGATTCTCATTGACGAGTTCTATGAGCCGGATTTGACCGCGCCTACGCTTGAAGTCACGACAAGCGAAGATATCGAAGGTGAACCGGCCGAGAGAATCCCGCTGCATACCGGTCGCATCTATGCGCGAAGCAACGAATCCGGCATGATCTATCTCGTGCCGGCCGTAGAGGCGGCCCCGGACATTAGCGTTCTTGAATTGGAAGCCATCGTCGACGGCGAGAGAGGCTGGAAGCGCCAATCGTCGGAGTCGAGCGTAACGTTCGAAGCGAAGGAACTCGTCGTGGGTGATTACGTGTTGTTCGCGGTCGACGATTCGGGCAATGTATCGGTTGCCTCTCGCCCAATCTCGATCTTCTATGTAGAGCCTCCGTTGCTTCTTTCAGCGAACGCGCCGGATTCGATTGAGATCGACGATGCGATGACCATTCATCTGCCGATCGGCCTGACGGCAGGTGATCTACGTGCGTATTTGCAAAGCGCGGACTACTTCAATATTTATGAAGATGACGGTTATGAATCATCCTCGGTAGAGGACAATGCTTTGTTGACGGAAGAGAACGTCGTCATGGTGGAGACGGGGAATGATAGGTTTGTATTCCAGCTGGACTTCCACCCCTATGTCGTGAAGACGGCGCACCATCAAGCGGATGTGCCTAACAGCCAAACCGAACTGACGGTCAACGCGCCGCTTATGGTTAGTTTTAACGAGGAACTCTCGGAGTATGCCGGCAGTCAGGTCGAAGAGGCGTTCAGACACGCGGCGAACGGCAGGGAGTTAAGCTTCAATTGGGGGTTCGATGAGGACGGCTATTATGTCCTTACGATTGGGCTGGAACCGTTGTCAGAGGGCGAAGGAGAAGATCCTGTCGTGCGTTTCGCCAACAACATTACGGCGAAGCTGATCGAGGCCGAATCCGCGCAGCCGGAGACGCTGCTGGAAGTAGAACCGGTTGGGGTACAGCTCTCGCCGGATTATGAAGCGGGGAAAATCACGTTAACGTTCTCCGTGGGGCTGTCGTCCCGCCTGCTGCTGACGGAAGCGCTGGATCCCGGCATGATCGAGACAATCTTGGTTGCGGAAAGCGGTCAAGATCGAGGCTCCTTGTATGTCCAGTCCGTTCAACATGGCGAAGCAGACAACCAATTGATAGTTACCTTCAGTGATTGGGATGAGTTGGCGATCGAGAATGCCAACCTCGTCACGCTGCAGCTGAAGTTCAAGACCCGATCGGTCGATACCGCTCTCGGCGCTTGGATCGGCAGTGACTATTTCTTGTATGTCCCATTAGCCTAAACTAACAAAGAAACGGCCGGAAGGATGAGTCCTTCCGGCCGTTTCTTCTGTCTATTGCAAATTGCTCGGCCACAGCACCAGCGCCTGCTTGTCCCGCTCGGCCCCGAGCGCCCGCAGCAAGCCGGCCGCCGGGGAGTCCGCGATCGCCGCGCCGTTCCACTGTTCGATCTTGATTTTACTCAAGCCTCCGCGCCGCAGCACGGTGCGGAGCACTTGTTTCAAGCCGGCAGCGTCGAATGGAGGAGGGGCTTGGTCAAGCGCATCGGTCCCGCTTGATCCTTCGGGCGCCTGCGCGAGCGATACGATCTTGCGCCCGTTGCTCTCGATCCAATACCGCCATCGTCCGCCTTGCAGCACGAGGTAGTTGCCTCCTTTGCGCGCGAATCCGGCTCCCGGCACATCCGGCCAGTCGGTGCTTAAGCCGAACGGGTTGGCCAGATCGACGGCGGCGATGATCGTGTAGCCCTCCGATTCCCCGGGCGCGAGCGGCCGGCCCACGGCGGCAATCTGCTCCCGACGGGCGAATTGCAGCGCCGGTTCGCCGGCGACGAGCACGCCGCGCGTCACGATACCCAGATGCTCCAGCTGGCGCAGCGCGGGCAGATGCGCGTCCCAGCCGAACGGACTGATCTGTCCAGCCAGCTCCTTCGAGACGAGGCCGAAGCTATCCAACAGATGCTGGGTCCATTGGAGGACCGATTCCGCATCCACGCCGCCTTGCCTGTCTTGCATCCCCTCGCCGTTGTCCGTTCCAGCCGACTCCTCCAGCAGGCTGCCGGTCCAATACCAGCGTCCAAGGCCGGAGCCGGTCTTGGCCAGCTGCTTGCCTTTGGTCTGCGCATGAAGCCGCATCGGCGCGAATTGGTCGTTGGCCACCGCGCCTTCCCAGACAAGGTCGATCAGTGCCGGGAGCAGCTCCGAGGGCGCAAGTCCGCTCTCCCGCCCGAGCCGCGTCAGGAACATCGCACCCCCATCCCGCAGCTGCGCCAGCAGCTCCGGATGTTTGGAGGCGGACGTCTGCCGGGCTTGCTTCAAGCAGGGCAGGTATAGGGCACGGGACTCCGCGAGGAAGAATGCGATTTTACCTTCTTTCTCCCCTTCATCCTTGCGTCCGAGCCAGATCACTTCCCCGGATGCGCACAGCAGATCAAGGTCTTCTTTGCGGTAGCCGTTCAAGCGCGAGGGGAAAATGACGCTCTCCCAGTGAGAGACCGGCAGATAGAACCCTTGCAGCTGGCCGATAACGGTGCGCAGGCCGTCGGCACCTGCCAGCTGCGTGCCATCGAGCACGTGCTGCAGGCGCGAAATCTCCGCGCACCAGCGTACGGGCGCAGCGGGTTCGGCTTCCTTGCGGGCTTTCTCCATCGTCAGCCGGATCAGGCGCTTCGCGACGCGGCGGCTCGTCCAGATGCGCTCGTCCGCATCCTCCGCGAATGGGGCTTGTTCAATGAGATCGTGCCGCAGCAGCAGCTCGATGACGACTGCCGCGCTGCTTTCATCGAGCATTGGGTACCGTTCCATCAGCTCCATATCGGTGAAAGATAATCGGTGCTCGGCGAATCGGCCCGCGATGAAGACAACCGCGTCCTCTCCGGCAGGGAAGCGCTCATAGAACCCTCGTTCGTCCGCGCAAATCCATCGCTGGCCGTTGTTCCCGAAGCGGTAGGCGGCGATTCGCCCGCTTGCGGCGAGCGTCGCGAGCGCCTCCGCCATGAACGACGCATCCGGTCCGAGCAGCTTGGTCAGCTCGTCCTCCGAGAGATCACCGCGCCGCTTGAGCGCCGCGTACAGATCATCCGGCGTCCGGAGCTCTCCCTGACCGGCGGCCATTCGCTCTTCTTCCGCCTTGGCAATCGCCGGATCGACCGCATCGCGCAGCGCCGCTTCGCCGAAGAGGGCGCCCGCCATCGATCGGCTGACGCTCAGCAGCTGCAGCTGAGTCGCCGCGCTTAGGCCGTCCCCCTCGTAGATTTGCGTGTTCACGTAGTCGGCGATGAACTGCGCGGCGAAGGGGGACGGGGCTTTGGTCTCCCGAACGACGATCTCGATCTCGCCCGCCGCGATACCCGTAAGGAGCCCCTTCAAGCCGTCGGCGTCCAGATACACGTGCAGGCTCTCCCGCATCGCTTCGAGCAGGTAAGGGAATTGATCCGCATAGGGAAGCGCTTGTTTCAGCAGTTCCTCGCTGCGCAGCCGCTTCTGCCACATCGGCGTGCGCGTGAAGCTGCGCGAGAGCAGCAGCGATGTCTCCGCGATGCGGCGGAACGAGATGCCGAGCATGGGCGAGCCCGCGATCGCCTCGGTCAGCAGCTCATCCAGCGAGTCCGCGGCGATATGCCACAGCTTGTTCAGCCAGGAGTTGTCGCCTTCGGCAAGCACTAGCTCGATTCCGTTATCCTTCGCGTTGCCATACAGCTTGTACGGCAGCAGACGGCCGAACTGCTGCTCGATGGCGAGCAGCCATGTTCGGTTCAGCTTGCGCCCGAACAGCGTATGGATGACGACCCGCGTCTGATTGGTTAAGTCCCTGTAATGCTCGATGAGAATGAGTTTGTCGGTCGGCAGCCCCAGCGCCTTGTGCTGCGCCCGCGCCAGATCGATGAGCTGTTCGGCGGCCGTGCGGTCCAATCCGTATTCCACGTCGAGCCAGCGGACGGTATCGGCTTCAAGCGTTGGTGCCAGCTCGTCGCCCGCATGTCCATCCCGCAGTCGCAGCCGCTCGGCCAGCTCGCCGAGGAAGCGACCCAGCCGCACGCCGAGCCGCACGCCGCGGCCGCCGGGTTCGTTGCGCCAAAACGGGATTTCGCTGAACCGGTTCGGCGCTTCTTGCACGTAGACCCGGTCGTGATCGATGCGGCTGATCATCCATGAAGAGGTTCCGAGCTGGAAGACATCGCCGGCGCGGCTTTCGTGGATGTACTCCTCGTCCAATTCCCCAAGGTGGACGCGGCTATCGGCATGATGAACCGGGTATGCCGAAGACTGCGGGATCGTGCCGACGCCGGTGACGGCGGCGACTGGCGTAAGCGCGCGGCGCGTGACGACGTCCCGCTCGCGATCCCAATCGATCAGCGGCCGCGCGAACGGGTAGAAGCCGGCCAGCACCTTCAGGACCGACTCGAGCTGGGCGCGCGTATACTCGCGGTAACACTCGCTGCCGCATAGCAGCGCATGCAGCGCGTCCACTTCGATATCCTCGGCCGCCGCGACCGATACGATATGCTGGGAGAGCACGTCGATCGGCTGCCGTGGCAGCCGGATGGCTTCGATCTCGCGCCGGACGACGCTGCGGCAGAGTACTGCAGCTTCCGGCAGCTGGCTGCGGCTCCGTGCGAGAATAACGCCGCGGCTGACGTCGCCCACAGCGTGCCCGGCGCGGCCGATGCGCTGAATGCCGGAAGCGGCATCCATGGGCGGATCCACCTGAAGGACGAGGTCGATGTGGCCGACGTCGATCCCAAGCTCCAGCGAGGAGGTGGCGACGAGGCAGCGCAGCTGGCCGCTCTTCAGCAGATCTTCGACTTCAAGACGTCGCTCGCGTGCCAGCGATCCATGGTGAGCGCGGGCGAAATCCTCGCCGGTCTGCTCGTTCAGACGCAGCACGAGCCGCTCGCACAGCCGGCGGCTATTCACGAAGAGCAGCACGGACGAGGCGCCTTCCATCAGCTGCAGGAGCCGCTCGACGATCGGCGTCCACACCGCCGCTTCGCGCGATTGCGCGGGGCGGCTGAAGTCCGGCATCGTCACGCGCACATGCATCGTCTTGGCCATCATGCTCTCGATAATCGCCACGGGCCGCGGGTGGTAGCCCAGCACATGCCGCAGCGGCTGCGCTTCTTCCGCGTCCTCATCCAGATCAGCAGTGCGCTTGTCCAAGACGCGCGAATGTTTATCCCTGTCATCCCCGTCACCCCCGGCATCTCCAGCATCGCGTTCGGCGGCGGCGTCCCGAGGCGCCCATCCGCCGAGAAAACGCGCCATGCGGGACATCGGCTTCTGGGTTGCCGAGACGCCAATCCGCTGAACGCGACCTTCGCATAGGGCAGTCAGCCGCTCCAGCGCGAGCGTCAGATGGGCGCCGCGTTTATCGCCGGCGATGCCGTGTATCTCGTCCACGATGACAGCGTTCACTGTCCGCAGCATCGCGCGCCCTTTGGCGGAAGTAAGCAGCAGGTATAACGATTCCGGCGTGGTGACGAGCACCTCGGGCGGCTTGCGCGCCATGCGGGCCCGCTCTGCGGAAGGCGTATCGCCTGTACGGACGGCCGTCGCGACTCCTGGCCAGCCGTCGTCATCGCCTTTACCCGCGACTCGGACTTTCGCGTCCTGCTCGATCTCGGAGATAAACCCGACCAGATGGTGCTGAATATCGTTGTTGAGCGCTTTCAGCGGCGTAATATACAAGGTTCGTACGCCGGCCGTCCAGTCTCTGCCTGCAGCGTGCTTCTCCCGGACGATCCGGTCCAGGCAGGGCAGCAGCGCCGCGAGCGTCTTGCCAGAGCCCGTAGGCGCGGCGATCAGCGTATGTCGGCCGCTTCGGATGGAGGCCCATGCCTGCAGCTGGACGTCGGTCGGCTCGCCGAACGCGCGGCCGAACCAGCCGGCCAGGACGGGATGAAACGCCTGCAGCGCTTCGGAGGATGAAGACATCGAAAGTCAGCTCCTTTTCGAGAAGAAGTGTTGCTTCTCATTATACCTGTTTTTGGTTCAGAAACTGAGCGGCGTCTCATACGTTTAGAAGTAACACCAATCGGGAGGGTATGTATGCAGAGATGGCGGGAGACGTTGGAGGAGAGATGGAACGAGTGGAGACAGGTCGAGGATGCGCTGAGCCGCACGCTCGAAGGCAGGCGGGTGCTGCGCGTCGCGGGATCGCGTACGCCAAGGCTGCTGCCGCCGGCATCCAAGACGATTAGATCGGGCCAATTGACGGGCATATCGGGCAGTTACGAGGCCGGACTGGCCTGCTTTTGCCTAGGCGAGTTGAAGGCGGAGGAACGGCATGCGTTCCTGGAGGCGTGGCACGCGCGTCTTGGAGAAGGGGCCATGGTCGTCATTGCCGATCGAAGAAGCGAAGGATGCTCGTCGGCCTTTGAACTGCATCAGTTGTTCGCGGATGTCGGCACGGCGCTGGATGTGCAAGTCGGACGGACGTTCTGGTGGGTGCGTTACGAAATTAACACGCGGCGTTGAGAACGGATTGGCACGATCGGTATCCCCGCACATTACGGCTACGTCTTTGATTGCCCTCTATAATTATTAGAATAATCAAACAATTTAATCCGAATTAGCCTCGAAATGCGCTGCAGCTTGTTTCACGGGCCCGCATTCGAGGTGAAGGATGACTTATACCGGCAAGTATGGCGGAACAGCAAACCGCCGTGCTTGTTCGGGGGAACAAACACGGCGGCTCGTTGTTTGGGATCGAACGCGGGGGCGATCGATCCCGGTCGCGAATTAATCGACGTCAGTCGTGTCGACCACTTCGTCCGACGGCTCGTCGGCATATTTCTCAAAGGTTTCAGGACTCATAACGCGGCGGGCCGTGACATAGCGCTTCTGATAGTAGGAATCACTAAGTCCGCTGATAGTTACGCCCTTGCTGGAAGACGAGTGAGCGAACTTACCGTCTCCAACATAAATGCCGACATGCGAAATGCCTTTGCCGCTCGTATTGAAAAATACGAGGTCGCCTGGGATCAAGTCGGCTTTCGCCACTTTCTTGCCCAGTTTGGCTTGCGAGGAGGACGCGTGCGGAATCGAGACGTTCAATTTCTTGAATACGTACATCGTGAATCCGGAGCAGTCGAACCCCTTAGTCGTGGTGCCGCCATAGTTGTATGGCGTGCCGATCAGATCGGCGATGACGCCGTCCATTTTGGAATCCGCGAATGCGCTTCCAGCTTGGAACGCAAGCATCATGGCCAAGCCAATCAGCAGAGCAGCAAACTTCTTCAAGAATAGAAACCCCTTCCGGTGCCTACGAGGTTAGCTGTGGGGTTCGGTTGAAGGTACCCTATGATCGCCTCGGGCGTATGCTAGTTTGCATTCGCCGGGATCAATTCACCCAAAGATGGTTCCCCCGTTTCTCTTGCGAGAATTCGGCATTTTTTTCATTCCGCGTTATAATTCGATCATTTTCACATATTCCCTTCTAAGTTCACAATTTGTTCACAGATTAGAATTCTAAGAGTGCAACTTTTTTGCTATTATATCGTATCTATTTTTCTCTTTCTATCGGTTCAACACCCATTCTATCGACAGTCCCCATCCTCTGCCCCGCTTTCCGGTCATGAACCGTCCCGATCCGCTGTTTTTCCTTGCGCAAGCTTCTTTTTCCAACAGCAAAGGACAGTACCTGATCGGCACTGCCCTCCACCTTCAATTCTCATCCTTCTTTGGCTTCATTCGACTGCCAGGCCGCGAATTGCGCCGCCACGGTCCATACCTTCATGATCGTGCGCACGAAATGGAAGCCTTGGTGCAGGACCAGCGCGAGCAATCCTGCCCATAGCATGGATACCGACGCCGCCGTGAGGCTGAGCAGCAGCCCGATCGCCCACATAAGGAGGGAGACGCCCGCGAAAGGCAGCAGCTTCTTCAGCCCTTCGCTGAGACCGCCGAACGCGCCCTTGCCCGTGACTGCCCCGAACTGCATGGCCAGGAACAGCAAGTGCAGGAGGACGGCCCCCGCGAACCATCCGCCGGCCAGCGGCAGCGCGCTTGCGCTCAGCTCCGCCAACGTATCGCTGCCAATCAGCGCCTCGTACAACCGCGGAACTACCCAGATGCCCGGGGCGATCGTCAGTGCCACTTCCAGGAAGTACAGCAGCGTAACCGGTCTCCAAGCCGCACGGATACCGGCCAGGAAGCGGGTGCCGCCTTCGCTTTCCGATGCGTGCAGGGAGTAGAACAGGCCGGCGTTCACCAGTGGCGTGATGAGCATGCGCCCGGCCAGCAGCGACGCGAACAGCCACAAATAAGGATGGATGAGATCGGTCTTCATCAATTGGAACTGCGCTTCCGTCAAGAATAGTCTCACTGCGTCCTCGCCGCCTTCGATGCCTGGATACCGCTGCAGCAGCGGCGTCACGATCGAATCGATGGTCCGGTAGAGGAAGAAGCCCCAGAGCAGTTCGTACAAGAACAGGACGATTACGATGAAGAAGTGCTGTCCCGTCAGCCACCAGCCTTGCTTTAAATGCCGCCTCATGCCGCGATCCTCCTCTCTTGCCTGTCCTGGCGGCCATTACCAGGCCAGCGACGCGAACAGGCTCTCGATCAGCTTGGTCAAGCCGATCCCCCAGCGGGTGCGCGTCTTCTCCGGCACTTCCGCCTTCAAGTAATTGTTGATGTGCCGGTTATCCAGCACGTTACCGTAATCCGGGTCGACCGTTGCGTAAAGCAGCGGGGCCGGGTGCAAGACTTTATAGACCATTTGATTCTCCTTGCCTTCCCAAACCTTCGGCATGGTCGTGCCGTCGGCGAACTGGAGCACGACCGGCACGGGCCCGTTCGCCCCGCCTCGCCGCTTGACCAGCACGGTCGATTCGTACTGCTTGTTCCCCTTCTCGGCGACGGGACGAACGGTGATCGATTCGACCGCATAATCCGCCATGTCGCTGCCGTAGACGAAATGGCTGAAGTAGTCGTCCCATTCCGTCTTGGTGACCTGCTCGACGATGCGCTGGAAGTCGGCCGTGGACGGATGCTTGAATTTATACTTCTGGAAGTAGGTCCGCAAAATTTTGCGCATCGTCGGTGCGCCGACCTGCTTCTCAATGCCCACCAGCACGAGCTTGGCACGCATGTACACATTCTCGGCATAACTATCCGAACTGTGATAGGACCACGAAAGCTGCTTAAGCGGGGCGGGATTGGTCATGTAGCTGGCTTCCAGCGTCAAATTGGGCTCGAGGCCGTATGCGCTCTCCATGACTTTGTCCTCCGCATAAGAGGTGAAGCCTTCATCCAACCAGGCTTCCTCGAACTCGTTGGTCGCGACCATGCCGTACCAATACTGATGGCCGACTTCATGCACGACCGTTCGCTCCAGGCTGTCGATTGACGGGTCTGGCGAATCGGCCTCGAAGCTCGTGACGAGCGTCGGATATTCCATGCCGCCCGCGCCGCCTGCGCCTTCCGGCGGCACGACGATGGACAAGGTCGAATATGGATACGTGCCGTACCACTGGGCGAACTTGCCGAGCGCGGATTTGGCGGCGTGCATGTAGCGCTCTTTGAGCTCGGCGTGCCGGGGATCCAGATAGAGCTTGATGCGGACGCCTGGAATACCGGTTGTCGAGTAGGCTTCTTCGCTATAGATAAAATCGGGTGAAGCGGTCCACGCGAAGTCGTGCACGTCGTCGGCGTAGAATTGGAACGTCCGCCGCCCGCCGTCCGCATTCGTCGGCTTCGTCTGAAAGCCGGTCGCGGCGACCGTATAGTCCGCCGGCACGTTGATCCGCACGTTATAAATGCCGAAGTTGCTGTAGAATTCCGAGTTGCCGTGGTACTGATGCGCGTTCCAGCCATCTGCGCTTCGCCCCCGCGTTCCGGCCGTCTCGTAGGCGGCAAGCTTCGGGAACCATTGGCCAGCCATGACGAAATCGCCGTAATAGCCCATCCGCGCGAATACCTGCGGCAGCTTGACCGTGAAGCCGAGTTTCAGCGTTACGCTCTCGCCGGGCGCAATGGTATCGGGCAGTCGCAGCTTGGCCAGCGTCTTGTCGCTGGCATTGCCGTCATCGGGCTGCACGTAATGCAGCCTTGGGAGGAGACTGTCGCCGCTCTCCGTTTGAAGCGAGTCAATCGTCATGCTGCCTACGCCCGCCGACGTCGCCTTGTCGCTTCGCAGTTTGCCGCCCGATTCCCGCATGAAGCTGGTGTCCGGCGCTTCGAACGCGTTCGGATAGAGGTGGAAGTACATTTCCGATACAGCAGACTTGCCGGGGTTTGTCCACGTGAGCGTTTGCTCGCCCGTGAGCATTTTGCTTTGTTCGTCGAGTCTGACGTCGATGTGGTATTCCACGACGCGTTTGCTGAGCGCGACCGGCTTCGGCTTGAGCACCGATTCCGGAACGGGCACGTTCGTCTGGGGGAGCGTCGTCTTGGGTGCGGGGACCGCGGGAGCGGCGGGCGTCGGCGCGGTTTGGACCGACCCGGGCTTGGCCGTCGGCGAAACGTCCATATGGGACGGCGCGAAGGCGTACGTATATTGCGATACCCAGGCATCCCCGAACCCTTCCCGCGCCGACACGCCGAGAAGGGCGGCGGCGACGGCGAAGAGCAGCAAGCGTTTGGCAAGACGTGGCGTCATTGAACGATTCCCTCCCGTTGACAAGCATCTAAGGCATGTATATGTTTGCTTTTCCAGGATTATTAGCTAAAATGGAATTAATGTGTGGACATGCGCGGCAAACCCGCGCCAGTATTGGATCTAAGCATGGTAGAGCCGTGCCTTGGAGCACGGTTTTCAAAGGGAAGGGAGCCTGGAATAGATGTCCGAACAAGAGCAAGGCCAGCAGCAGCCGGCGGCAGGGGAAGAGGCGCCGAAGAAGGAGAAGAAGCAGCTTGCGCTGAACGTTGTCAGCAACAAGGCGCACAAGGGGTTCGGTGCGGGTACGATCGATCTGAGCCAAGTCTCCTGCGTCATGATCGATAACGGCGAGGCTTATATAGATGTAGGCGCCATGCACGCCAAGAGCAAGATCGAGCGCGGCATCAAGTTTACGCCGAATAAGGAAGATACGCCGAACGGACGCCTGTGCTACATTGTATGGGTCGCGGTCGACCGTAACGAGAGCGGCTCGTATTATGCCGGCGCGACGGCTTGTCCGATGCTGATCGATTCGGAGGCGAAGCGCGGGTGGAAGATTCTCGCCGACCACGTGAACCGGCTCGATTACGCCATCAAGCGGCGCTACGTGCTGGATGAGCTGACGGCCGACGAGAAGGCCGCGCTGAAGGGGCTGCTCGTCAGCCACAATGCGGAGTGGTGGGACAACTCGCCGGAGACGCTGAAGGAAGCGCTCCAGGGATAAATGCAAATAGCGCCACGGGGAGAACACCCTGTGGCGCTATTTGTTGCGTGGCAGTATCTCATAGGGGGACTACCTCTTATGGGCCGGCGCTTTCGAAACCTTGGAGAAGGGGGTCGATGCGGCCATCTCCGAGAACAGGCTTTCCGTCTTTTCCGGGGGTTGCTTCAAACCGGATTGAAACGTTCACGGCGGTGGCCAGAACGGAGGCCTCCCATAGATTAGCGACTGAGGTACAACGAGAGCTGATCGCGTCTACCGGCCTTCGAGATCGAGGCGTAAAGGCTGTCGACTTCTACGTCATCTGCAAAACGAGGATGCCTGCTATTCTGACGGAGTGCGGAGGCTTTATGACGAATCGGGAGGAAGCCGCGCTCATGAAGGCCGATGACTACCGGAGGAAAGTCGCACACGCGATCGTAAACGGAATAGCCCAATCATCCGGTTTCACAGAACGGCAACCTAACCACTGCCGCTTACGAGGGCTTCTGCGCTGCCGATCCGTGCAACGGCATGCACGAACGCAGGTGTTATTTGGATAGCCGATGAACAACCGAACAAGGAATGGTTTTCAAATCCTAATATTAGTAGAAGTGGGGCTAATTTACTAGGTTGGATTGCGATATTTCATGTCGATTCTTGTTGATGGAAACGGTTTCCCCTATTAAACTAGTACTATAATCATCGAAGGGGGAGCTGGCGTGTGAAAGTTTTCGCTCCGTTTGTATACATCATGAACCGATTGTCCTATGTGAAGAAGTTCCTTCTCATCGGACTGCTTGTCCTCATCCCCATCTCTATCCTATCCGTCGATCTGTTCCGTACGCTGCAATCGTCGATTGAAGTGTCGAAGCAGGAACGTGACGGCGTGACGTATCTCGCGCCCGTGAAGACGCTCATGATGCAGATGCAGAAGAGCCGCAGCATGGTCGACAACGGCAGCAAGCTGGCCGCCAGCCAAGTCGAAGCGATCAAAGCCGAGATGAAGCAGCGCATCGGGCTTGTCGACGCGATGGACGCCAAGTATGGCGCAGCGTTCGGCACAAGCGCGCAGTGGAGCAGCTTTAAGTCCGGCTGGGCGCTGCTGGAGCAGCAGTACGCGGATTTGACCGTGGACGAGAGCGTCGCCTGGCATATTAAACTGATTCAACAGCTGCTGGAGATGCAGCTTGATATCTCCGACGGCTCGACCATGACGATGGATCCGGAGCTGAGTTCCTTCTCGCTCGTCAACATGATCATTAACCGCCTGCCGTCGCTGATGGAGAACGAAGCCCTCGCGCGCGGACTTGGACGCTCGCTTCTGTCCGGGGAGCCGATGACGCCGGAAGCGCAGCTTAATTTGGTCAAGCAAGCGGATGCGATTAACCGGTTAGTCGACGAGATCGGCCATGACTGGAGCAACGCGATGGGGGGCAGCGCGGACATCGGCTCCATGGAGAAGCGGGTCGGTACGACTTCCGAGACGGCGAAGCGCCTTAGCCAACTAGTTATGCAGGAAGTCGTATCGGGCAAGAACGATCTTGGCTCCTCCTCGTTCTTCGCGGACGGCACGAAGGCGGTCGACGAAGCTTCGGCCTTGTATGACGAGGCGCTCGCGTTACTCGGCAAGCTCGTCAACAATCGGATCGACCGGATGGAAGTCGAGCGTAATACGATGATCGCTATCGTAGGCGTGGTGCTGCTGCTGGTGCTGATCTTCTTTATCGCGTTCTATTTGAACGTGAAGCAGACCGTGAGTCGTCTGGAGCAGGACAGCTCCCGCATGGCGCAGGGCGATCTGACCGTTCGCGTCCAATTGAAGACCAGAGATGAGCTTGCGCGCGTCGGCGACGCCTTCAACCGCATGGCCGAATCGTTCGCGGACGTGCTTCGCGGCAACCAGGACATCGCCAAGCAAGTAAGCGGCTCTTCCGGCCAAATGGAGCGGACGGCGCATGATTCGGTCGGCGCGGCCAACCAGATCGCGGCCGTCATGCGGGAGATGGCGGGTGAAGCGGAACATCAAGTTAGCAGCATGGAACAGAATGCGACGGCCATGACCGAGATGGCCGAAGGCATCAGCCGGATCGCCGTCACCTCCGCGGTGGTGAACGAGGTGTCGGCGGCTGTGTCGAACGAGGCGAAGAAGGGACGCGATACGGTCGTCAAGGCGGCCGGACAGATGCATACGATCCGCGAGACGGCGGGTTCGACGGCCGAAGCGGTCGCGCAGCTTCGCAAGCAGTCCGAGCAGATCGGCTCCATCGTCGACTTGATTACGGGCATCGCCAAGCAGACCAATCTGCTGGCGTTGAACGCCAATATTGAAGCTGCACGCGCGGGCGTGCATGGCAAGGGCTTCGCCGTCGTCGCGAGCGAAGTCGGGAAGCTGGCTGACCAGTCCAGACAGCTTGCCGCGAATATCGGCCAGCTCGTCGTGTCCATGCAGCAATCGGCAGCCAATGCGGCGGAACGGATGGAGCAAGGCGTGGCGGAGACGACCGAAGGTCTGGCGCTTATGGATACGGTGAACGGCATGTTCGCATCGATCTTGAACGAAGTGGAGCAGGTAGCGGCACAGGTCGAAGAGATCTCGGCGGCTACGCAGCAAATGTCCGCGGGCACGGAGCAGGTCGCCGCATCGGTGCACGAGTCGCTGGGTTATGCGGCGCGTGCGGCCGAGAAGGCGCAGGAGGCGGCGGAATCGGCGGGCGCGCAGCTCGTGTCCATGGAAGAAGTGCTGCATGCTTCGGGATCGCTGAGCGAGACGGCAGTCGAGCTGCAGCAGGCGCTTTCGAAGTTCAAGGTAAATGGCGAATCTGCGGCTGCGGTTGTCGAAGATCAGCCGAAGAAGAAAGAGAAGAAAGAAAAGAAAGAAAAGAAAGAGAAGAAGGCGAAACAACCGAAGGGCGCGAAGCGGAAGCTTTCGCTGCCGTGGAAGAAGTAGGGGGACCAGAGGCGATAGACGGACGAATATACCTCGCTCCGAACGGACCATTCAACCTAATTGCATACAGCAGCTGTTTCGGCGGCCTACATCTTGCTATTCGCGGGATGTAGGCCGCTTTTTTTGGGCAGTTGGAGCTGCTCGCATAGGAGGAGCGGGTTGCGATTCGGGGACGTCTCGAGCGATCTTCAATCCATACCGCATCGAAACACGCATTAGCACCATAACCGGGTGCAAGCGCCAAGGACGCTGCTAGCCGCCTCTATGGGCGCTCGCAGCCGCTCTGTTATCAGCTCTGCCGTCCAAGATGAAGTCGTGCCGACTCCCGAATCCGGCGGGCGTTCGGGATATCTTTCGCCTGCAGGAAGCGCCGGAGCAGCTCTACGGGTGTGCTTGGATTCTGGGAGAGGGACAACCACACGCGAGGATCGTTAGTTTCGAAGAGGGCATCGTAGGTTTCTGCGGGCAGATCGCTGCGTCTTGCCAATCGTTCGCGATCCGCCGAGACTAGCAATCGCCGCAGAGAATCGGCGTGTGTGTTTCGTTGGATCGCGGCTTCCAATAAGGCTCTCTTCTCGGGGGCGGATGGCTCCTGGCGGATCAACGTCTCTAACATCCAGGTACGTTGATCGTAGCTGTCGAACAGCAGCTCGGTCTCCTTCAACCCGAAAGCCGGATTGACGTAGACCTCGATGGCTAACGTCAATAAGGCCTCGTCTACGATCCCGGCTAATTTCCACATCACGTGGACCTCTTGTCTCGTGTGTCCCAGTTCCACCACGGCCAGGTTTCGGTCGATAAGATCGAAGGCAATGGACGGCGGCAGCGGCTTACGGTAGAGAAGGACGAGCTTTCGCCAAACGGTTTCTTCCGCAGCCGTGTGCTTCAGCTCGCGATGAAGATCAAGCAGCAGGTCTTCCGTCAGTGGAACGGTGATCTCTTCGTCGCTTAAGCATTGCGCAATAACGAGGGAATGATGCACTTTTCTTCCTCCCAGGTTTCGTAATTAACCAATAAATTCTATGCCATCTCGCAGTTCTCCTTCACAATGGCGAGGGCCGGTACATCCGAGAAAACAGATCTTTGGTCGCACGATAAATCTACCCTTGAGTATTGGTTAATGTTACCTACATGTTTGAGAGGGAACTTCTCGTTATTAGGGTATAACGAATTAAGAAAACGTTACAACTAGTTCTAACATACCAGAATACTGAGGGAATTTAGATCTGGTTTTCGCTTTCGGAAAATAGGGGATTTTGTCGGATTACGGAGTATAGGACCTCGGGGTAAGATGTGATCAAGATATCGGAACGGCGAACAAGCAATACGAACTTCGCTGGATCTCGATAAAGGCAAAACCGGCGAAAGCCGGCGACGCAAAGCTATAGGGGCTAAGCCGCGTGAGAAGCGGGATGCCAGCCAGCTGCCGAAAGATGCAGGGGAGTTCTTTTTTTGAACCCTCCTTTCGGGCCTAAAGGTGGGCTATTTTGCATAGACAAAGGAGGTGACGCTCCGGATGAAGCTGGTCATTCAGGAGAGCGGGGAACGGCTTGGCGACCATATTGAATGCGCTTACACGTTTTGGCGGAGGCTGATAGGTCTTGTGGGAAGACGTTCTCTTCCCAGTGGATACGGTCTTCATATTCAGCCGTGCAAGTCGGTCCACATGTTCTTTATGGCATGCGACCTGGATGTGCTTCATCTGGACAAGTCGGGCATCGTCGTCGGCCTGGAGCATCGGCTGAGACCGGGGGCGATCGGGACGGTCTTCGAAGGCACCCGTTCCGTCGTGGAACTTCCGGCAGGCACGCTGGCAGCCGCGAAGGTGGAACTTGGACAGACCGCGATTTTGGAACCTTAACGAGCAGTAGACGGACGGAATTTTGAACAACACCACAACCTTGGGAGGCTAACAACATGATGAACAGCATTCGCCGCTTCTGGAACGACGAGCAAGGTCAAGGGATGACGGAATACGGATTGGTACTCGGTTTGATCGCGGTTGCGGTTGTGACGGCGCTGATTACGCTGCGCGGCCATATCATCGACCTGTTCAACAACGCGGAGGATACGGTCAACACCGGGGTAACAGAGATGGGCGCAACGCCATAAACGCAAGCTGATCGGACACGGGATAACATACGGACCGACACGAATACGGAAGCCAATTGAACGATGTGCAGCTAAGACAACTACAACAACTACTTGGAGGCTAACAACATGATGAACAACATTCGCCGCTTCTGGAACGATGAGCAAGGTCAAGGGATGACGGAGTACGGTTTGGTGCTAGGTTTGATCGCGGTTGCGGTAGTGACGGCGCTGATTACGCTCCGCGGCCATATCATCGACCTGTTCAACAACGCGGAGGATACGGTTAACACGGGCGTAACGGAAATGGGCGGAACGCCTTAATCGTCTCCGATGAAGGGCCGTGCGTCGAACAGTGGCGTGCGGCCCTTCCCTTTTTGGAACGACAATAAGCCGAAGAGGAGGCGCGAAGATGTGGACAAATGCGATATTGCTGCTGGTACTGGCACTCTGCGTCGTGACCGACCTGCGCAGCCGCAAAATTTATAACAAAGTCATTGCGCCGGCGCTGCTGCTGGCGGCCGTGCTTCATATCGCGACAGCCGGCTGGGGCGGACTGCTCCATATGCTGGTCGGACTTGGCGTAGGATTGGCGATTCTGCTCATCCCTTATCTGTTGGGCGGCATGGGGGCGGGGGACGTCAAACTGCTGGCGCTGGTCGGGGCGTTGAAGGGAGCGGTGTTCGTGTTGACCGCATCGGTATACATGGCGTTGGCCGGGGCGGTCATGGCGCTGGCGATCGTGCTGTTCAAGAATGGCTTTCGGGCCCGAATTCGGTATGTGCAGTACGTCCTTGTGTGCGTGCGATACCGGCTGAAGCTGCCGCTGCAGGGGCAATTGGCCTCCGGCTCGTACCCTTACGGGGTAGCGATCGCGGGCGGCTGTCTGCTCGGATTTATGCTGGAAGGATGGGGAGCGGGATGATCCGGGATGAGCGCGGCCAATCGCTGGTTGAATTTGCCATTCTGCTGCCGCTGCTCATGCTGCTGCTATGCGGGATCGCCGATTTGGGGCGGCTGTTCTTCGCCTACTCGAGTTTGCAGATGACCGTACAGGAGACGACCCGCCTTGGAGGGCTTGGCCGAAGCGACCAAGAGATGACGGCTTATGCCAAAACGCATCTTCAGGTAGGAGATCCGGGCAGCATGACCGTTACGATTACGCCGAAGCAGGCGGCTCGGGCGTCCGGCGATAACGTGACGGTGACGCTTCGCTACTCGCTTCCGCTCTTGACACCGGTCATCACGCGGATTATTCCGGCCCCCGTTCTTTCAGCCCATTCCACCATCCGGGTGGAGTAGGAGGTTACGATGAGAATACGGTTGGATGCATTTATTAGGGAGGAACAAGGCAGCACGATCGTCTTGGCCGGTCTGGCGATGCTGGTATTGCTCACCATCGCCGGGCTCGTCGTGGATGGCGGCATTATGTATGCGGAGAAGAGCCACCTGCAGAAGACAGCCAATGCCGCCGCGCTGTCGGGGGCTCAAGAACTAACCGGGCGTCCTGGGGTGGCCGAGGCAGTAGTCCAGTCGATCCTCAAGGCGCACGGGGAGCAGAACAGTCTAATTGGCACCGAGATCGTGCCGATGTCCACCGTAAGGGTGAAGTTAAAGAAGGACATCCGGCTTGGTTTCGCTAGACTGCTCGGCAGGGACACGGCGACCGTCACGGCGGAAGCGGCGGCTCAGATTATGCCCATGGGACGGGCATCCGGCGTCGCACCGCTTGGCATTGACGAGTCGATTCCGCTGCAATATATGAAGCCATATAAACTGAAGGTAGACAACTCCGGGGTAGAAGCCGGGTACTTCGGCATTCTGGCGCTCGGTGGTCCCGGGGCCTCGACGTACGAGAGCAACTTGAAGTACGGGTATCCAAGCGAGATTGAAGCTGGCGATATCATCGACACCCAGACCGGCAACATTGCGGGCAAGACGCGGGACAGTATCAACATGCGCATCAATGAGGACCCCTATCCGGCGGGCGAGTACTGGCACCGGGACTCCTCCAGGGTTATCTTGATACCCGTGTACAAGCCCCATCGGTATGGATCCAATCAGCTGAAGACGATCGAGGTTCGCGGGTTCGCTTATTTTTATATTCTCGAACCGATGTCGAGCAAGGATACGTCCATCACGGGCATGTTCATCGAACGGGCAGGCACCGGCTATGCCGGGACGGACATCGTGAACAAAGGCGCTTACGCGATCCGGTTAATTGAATAGCGCGGCAGGACAACAAGAGACAGCGGAGGATGGGGACGCGCATGAGATCGAAGATCATATTATTCGCCGCGGTCATCATGGGCTTGGCGACGACGGCGCTCTTCTTTAGTTATATGAAGAAAGTGGATGAGCGCGCTGAGTCGGGCAAGGCGATGATTGCCGTACTGGCAGCGAAACAAGCGGTGGCGGAGAACACCCAGCTATCTGGCGGCATGCTGCAGATCGTCGAGGTGCCGGCCACGGCCATCAATGGAATGGCGCTGCGGGACCCGGCGGCGGCCGTGGGGAAAGTGACCGCGTCGGCGCTGGTGCCGGGCGAGGTGATATTGCCCCACCATTTGCAGGACCGGCAAGACGAAGCACTGGTGGTGTCCAAGAAAATTCGGGAGGGCTATCGGGCGGCCGCGGTTGGCGTCAACTTGGTGCAATCCGTCTCGAACCTTATCGAGCCCGGCGATTACGTCGATGTCGTCTACACCGTCCAGGAGAAGGCAGCCCAGACGATGAACTCGACGCTGCTGCTGGAGAACGTGCGCGTGCTCGCGATCGGCAGACGTATGGTGGAAGCGAGAGCGGATACGCCTTACGTAGAGTACGCGACCGTAACGTTGGAAGTGAAGCCGGCAGATGGCGTCAAGGTGGTCCATGCGGATGAATCGGGCACGGTGAGCTTGATGCTTCGCAGCAGCGTAGCGGTCGGTCCGAAGGAGCAGGCAGGTGCGGCGGGCCAAGCGGGCGGCACTTCCGCGGGGAGCAAAGGCTAACAGTAGGCATGAACGCAAAGCGGGCCAAGGCGTGAACGGCGGTCTTGGCCGCGGACGAGAGCGGGTAGAGGAGGATGGTCGAGATGAACCAAGCGGATCGCGGCGGCGAGCGTGACATGGCCGGGGAGGCAGAGGGAAAGCGCGGCGAGATGATCGTCGTGTGCAGCGCCAAAGGGGGGATCGGACGGACCGTGCTGGCGGTCAATCTGGCCGTTGCCCTGACCAAGAAGAATATCCAGATCGGCATGCTGGACGCCAGCTTCCAGTTCGGCGACGTCGCGCTTGCGCTCGATCTTCATCCGACTTTTACGATCCAAGATGCGATCGGCAATCTCGAGCAGCTTGACCGTCACGCGCTGGCCGGGTATCTCATTCACCACCATTCGGGCGTCAAGGTGCTGGCCGCGCCGGAGCGTCCGGAGCTGGCGGACCTGATAACGGACGAGGTGGTCGACCGGGTGTGCGACCTGCTGCTAGCTCATCATGACTATGTCATCGTAGATACGGGAGCCGGGCTGCAGGAGCGGACGCTGCAGCTGATCGAGAAGGCGGACCATGTCTTCATGCTGACGACGCTCGAGATGACGGCGGTCAAGAATACGAAGCTGATGCTGGAGACGCTGGAGGTGCTGGGCCTTCGGGACAAGACGCAATTGATTGTGAACCGCTCGACGATGGAGAGCGTGCTGAAGGCGGCGGACGTGCCGGAGATCCTCGGTATGGAGAGTGCGACCTACATTCCGAATGATTTTCAATTAGTGGCGCAGTCGCTGAATATCGGCATTCCGTTCGTGCTGAACCAAGCCAAGTCGGAACTGGCCAAGACGGTGTTCAAGATGGCGGAGCAGCTCATATCGCGGCGGGAAATCTCGACGTTCAAGCCGAAGCAGGGCTCCTTCTTCCAGCAGTTGTTCGGCAAGACGGCCAAAGCGTAGCGGATCAAGACCAAAGGCGAGAGGATGGACGCAAACCATGAGCTTACTCGATAAAATCCAGGCCAAAGCCGCGACCGCCGGAGCGGAGCCGGCGGAAGGGGGAGCGATCGTCGCTTCTCCCGTGGAGCCAGCTGCTGCGGGCAAAGCGCCGAGGAAGGACCTGCTGGCCACTTTCCGGCAGATCCGGGGCACGGATCCGCGCCCGAAGGAGGCGCAAGCGCCAATCTCGAAGCATCAGGAACTGAAGAACAAGCTGCATAAGCAGGTGCTCAACGACCTCAAGGACGAGGACGTCGAGGCGGTGATTCCGAAGATCGACGCGATGGCCATCGAAATCATCATGGAGGACGAGTCGCTGCGGGGCAAGGTGGACCGGAAGAAAGTCGTGGAGGAGCTGCTGCACGATTTGACCGGCTTCGGCCCCATTAACCCGCTGCTGCTCGATCCGGAGATCAGCGAGGTCATGGTGAACGGCCCCAATCAGGTGTACGTGGAGCGCAGCGGCAAAATCGAGCTGTCCTACGTGCAGTTCCGCGACGACGAGCATGTGATGAATATCATCGATAAAATCGTCTCGCCGATCGGCCGCCGCGTCGACGAGAGCAGTCCCATGGTGGACGCCCGCCTGCCGGATGGTTCGCGGGTCAACGTCATCATTCCGCCGCTGTCGCTGAAAGGGCCGACCATCACGATTCGGAAATTCTCCAAGGACCCGTTCACGATCGAAAACTTGGTCGATTTCGGCACCATTACGCGGGATATGGCGATCTTCCTGGAGGCGTGCGTCAAGGCGCGGCTGAACATGTTCGTCAGCGGCGGTACCGGCTCCGGCAAGACGACGACGCTCAATGTGCTCTCCGGCTTCATCCCGAGCGACGAGCGGATCGTGACGATCGAGGATGCGGCCGAGCTGCAGCTGTGGCAGGAGCACGTCGTTTCGCTGGAATCGCGCCCGCCCAACATCGAAGGCAAAGGGGCCATCACCATTCGCGACTTGGTCCGCAACTCGCTTCGGATGCGCCCGGAGCGGATCGTCATCGGCGAGGTGCGCGGCGGCGAAGCGCTGGACATGCTGCAGGCGATGAATACCGGTCACGACGGCTCCTTGGCGACGGGGCACTCGAACAGCCCGCGCGATATGATCGCCCGTCTGGAGACGATGGTGCTGATGGCAGGCATCGAGCTGCCGGTGAAAGCCATCCGGGAGCAGATCGCCGGCGCGATCGATATTATCATTCAGCAGTCGCGGCTGAAGGACGGCTCGCGTAAAATTACCAATATTACGGAAGTGCAGGGGATGGAAGGCGATGTCATTGTGCTGCAGGACATTTTCGCCTTCCAGCAGACCGGGGTGGACGAGCGGGGCAAGATCGTCGGCAAGTTGGCGCCTACGGGCGTCCGGCCGAAGTTTTACGAGCGTCTGGAGAGCTCGGGCATGCATATTCCGGCTTCCGTATTTATTGAAGAGGAGTGAGTAGGCATATGGCGGTCATCCTCACGGCGATGGTCTTCGCGACCAGCCTGCTGCTGTTCGTCGCCACGCTGCAGCTGATGCAGACGGATAAGCGAATGGAGAAGCGGCTGCGGCACTATCTCGTGCTGCACGATAAGAAGTCGCTCGGACGCCGGAAGTTCGGCCTGCTTGTCCAGCTGCAGCTGTCCAAACAAGCGGTGCGCGAGCGGGTGCTGACCAAGAAGAAATCCCAGCGGCTGGAAGAGCGGATAAGCCGGGCGGGGATCGCGATGAAGCCCGAAGAGTATATCCTGTTTCAATGGCTGAGCACCGCGCTGGGCGGCGGCCTCTTATACTTGCTGACAGGTCAGCTGGTACTGCTGGCCGCAGGCGCGGCCGCGGGCTTCCTGTTCCCGGGCTGGATGTTGAACCGGCTTCGCCGCAAGCGGCTCTCGACCTTCAATGACAGTCTGCTGGACATGCTGACCACCGTCATCGGATCGCTGCGGGCCGGCTTCAGCTTCGTCCAGGCGCTCAAGACGGTCGTGGAAGAGTCGACGGGGCCCATGCGCGAGGAAGCGGATATCGTGCTGAAAGAAATGCAGTACGGCGCGACGGTCGAGGATGCCTTGGGCAACTGGCGCGAGCGCATGCCGAGCGAGGATCTCGACCTGCTCGTGCAGGCGATCTTGATCCAGCGCCAAATCGGCGGCAATTTGGCGGTCATTCTGGAGACGATCGTGCAGACGCTGCGCGATCGGGGACGCATTCAGCGGCAGGTGACGACGTTGACCGCGCAAGGCCGGCTCTCGGGCATGGTCATCGGCTTGCTGCCTTTGGTTCTGGGCGTGCTTCTCTATATGATCGAGCCGGATTACATCGGAACGCTGTTCCGGCACCCCGTCGGCGTGGGGCTGTTGGTCGGCGGCGGCGTATCGGGGCTGATCGGTTTCGTTCTGATTCGGAAAATGACGAGGATCGAGGTGTGAATCCATGCTGTATGCGGCGTTTTGCCTGACGGTTACGCTCGCCATCTACGGGTTATGGGTGCTGCGGGAGGAGCGGAGCAGCCGGCTGAAGCGCAGGCTGGCCCAAGTCAGCGGGACGCTTGAGGAGAAGCGGCGCGAGCCGGAATCCGCCGCGGCCCCCGGCGAAGAGAGCTCCTTCTTGAACCGGCTGCTCAAGCCGGGCCTGCGGATGCTGCGGCGTGCTTTCAGCCGGCGATTGGAGGAGCACAAGGAGGCCAGCATCGAGCTGACGCTGCTGCAGGCGGGCCGGCCATTCCAGATGAATCCCGTCGACTACCGGCTGCTCCAAATCGCGCTGGCGGCGCTCCTGCCCTGCGCCGCAGGCGGTTACGGCTACCTGCTCGGCCTGGGGGTGGGCGGGTGGCTGATGATGGCTTTCGCCGGCTTGGGTCTCGCGCTGGTCTTGCCGGGCTATTATTTGCGGCTTAAGACCAAAGCCCGGACCAAGCTCGCGCTTCGCGAGCTGCCTGACGTGCTCGACCTGCTGACGGTCAGTCTGGAGGCAGGCCTTGGGTTCGATTCCGCGCTCCATAAGCTGGTCGCCCGAAAGGAAGGGGTGCTGGCCGTCGAATTCCGGCGCTGCCTGGAGGAGATCCGCTTGGGCAAGACGCGCCGCGAGTCGCTTGCGGGCGTAAGGGACCGGCTGCCGCTGGAAGAGCTTCGCGTGCTGATCAGCAGCATCCTGCAGGCGGAGAAGCTCGGCATCGGCATGGTAACGGTGCTTCGCGTCCAGTCTCAAGAGGTACGCGATCGCCGCAAGCAGCGCGCCGAGGAAGAGGCCATGAAGGCGCCGATCAAGATGCTGTTCCCGCTTGTGCTCTTCATCTTCCCGAGTCTCTTCATCGTGCTGCTTGGGCCGGCAATCATTCAGTTCATCGAGACGTTCTCTAAATAAGGGGTGTGGTGCCGCCGGACATTCCGACGCTCCCCGACCGAAAAAAGAGCCTCTGACCCGCATAATATGCCGGGTTAGAGGCTCTTTCTTATGGCAAGGATTTGGCCGTGCTCGCATTAGGCAGCTGCGGACGGCCCCTTAATCCGTCCACCACCGCTTCAGCTGCGACCACCACGATTTGGACGTTTCCTTCGCGGCATCCGCGTCGCCCGAAGCGGCTTGATCGCCGTGCGCGCCGCAGACCTCCGCCGGTTCGGTGCCGGTGACGAACGTCTCCAGCCGCCGGTTCGGGCATCCTTCCCCGGCGAGCTTGCCGGTCTTCGGATCGACGTACACCGTGGATACGCCGCCGGGCACGGGGAAGATTTTCGGCGGTACGGCGGCCAGCGCATGCTCGGTGTAGTTGGCGAAGATCGGCGCGGCGCGGTGCGCCTCGGTTGGCGTCAACTTGCGGTCTTTGTCGTAGCCGACCCATACCGCCGTGACCAGCTCGGGCGTGTAGCCGACGAGCCAGGCGTCGGTCGCCGTCGTGCCGGTCTTGCCCGCGACGGGCCGCTTGAGCAGCGCCGCGACCCGATTGCCGGTGCCGCCCGTCTCGAAGACGCTCTCCATCAAGCTCGTCAGCACGAACGCATGCGCCGGGTCGACCACTTGGCTGTGCACCGGCTTCGCTTCGTACAGCACCTCGCCCTTGCCGTCCTCAATGCGCAGAATCGCGGTCGGCTCGACGCGCTGGCCGGCATTGGCGAACACGCCGAAGGCGGACGCCATCTCGAACGGGCTGACCGGGAACGTGCCGAGCGCGAGCGACGGCACCGGCTGCAAGCTGGCGGTAATGCCGAGGCGCCGGGCCATGTCGATCACGTTGTCGGCGCCGACGGACATGATCGTATTGACCGCGTAGATGTTATCCGAGCTGGCAATCGCCTGCCGCATGTCGATGTAATCCTCGGCGTACCGATCGTTGTAATTGTGCGGCGCGTATGTCTTGCGGCCCTCGTCGTAGGTGAAGATCGTCGGCTCGCTTTTGAACCGGGAGACCGGCGTCATCGCGCCGTGCTGCAGGGCGGTCAGGTATAGGATCGGCTTGAAGGACGAGCCGGGCTGACGCGTCTTCGCGAGCGCGCGGTTGAACTGGTTCGTCTTATAGTTCCGTCCGCCGACCATGGCCTTGATATAGCCGGTGCGGGGATCGATCGAGACGAGCGCGGCCTGCTGCTGCGACGAGGACGGAATACCCTTAGCCACCGCATCCTCCGCGGCGAGCTGCGCCTCCTCGTCGAGCGTCGTGTAGATGCGCAAGCCCCCTTCGCTGAACAGCCGCTCGTCAATGCCGAGCTGATCGACGGCGACGGTGCGGACGTAATCGCGGAAGTACGGCGCGGTGCCGTCCTGCTGGCTGCCGCCCAGCGGCTGGAATGCGAGCAATTCTTCGCCCGCGGCATCCGCTTCTTCCCGGCTGATGTAGCCTTGCGCCGCCATCGTGCCGAGTATCGTGCGCTGGCGGTCCTTGGCGTTCTTCATATCATTATATGGAGAGTAATATTTCGGCCCCTTCGGGATGCCGGCCAGCATGGCGCTCTCGGCCAGCGTCAGTTCGGCGGCATGCTTGCCGAAATACAGCCGCGCCGCCGCTTCAACGCCATAAGCGCCGTGCCCGTAATAGATTTGGTTCAGATACATGCCGAGAATTTCGTTCTTGGTATAATTCATCTCGAGCTGAACGGTATACATCGCCTCTTTTATTTTGCGGTTCCACGTCCGCTCGTGCGTCAGATACAGATTGCGCGCCAGCTGCTGCGTAATCGTGCTTGCCCCCTGCTTCGTCTCCATATGCTCCAGATTGACGACGGCCGCCCGGGCCAGACCCTTCAGGTCGAAGCCGAGATGATCGTAGAATCGCTGGTCCTCGATCGCGAGCGTGGCGTCGATCAGGTGGCGCGACACCGCCTTGAGCGGTACGGATTGCCGGTTCTCGCCGGTATGGAACGTGTCGATGACGTTCCCCTGCAGGTCGAGCATCTGGGACGATTGCGTAATGGACGCGGCCGGCAGCGTCTGATGACGCAAATAATAGAGGAAGCCGAAGGCGAAGAGGAGCATCGCCAGCGTGCAGCCTCCGGCGATGAAGCCCACCTTGCGCAGGCGGCGAATCAGCGGCATCCACCGTTCAGCGCGTATGCGCCAAGGCGTGCCGCGTTTGCGCGCCGCCTTTTTGGAAGCGGGTTTGGTCATGATGGCATCCCTCACGTTCGCGTCTCTTTTTCCTTAGTATGGAAAACGGAAGGATCGCCTATTCACCCCCTTCGGGAGCGAACATGTTTTTTTTGTGCAGGGGGAGGCGAAAGGTTGATTTTTCCCCCGGAAGCACTATAATACAGTGTGAACCATCGACCTAACGAATAATAGGAATCCAACATACACGAAAGAAGGGACCTAACAGCCATGGAATTGTGGTATACCGAGAAACAAACCGACAGCTACGGCATTACGGCCAAAATTAAAGAAACGTACGTGAGCGAGCAGACCGATTTCCAGAAGCTCGACATGATCGAGACCGAAGAATTCGGCACGATGCTCGTACTGGACGGCATGGTCATGACGACCGACAAGGACGAGTTCGTCTATCATGAAATGGTTGCCCATCCTGCGCTGTATACCCACCCGAATCCGAAGCACGTGCTTGTCGTCGGCGGCGGCGACGGCGGCGTTATCCGCGAAGTGCTGAAGCACCCTTCGGTCGAGAAGGCGGTCCTCGTCGAGATTGACGGCAAAGTCATCGAATATTCGAAGCAATATCTGCCGAACATCGCGGGCGAGCTGGACAACCCGCGCGTTGAAGTGATCGTCAACGACGGCTTCATGCATATCCACGACCACAAGAACACGTACGACGTGATCATGGTCGACTCCACCGAGCCGGTCGGCCCGGCGGTCAACCTGTTCACGCGCGGCTTCTACCAAGGCATCTACGACGCCCTGAAGGAAGACGGCATTTTCGTCGCGCAGACGGACAACCCTTGGTTCAAATCCGACCTCATCTCGAGCGTCAACCGCGACGTGAAAGAAGTATTCCCGATCGTACGCGTCTACTGGGCGAACGTGCCAACGTACCCAAGCGGCCTGTGGACATTCACGCTCGGCAGCAAGAAGCACGACCCGCTCGCGGTGGACGAGTCGTCCATCCCGGAGATCGATACCAAATACTACTCCCCTCGTCTGCACAAGGCGGCGTTCGCGCTGCCGAAGTTTGTGGAAGACTTGGTGAAATAGAGAGGACTCAACCATGCGTCTGGATCAAAAATATTCCGGTAACGTCTTTATCCTGAGCTCCGATGATTACGCCGCTTCCAAAGCGGTCATCTACGGCATGCCGATGGACTTTACCGTCTCGTTCCGTCCGGGTTCGCGCTTCGGCCCGGCCCGCATCCGCGAAGTGTCGATCGGCCTCGAAGAGTACAGCCCGTACCTCGACCGCAGCCTGGAAGACATCGACTACTTCGACGCCGGCGACCTGCTGCTGCCATTCGGTAACGCGCAGCGTTCGCTCGACATCATCGGCGAATTCGTCAGCGGCGTGCTGGCGGACGGCAAAATGCCGGTCGGTCTCGGCGGCGAGCATCTCGTCTCCTGGCCGATTTTCCAAGAGGTATACAAGAAGTACCCGGATCTGGCGATCATCCACTTCGACGCTCACGCCGACCTGCGCGAGAGCTACGAAGGCGAGCCGCTGTCCCACTCCACGCCGCTGCGCAAGGCAGCGACGCTGATGGGCGGCAAGAACATCTACCAGTTCGGCATCCGTTCCGGCTCCCGCGAAGAGTGGCAGTATGCGCGCGAGAACATCAACTTCCATCCGTACGAGGTGCTCGAGCCGCTGAAGAAAGTGCTCCCTGAGCTGGCGGGCCGTCCGGTCTACCTGACGATCGACATCGACGTGCTCGATCCGTCCGCGGCGCCGGGCACGGGCACGGCGGAAGCGGGCGGCATCACGAGCAAGGAATTGCTCGAAGCGGTCCACGCGATCGCGAATTCCGGCGTCAACGTTGTCGGCTGCGATCTCGTCGAGGTAGCGCCTGCGTACGACCACTCGGAGATGACGCAGATCGTCGCATCGAAGGTCATTCGCGAGATGCTGCTCGGCTTTATTAAGTAAATCATGTCCGGGGGATGTCCCGGCATCCGTACCGGCCCGCCTAGCATCTTGATGCAAGGCGGGCCGGTTTAATTTAAGGAAGGCAGCACGTGCGCAATGTGTCATCTCCGGGCCGCGTTCGCCGACGCCGCCGTACAGTTCCCGTAACAACGTTCATCCTTCGCCTGCCATTCCGCATGCGATGACCGTATGCCCGCCTCTTGCTTTCCGCCTTCGACGGAGCAGTCCTGGCGGAGCAAAACTTTCAGCGCTCCTTGCCTATGAAATGTTTCTTTTGGCCATACTGGTTACTAGAAAGGTAATTGGTTTGCGCTCCCGATAGGGAGAGCAGCATTTACCTACAGGTAATTGGTTTGCGCTCCGGATAAGGAACGCAGCATTTACCTAGAGGTAATTGGTTTGCGTTCCGGATAAGGAACGCAGCATTTACCTACAGGTAATTGGTTTGCGAACCCGATAGGGTGCGCAGCATTTTCCTAAGGCGAAAAGGGAGCGTGGGACAATGGGCATTTTACCGGTTCACGAACGTTTGGCGGAGTTGTATATCCTGCGGACGAAGCGGAGGCTGTCGGATGCGGAGTCGGCCGATTTCGAGCATTGCTTGGCGGCGAACGCGGTCTACTGCAGGCAGTTGGCCAACTTGTACAACCTGTCGCTGGTCGCTTCCATGACGGGCGACGCGGAGTGGCAGCACGAGATTTGCGCGCGCATCGAGAAAATGAACGGCCAGCCGCCGGCCTCGCGCCGGACGGAAGAGGCGTAGGACACGACCTGCAGCCATCCCAGGCCTGCGTGCCCGGCTTCGAGAAGATGGTTGAGGCACAGACATCGGCTTTGCTCGCCGCGGGAAACCCGCCTTGGTGTATCTTGCAAGGCGCGGCAAGGGAGCTGGCGCCTTATTCTTCGCTGGCCGCAAGAAGGAGCGAGAGTCGTGCGGAAACAATCGTTCCCGCCCGTGATCGACGAGCGGGCGCGGGTGCTGATCATGGGCAGTTTGCCTGGAGACGCATCCTTACAGATTCAAGAGTATTACGGGAACCCCCGCAACTATTTTTGGACGGTCGTCTACGCGCTGTTCAGCGATGGGGCGGCACCGGAGGCGGACTATCCGCGCCGGCTGGCGTTCGCGGCACAGAACCATCTTGCGCTCTGGGATGTCATCGCTGCGGGCGAACGAGAGGGCAGTCTGGATGCGAACATCAAAGCAGAGCTGCCCAATGCGATTCCGGAGCTGCTTGCGGCATATCCGGGCATTCGCTGCCTCGCCTTTAACGGCAGCAAGGCGCACGATACGTTCATGAAGCATTTTCGCCATCATCCGTGCACCGAAGGACGCGCGGTGCTGAAACTGCCGTCCACGAGCCCGATCCCGACCCCGAGAATGCGCGGCGCGGCGGATCGGATCGAAGCGTGGCGGCCGATTGTTGGCTATGCGCGCGGTGAAGGGGAGCTAAGACAGGGCGATTAGAGGATAGGTGCCTCGATGCTGCCGGGCAGCCTTTCGCTTCTGCTGCGTACCTGCCGCCCCTTGCTTTTTTCGGCGGGAGACGACTATAATAGAACCAAATTCAGCGACAATGATCGGGAGAGTACGCTAGCGAGAGCCGTCATAGCGAGCCGGGGTGGTGGGAGCCGGTACGGAAGCGCAGCCGGAAGCGCACCCGGGAGTCGGTTTCCTGAAGCGAGAGGCAAGTCCGCCGCTCGCGGGTAGGGAGACCCGGCACAGGCCGTTATCCTGCCAAGTGGAACGCCGCCCGGCGCTTGAAGAGCCGATGCGCGGGTTTCAGAAGAGTGGTACCACGGATAGCCTTCCGTCTCTTTCGGAGACGGGGGCTTTTTTGAATTCTAAGAATTTATAAGCTTCGCATGGATGAACGAGCTTAGAATTCTCCGGAATGAAACGTGCCTCGCCGACGAAGACGGCGTCAGCCGGTTCGCCTTGTTTACAATACAAGAACTAATACGTTTCACGCTTATTCATCATTTTGTATTTCTCCGGAAGGAGACACGCTATGCCGCATGGACGGCGCAGCATTTCACCTTACGGGGATCAAGCGCATGCGGCTTGGCCGGATCGCGCAATGGAGGGAGACAGGAGTTACGTCTATGAACGATAAAGCAAGCGTCCGTATCATGCTTGAGAGCGACGTGGATGGCGAGAAGCAGGCGCATCAGCTCACCGGTGAGTGGTACCGGAAGGACAGGACGGTCTACATCCGGTATGAGGAGCGGGATGAGACGTACGGTGAAGTCCGCACCACCGTGAGGTGGCGGGAAGGGGAATTGCGGCTCACCCGGCACGGCGGCATTGAAGCGGAGCAGAATTTCGCGGCCGGTCAGCGGCTGCCGGGCCGCTACAAGTCCGAGCACGCGACGTTCCCGCTCGAGACGGAGACGCTGCTGCTGTGGATGCAGACCGGCGACGAGAGCAGCATCGGCACTGCCGACAATTTGCCTAGGCCTTCACTGCCGCTGCTCCTGGAGTGGCGATATAAACTATGGGTCGGCGGCGAATCGGTCGGGCTGTTTCGCATCCGCCTGCTGGCCGAGGCCGAGGAAGTACCGGAAGCGCCTACGGCGTAAAGCGCACAGGCGGTTGAATCAACCATTCGCGAACAAACAGGGCGTGGCGCCCAATTCATACGAGGAGATGTTCGAATGACAACCAATGTATTGGAACAATTGTATGCCAAAGTCAGAGAGGCCATTGCCGACGCTGCTGTCGCGGCGGGACTGGCGAGCCGGGAAGAATTGCCGGTATTCGCGATTGAAGTGCCAAAGGAGAAGGCGCATGGTGACCTGGCGACGAATGCGGCGATGCAGCTGACCAAGATCGCCAAGAAGAACCCGCGCCAGATCGCCGAGGCGATCGTGGCCAATCTGGATACGGCCAAGGCCTCCATTCAGTCTGCCGAGATCGCGGGCCCGGGCTTCATTAACTTCCGTCTGGACCGCAGCTATCTGCATCCGGTCATCGCGGACGTGCTCGGCCAAGGCCAGAACTACGGCCGCGTGAACGCGGGCGGCGGCCAGCGCGTGCAGGTCGAGTTCGTCAGCGCCAACCCTACGGGCAGCCTACACCTTGGCCACGCACGCGGCGCGGCAGTCGGCGACGCGTTGTGCAACGTGCTCGACTACGCGGGTTATGAAGTTACGCGCGAATATTACATTAATGATGCCGGCAACCAAGTCGCGAATCTGGCGCTCTCCATCGAGGCGCGCTACAAGCAGGCGCTCGGCCAAGACGCCGAGATGCCGGCCGACGGCTATCACGGCGAGGACATCGTCGGCTTCGCGAAGGAGCTGGCCGAACAAGAAGGCGATCGCCTGCTGGCACTGCCGGAAGAAGAACGCTACGCGTTTTTCCGCCAATACGGCTTGGAACGGGAACTCGACAAGATCAAGCGCGACCTGGGCCGGTTCCGCGTCGGCTTCGACAGCTGGTTCAGCGAGACGTCCCTTTACGAGAACAATCAGGTCGTGCAGGCGCTTGAGGCGCTTCGCGAGCGCGGCCAAGTGTTCGAAGAAGGCGGCGCAACGTGGCTGAATACGATGGCGTACGGCGACGACAAGAACCGCGTGCTCGTGAAGAACGACGGCTCGTACACGTACCTGACGCCAGACGTGGCGTACCACCGCGACAAGTACGGCCGGGGCTATGACCGGATGATCAACATTTGGGGCGCTGACCATCACGGCTACATCCCGCGCATGAAGGCGGCAATGGAGGCGCTCGGCAACGATCCGAAGAAGCTCGTCGTCCTCATCGCGCAGATGGTCAGCCTGTTCCAGGATGGCGAGAAAGTCAAGATGTCCAAGCGGACGGGCAAAGCCGTCACGATGGAAGACTTGATGGACGAGGTCGGTGTCGACGCGATCCGCTATTTCTTCACGATGCGCAGCATGGATTCCCATCTGGATTTCGATATGGATCTGGCGATTTCGACGTCCAACGAGAATCCGGTATTCTATGTGCAGTATGCACACGCGCGTATTTGCAGCGTATTCCGTCAAGCCGAGGAGCAGGGCGTTACGCTGGCGGGGCTGGCAGAGATCGATCTCTCCAAGCTATCGACCGAGCACGAATACGATCTTCTTCGCAAAATGGGCGAGCTGCCGCAGGAAATCGCCGAAGCGGCGGAACAATATGCGCCGCATCGCCTCGTACGCTACGTGTACGAGATGGCCGCGCTATTCCACAGCTACTATCGGGCGGAACGCGTCATCACGGAAGACGCCGCGCAGACCCAGGCGCGTCTGGCGCTGCTGTCGGCAGTCCGCACCGTTCTGGCTAACGTCCTGCGCTTGATCGGCGTATCCGCGCCGGAGCGCATGTAGGCTTCTTACGTTCACTCGCAATAGGCAAGAACCCGGGAAAGACCGCGGCCTGACCGCGTCTGCTCCCGGGTTCTTCTGTTCTCGCACGCATGAGGGCGTATCGAGAGAACTCGCACCGTCAAAATAAAGTTCGGCCGTGTTCAACGACGCGCGGCGGTAAGTCCGCATGTGCACAGCGGCGGGCGAAGATTCCTTGTGCCTGATGCTTCTGCATGAGCCCCCTCCGCCTTGATGGACGCGCGTAAACGCACGTTCGTTCATGTGGCCGGTGGTAATAGTGCTGCGCCTAGCACGGCGATGGCCTGCCTTAACGATCGGCGGCGTTCAGCATGCGTTGAATGTCCAGTTCCCCGGTCAAACGCGGCACCTTGGTGCCTCGCAGCGGCACCATCGACTTCTTGAGGATCATTTTAATATCGCCAGGCGATAGATCGGGGTGCTTGGCGAGCAGTAGGGCAATGGCGCCGCTGACGTGCGAGGTAGCCATGGACGTGCCGCTCATTTCGTTGTACTTCCCGCGGAGCCATGCCGACAAGATTTTGTCGCCGGGCGCGTAAATATCGATATGCATGCCGCGGTTGCTGAACGGGGCGATTCGCCGCAGCCGGGTCGTGGCGCCGACCGCAATCGTCTGCGGGTAGCGGGCCGGGTAATCGACGGCTTTGCGCTTGCCGTCGTTGCCGGAGGACGCGACAATGATGACGCCGGAATTGTACGCGTAGTTGACGGCGGAAAGCAGCGATTTGCTGCGCGATTTCATACCGAAACTCATGTTGATAACGTTCATGCCGTTATTGACGCACCATTCGATGCCAAGCACGATATCCGAGACGAAGGCGCTCCCGTTGTTGTCGAACGCCTTAACGGGGTAGACGGTCGCCCTGGGCGCGACGCCGATCATGCCATGGACCTGGTTGGCCGCAGCGATCGTACCCGCGATATGCGTGCCGTGTCCGTTGTCGTCGAAGGGAAGCGCGCTTCGATTGAGCAGATTAATTCCACGGCCAAGCGACTGTTTGAGATCGGGGTGATTGAAATCGACGCCCGTGTCGATGACGCCGACTTTGATCCGGTGGCCGGTCGTCGAACTCCAGGCGAGCGGAGCTTTGATTTTCTGCACGCCCCAAGGGATCCCGCGATCCGCGGTGGTCGGCTTGGGCATGATGCTTGATGCGTCCACGACGACCGGCCGATCTTCCTCCAGCCAAACGGCCCCGGTGGGAAAGCGGGACGAAGCTCCTCCCTCCTCGGGGAACGAGAAGCCGCGAATGAGCGGCAAATGGCGCACGCGATCCCGCATTGCGGATGATGCGGCCCATTCGGTCCAGACATCCAGAAACCGCTTATAGTCGCCGTGCCGCTGAAAACGGACGATCCGCCGCTTCGTGCCCGTGGCGGGCGCGGCCAGTTTACGATGCAACCAACGGAGTATCTCGGTTCTGTCCAAATTTGGCGTCCCCTCCTACGGCGGAACTGCTGAGGTATTGTATGACCGAGCGTTCCAAGCCGTATGAGCAAGTGACCTTTATTCGAGCAAAATAGGCGGCGAATAGTGTCAATTCACGCGGGCGTTCATACTATATAGGAAGAGCCGCGGCAGCGGTTCTTGATTCCCAAAGCGGCTTAACGCAAGCCGGCAGCGGGAGGGATACAGTCGAGCGGAGGGCGCAGCCCTCCGCTATTTTCGTTGTAGGCAGGCCAATTGGTTTGCGCGGCCGAGGGCCGGGCAGCATTTGGCCAAACGATTTGGCTTGCGCGGCTGAGGGCCGGGCAGCATTTGGCCAAACGATTTGGCTTGCGCGGCTGAGGGCCGGGCAGCATTTGGCCAAACGATTTGGCTTGCGCGGCCGAGGGCCGGGCAGCATATGGCCTAACCATTTGGTTTGCGCGGCCGAGGGCCGGGCAGCATATGGCCTAGCCATTTGGTTTGCGCGGCCGAGGGCCGGGCAGTTGTCGTCAAGGCGAACTTGGCTTGCCGCAACCGACTTTTGGGCAGCGTTTCAGCCCGGCCAATTCGTTCGCCCAGCCGTGGGTTACGCAGCATTTGGCCCTAGCGAATTGGTTTGTGCAACCGTAGGTTGGGCAGCATATCGCCCCGGCGAATTGGTTTGTGCAACCGTAGGTTGGGCAGCATATCGCCAAGGCGAATTGGCTTGCACGGTCGTGAACCGGGCAGCATTTCGCCAATGCGCGCGTCCAAGCTTGCTTTTTTGAAAAAAATAGGTTTTACTATAGGTTGAAAAAGGAACACAAGCAGCGAAGAGACGTTTCGCATTCGTACGAGAGGGAGTGTACCCATGAGCGAGTTCACGTTGAAACTCGATCCGGAGCGCGTAAAGGAAATGCCGATGGTCGACTTGGCGTTTGAATTGCTGAAAGCCGCCAATACGCCGTTTTATTACCGGGACCTAATGATGGAGATTGCGAAGGTTCGGGGGTTGTCCCAAGAAGAAATCAACCAGGTGATTGCGCAAGTATATACGGAAATTAACATCGACGGCCGTTTCGCGTGCGTCGGCAGCAACATGTGGGGATTGAAACGCTGGTATCCGGTAGAGCGTAACGAAGATCCGGTGACGAACGCGAAGCGTCCGCGCATTATCAACGACGACGACGACGACGATCTCTACAACGACGACGAGGAAGAAGAAACCTACGCGGCGGACGAAGAGGATTTCGATATGTACGACGAAGATCAAGAGATCTTCGACGAAGAAGTCGAGACCGAAGAGGAAGTCGACGAGGAAGTGCTCATCGACGACGAAGAGCTCGAGGATGAGGAGTCGGACGAAGAAGAGACTGAGGACGAAGAAGCCGAGGAACCGGACGACGACGACGAGAAGTAAACGAGACGTAAATCACAGGTTTTGCAGTCTTGACACGGGATGTCCGGCATATTAAACTATTGCATGGGCTTCAAGTTCGGACATTAGATATACGACAAAAGTCAAAAAGTGCCCCCGTATTCGGGTGTCACTTTTTTCTTTTTTAAGCACCATTTTTGTGCGGAATTTGGGTAAACCTATACTTTAACTTACTAGCGTGGAGGGTATCATCAGTGACCAAGTACATTTTTGTAACCGGCGGTGTCGTGTCGTCTCTGGGTAAAGGTATCACGGCGGCGTCGCTCGGCCGTTTGCTTAAGAACAGGGGTCTGAAAGTGACGATCCAGAAGTTCGATCCTTACATTAACGTGGACCCGGGCACGATGAGTCCTTACCAGCACGGAGAAGTGTTCGTCACCGACGACGGCGCGGAGACAGACCTTGATTTAGGCCACTATGAGCGCTTCATCGACATCAACCTGTCGAAGAACAGCAACGTGACCACCGGCAAGATTTACTCGACCGTTATTACCAAAGAGCGCCGCGGTGAATACCTCGGCGGTACGGTGCAGGTAATTCCGCATATTACGAACGAAATCAAGGACCGCGTGTTCCGCGCCGGCAAAGAAACCGGTTCGGACGTGGTCATTACGGAGATCGGCGGTACGGTAGGCGATATCGAGAGCTTGCCGTTCCTCGAAGCGATCCGCCAAATTAAGAGCGACATCGGCCGCGACAACGTCATGTACGTGCACGTTACATTGATTCCGTTCATCAAAGCAGCGGGCGAAGTAAAGACGAAACCGACGCAGCATAGCGTCAAGGAACTGCGCAGCATCGGGATCCAGCCGAACGTCATCGTATGCCGGACCGAGCAGCCGATCGCCGAAGAATTGAAGCGCAAAATCGCGCTCTTCTGCGATATCGACGCGAATGCGGTCGTCGAATGCATCGATGCGCCGACGCTTTACGAAGTGCCGCTGATGCTTCGCGAGCAAGGGTTGGACGACTTCGTCGTGAACCACCTCAAGCTGAACGCGGGCGAGCCGGACATGACCGAATGGCAGGGGCTCGTGGATCGCGTGAAGAACTTGAAGCGTACGACCGAGATCGCGATCGTCGGTAAGTACGTCGCTCTCCACGACGCCTACCTCTCCATCGTAGAGTCGCTGAGCCATGCGGGCTTTGCATGGGATGCGGAAGTGAAAGTTCGTTGGGTCAACGCTGAAGAAGTGACCGAGCAGAACGTGGCGGACAAGCTGCAAGGCGTTGCCGGCATCCTCGTGCCAGGCGGCTTCGGCGACCGTGGCATCGAAGGCAAGATCAACGCTATCCGTTATGCGCGCGAGCAGCGCATTCCGTTCTTCGGCATCTGTCTAGGCATGCAAGTAGCCGTCATCGAGCATGCGCGCAACGTGACGGGCTTGCTCGACGCGAACAGCTCGGAGATTAACCCGTCGACGCCATACCCGGTCATCGACCTGCTGCCGGAGCAGAAGGATATCGAAGATCTTGGCGGCACGATGCGCCTTGGCCTGTATCCGTGCAAGACCGTTCCAGGCTCGCTGGCTGAGCGCGAATACGGCGACGAGCTGGTCTATGAGCGCCACCGTCACCGGTACGAGTTCAATAACGAATTCCGCGAGCGTATCGAAGCGACCGGCCTTCGCATCTCCGGCACGTCGCCGGATGGCCGTCTCGTCGAGATGGTCGAGCTGCCGGATCATCCGTGGTTCCTGGCCGTTCAATTCCATCCGGAATTCACGTCCCGCCCGAACCGTCCACAGCCGCTGTTCCGCGGTTTCGTGAAGGCGGCGCTGCAAGTTTCGGAAGCATAAGCGGGAATAAGATCAACGGGGAATCTGCCGGGTGCGGATTCCCCGTTTTTTTTCGCGGCCGAAGCAGGATATTGCGGCAACGCGCGCGAATATATTAACGATTATGGAAGAGTTGACCAAATCGTGTCGCCTGGCGTCGCGGATTTTAGGAGGGTTTCAGGTTGGATAATAAGAAAGTGTTGATCGTCGATGACCAGAACGGGATTCGTGTCTTGCTGATGGAAGTGTTCAGCAGCGAAGGCTACAATACTTTTCAAGCTTCCAACGGCAAGTTGGCGCTCGAAATCGTCAGATCTGAATCGCCTGACCTCGTCCTGCTGGACATGAAGATTCCCGGTATGGACGGGCTCGAGATATTGAAGCACGTGAAAGCCATCAACAAGGACATCAAAGTCATTATGATGACCGCCTATGGCGAGCTGGATATGATTAAGGAAGCGACCGACCATGGCGCGCTGATGCATTTTACGAAGCCGTTCGACATTGACGAGATGAGAATTGCGGTAAACATGCAGCTTCGGGGCAAAGGATCGGGCAGCTGGTTCGCGACGGGATCCTGATTTCAGGGTCCTTTTTTTGTATGCTTGACCGAAGCGAGAATCCCCCTGCCTGCGCGGTTGATGCGGGATTGCCGGGTTGTACAAAACGAGGCGGCGATGTGGTATAATGGCACAGGATAACAAGTCAAGTCCGTTTTTCGTAAAGAAGCACGCCCGGAACCGCATGACATGACATAGGAAGCAAACGCAGCCCTAGGCGGCGGAGATCCCGCATCTCGACAGAGAACGGCGAAACGAGCAGCTTGTACGCTAGCCTCCCGCACTCTCGCTGGGGGCGGGCTGCGCTGTTTCCGGCGTTTTTTTTGAAATACAAGTGTTTTATAAGTTCTACACTTATCAATTATTTTGTATTTCTTTGGAATGAGACGTGATGACGCCGACGAGCACGGCGCCATACGTTTCACCTTGCCCTCATTCTTGCTTGGATACAGGAGTTAGTTCCGAGAGTCGCCAAGTCGCAAGCGTACAGCAATCCGGAAAATTCACGGTACACTTCACTTTTGGGAGAAACGCTGGTGTCTTTCCGAATGGGAGGATTTATGAGTTCATGGAAAAATTAATGGTTCGCGGCGGACGCCCGCTGCGCGGCACCGTACAGATCAGCGGCGCCAAGAACAGCGCGGTCGCGCTGCTTCCGGCTGCCATCTTGGCGGAGTCGACGGTAATATTGGATAATCTGCCGCACATTAGCGATGTCGCGGTGTATAGCGAGATTTTGGAAGAACTCGGCGGCAGCGTGGGCTGGGATGGGGATGCGTTCGTGATTGATCCGTCCGTCATGACGTCGAAGCCGATGCCGAACGGGAACGTTAAGCTGCTGCGGGCATCGTATTATCTCATGGGCGCCATGTTGGGTAGATTCGGCGAAGCGACCATAGGGCTGCCGGGTGGCTGCAATTTCGAGCCGAGGCCGATTGAGCAGCACATTAAGGGATTCGAGGCGCTCGGGGCGGAAGTCACGAACGACCATGGTTCCGTGCGCATCGTCGCCAAGGAACTGCGCGGCGCGAAGATTTATTTGGACGTCGTAAGCGTAGGGGCGACCATTAATATTATGTTGGCGGCCTCCAAGGCCAAAGGCTCGACGATAATCGAGAATGCGGCCAAAGAGCCGGAAATCATAGATGTAGCAACTTTATTGAACGCCATGGGCGCCAGAATCAAAGGTGCGGGCACCGAGACGATTCGGATTGAAGGGGTGGAACGCCTGCACGGCTGCCGCCATTCGATTATCCCGGACCGGATTCAAGCTGGCACCTACATGATTATGGCCGCCGCGACGCGGGGCGATGTGCTCATCGATAATGTCATTCCGAAGCATTTGGAAGCGGTGACGGCGAAACTGCAAGAGATGGGCGTTCATGTGTACGAGATGGATGAAGCGATCCGGATCGTCGGCCAGCCTCGTTACGAAGCAGTCGACGTGAAGGCGCTCGTGTACCCAGGGTTTGCGACCGATCTTCAATCTCCGATGACCAGTTTGCTTACGCAAGCGGCGGGAGTCAGCATATTAAGTGATTATGTTTACAGCAATCGGTTTAAACATGTTCCAGAGCTTTCACGCATGGGCGCGAATATTCGCGTGGAAGGACGTTCGGCCATTATCGAGGGTGGACCGCTTAACGCGGCCAAGGTACGTGCTGCCGATCTGCGCGCGGGCGCTTCGCTTGTCGTCGCGGCCCTTGCGGTCGAGGATGGCGTGACCGAGATTTCAGGCGTGGAATATATCGACCGCGGATACGACAATTTGGTCGAGAATCTTCGCGCTCTTGGCGCCGATGTGTGGCGCGAGAACGAGTAATTGCCAGCTAGTTGGCAGCCGGTAGGCCCGGAGCGGAATAGACCGGGCCAATTCCGGCAATGATGGAAGGAATCAAGATCATGGACAAAGTGGTGAGAATATGACAGATCTTCAGATCGCTGATCTGGAAGAGTTGAAGCTAACCGAGCTGTATAAGCTGGCGAAGCAATACCAGATCCCGTACTACGGGCAGCTCAAGAAGAAGGAACTTATATTTGCGATATTGCGCGCGCAAGCCGAGAAGAGCGGGCTGATGTTCATGCAAGGCGTGCTCGAGATTTTGCCTGAAGGTTTCGGATTCTTAAGGCCGATCAACTACTTGCCGAGCACCGAGGATATTTATATCTCCGCTTCGCAGATCCGCAAATTCGACTTGAGAACGGGAGACCTCGTATCCGGCAAGTGCCGGGCTCCGAAAGAAAATGAACGCTATTTTGGTCTGCTTCAGGTAAACGCCGTTAATGGAGAAAGCCCCGAACAAGCTGCAGAACGACTTCATTTTCCTGCCTTGACTCCCCTTTATCCGCAAAAGAAATTGGTGCTGGAACATTCCCCAACTAAAACTTCAACGCGTATTATGGATTTGCTCGCACCTGTTGGACTTGGCCAGCGCGGACTTATCGTTGCACCGCCGAAAGCCGGTAAAACCCTGTTGTTGAAAGAGATTGCCAACAGCATTTCGATCAATCACCCGGATATCGAGCTTTTCGTGCTGCTGATCGACGAGCGGCCGGAGGAAGTCACCGACATGCAGCGTTCCGTCAAAGGGGAAGTTATTGCGTCGACGTTCGACGAATTGCCGGAGAATCACATCAAAGTCGCAGAATTGGTCCTAGAGCGGGCGCTACGCCTGGTCGAGCACAAGAAGGACGTCGTTATTTTGCTCGATAGCATTACGCGTCTGGCGCGCGCCTATAACTTGGTCGTCCCTCCGTCCGGACGGACGCTTAGCGGCGGTATCGATCCGGCATCCTTTCACCGTCCCAAGCGGTTCTTCGGATCCGCGCGCAATATCGAAGAAGGCGGCAGCCTGACGATTCTGGCGACGGCGCTCGTGGAGACGGGCTCACGGATGGACGATATCATTTACGAGGAATTCAAGGGCACAGGCAACATGGAGCTGCATCTGGACCGGAAGCTGGCCGAACGCCGCATTTTCCCGGCGCTCGACATGCGTCGTTCTGGTACACGCCGCGAAGAAATGCTCTTAACGAAAGAAGCGTTGGATAAAGTATGGGCGATTCGCAAGAGCATGAATGATTCAATGGAATTCGTCGATAGCTTCCTCAAGAAGCTGGCGGATACCAAGACGAACGAAGAGTTTTTGGCCTCGCTCGATACGTCAAATATGCCGACGGCACCTGCCCCGCGCAGCAGCAGTAGCAGTAGTTCGAGTGGCGCGAGTGCGGGCCGCCGGACCACGCGCACGACGCCGGTATCGTAACGGCAAGACAGTTTAGGAGGACATCATGAATCTCGTATACGCGGATGAACAAGGCAATTTATATGATCATCCTGAATGGACGGGCCTCGGACGCAGCGGCGATATGATCGTGGAACTGATGGAAGACGAATTAATTCCGCTGCCCGAAGGGGCTACATTAGTAGGGCTGCCTTATACGCGGCCGATCGGCATCGACGCTTCGGGCAACATGCGGCCGCTTCCCGGCGACGTGCAGGCTGTAGGGGCGCTGCTGCCGCAAGGGTTTACCCGCCTGGCGATCCCGGGCTATATGAAGACGGATAAGACGCAGAAGCTGCCGCTGTTCGGCTACTCCGCCGTTGTTTGGAAAGACGGGGGCTTCTATGTGGCGGCGCACGCGACCGACGACCCGGAACGTTGGAACCCCGATAACTGTGACCGTGGCGATGTCGAATCCGGCGTGGAGCGCTTACTAGCCAAATACCCGGAGAACCGCTTGTATAAGCATCTTTCGCACTGCGCGCTAGGCTACGAATGCTTAACCTCGTCCAATACGTTTCTGCAGCGTTGGGAAGGAGCAGTACCGGTCTCGTATTCGTGCAACGCGGGCTGCTTCGGCTGCATTTCCGAGCAGCCGGACGACAGCGGCTTCCCGGCTCCGCAGACGCGGATGAATTTTAGGCCGACCGTTGACGAAGTGGTTGAAGTGATGATGGAGCATCTCAATTCGCCGGAGTCGATCATCAGCTTTGGGCAGGGCTGCGAAGGCGAGCCGTCGACCCAAGCCAAGATCATCGTGGAAGCGATGCGGATCGTGCGAAGTCGTACGGATATGGGGTATATCAACATCAATACCAATGCAGGATTGACGGACCATATGCGTGCCATCGTGGATGCCGGTCTGAATTTGATGCGGGTCAGCACGATAAGCGCTTTGGACGATCATTACAATGCGTACTATAAGCCAAGAGCGTACACGCTGGCGAACGTCGAGAAGTCACTGCGTTATGCATCGGACAAAGGCGTGTATACCTCGATTAACTATCTCATTTTCCCGGGCGTTACCGACCGCGAAGAAGAGATGGAGGCGATGATCGGATTCGTCAAGCGGACCGGTCTGAGACTGATCCAAATGCGTAACCTGAACATCGACCCGGAGAGTTACTTGGAGCTCATCCCGAAGGCGAAGGGCGAAATTTACGGCATGAAGCAAATGCTCGAGATTTTCAAAGAAGAGCTGCCGGATGTGGTTATCGGGTCCTACACCCATGTTCCGCCGGTACCTGGCAAATAATCCATAATCCGCATAGCGATAGACGTTGCGACTTGCGTTTTGACATGCTATAATCCGCTATGTGCGTTATTACTCTGGGCACGCATGAGGCTCAGGGCAGAAAGAGGTGAATGAACGATGAAACAAGGTATTCATCCGACATACCACGTCACTACTGTAACTTGCGCTTGCGGCAACAGCTTCGAGTCCGGTTCCATCAAACAGAACCTGCGCGTTGAGATTTGTTCCGCATGTCACCCATTCTTCACGGGTAAGCAAAAGTTCGTAGATGCAGGTGGCCGCGTCGACAAGTTCAAAAAGAAATACGGTATCTAATCGTCTGCCGATATTTAGCAGAATACAAGAACCTTCTTCAGCCATCCTATGGTTTGAAGGAGGTTTTTTTATATGGCGAACCTATACAACAAACGAAGCAGACGATTTGGCCTGGGCAGGAAGTTTCGTGCGCTAGTGCTGCTCGCGGTCATGCTGCTCGCGACAGCTCTTGTGGCATCGGGTTGCGGAAGAGGCAATGACGGCAATCGCGGCCCCCAAGCACAGTCGTACGGGAATGACGGCTATTTGGGGCTGTCCAACAGCAACCCGCACCTGCTGACGCGGAGTGGATCGCAGCTCAACTACCGTTCAGATGCCGGCCTGGCGACGCAGCAGTTGAAGACGCTGAAAGGCATTCAGCAGATGAGTATTTCTTTCCAAGGTCCGCACCTTTACGTGACGATCCGGCCGAAGCCTGGCGTTGACGAAATGCAGCTGCGTCATCGCGCCATCGGGCTGCTTCGGTACAACATGCCCCGCTACACGATTCACGTCAACACGGTGAAATAAGCGCGAGGGCGACCGGGTTTTGCCTCCACATGTAACTTTCCCCTTGAGGTTGCATCTTGGGACAGAACGCGATATACTTATCTCTGCCGTGCTAGATGGGGAGTTAGCGGTGCCCTGTAACTCGCAATCCGCTTTAGCGAGGTTGAATTCCTGCCCGAGGTTATGTCGATGTGGGGCTGGTCTTTACGAATAGTGTTGACGGATGGGTCCTCCGCAATGGACGCTTGTGAACGGGTCAGGTCCGGAAGGAAGCAGCCATAAGCAAGTTAGTCCATGTGCCGGAGGGGTGCCTGTCCCGAGCTAGGAGTAAAGTTACCGCCCGGATCGCATGTATCGGAGGCAGGTGCACGGTACAATACATGAACATCGAACATCTTTGCCAGCCTGCGGGTCGCGAAGGTGTTTTTTTGCATATTGGCAGGATTTTGTCGATACGTTCGCGAATGGTAGGAAGTACTTGTCACAAGGGCGCGAGAGCGCCAGAATGGATCGCATAAAAAGAGGGATGAACCATGAATCGTATTCCGCCTGCTCCGCTGGTCCGGCTCAGTTTGGAAGCGCTCGATGTACATATTAATCGCCTTCGGGACACGATGATTCTCGTGCTGGATGAGCGCGGACTAATCACGAATTACAACGCATGTTTCCAACGCCGGAGCGGATATTCGAGGCAGGGGCTCATGGGATGTGGCGCTGAGCATATATTTGAAAGTCAATCATTTGAACAATTGGTTGTAGCCGGATACGGTTTTCGGCGGGACCCGGGAGAAGACGCCGGCACGCTGTCATCTTTAACGCTTACTGGAGCGGACGGTACTCGCATAACCGTAACCGCTTTCGTTCTTCATGCGGAGACCGAGGCTGGCATGCAGTCGGTGCTGATGCTGCGGGAACTGGGAGAGGCGAGCGGCCCCAATTTGCTGGAGCGGCTTGGGGAGACCATGTTGATGGACGAAGAGACCGGTGTCATCTTATTACGTTCCGATTCGAGGATTATGGATATAAGCCAACTTGCTTGCCAAGTGCTGAACGTGGAGGCGGCCTCCGCGCTTGAAGAGCCGGTTGGCGGATTTTTCGAACAACGAGGCAGGGAATACGAGCTGATTCGCCATACGCTTGCGGAAGGCGTTCCTGTCCGCAATCATCCGTTTACTTGGCTGCGGGGAGATGAGCGGCGCGAGATGCTGATGGATGTCGGGCTTCTGAGAGGACCGTCAGGCATGGCGGAAGGCGCGTACGTCATTTTTAAGGATGTCACGAATTTAAGATCGCTCGAGCAGCAGGTGCAGCGGAGCGACAGGCTGTCCATGATTGGACAAATTGCCGCAGGTGCCGCGCACGAGATTCGTAATCCGCTCACGGCTATCCGAGGATTTCTCCAAATGTTCCGAAAGACGATGACCGACAAGGGAATGGTGAAGGAAGCGGGGTATACCGAGATCATGCTGACCGAGCTTGATCGAATTAACAGTTTGGTCGGCGAATTTCTGCTCTTGAGCAAGCCGAAGAACATTCTCTACGATCACGTCGACGTGGTGCAGGTGCTGCAGGATTTGATGCCGATGATTTCGAGTGAAGCGCTGCTGCATAACGTCGTGGTCGACTGGGCGGTCGAGACAGGCGCTAAGCCCGTGCTCGCGGATCGGGAGATGCTGAAACAAGTATTTTTGAACATCTGCAAGAACGGAATCGAAGCGATGGCGAACGGGGGGATATTGACGATCAAAGGCCGATGCGCGATAGAAGAAGGCCGGCCCATGGTGACGATCGAAGTGCAGGACACCGGTGACGGAATTCCGGAGGCCATGCTGGAGAAAATATTCGATCCGTTCGTGACGACGAAGCCGAGCGGCACCGGCTTGGGGCTATCCGTCTGTCAGCGCATTATCCACGAGTTCGGCGGCACCATCAGGGCACTGAACCGGAAGGAAGGGGCTCTTTTCATCATTGCTTTACCCTGCATATAGGGGACTCGATAGTTTTGCGCACATAGAGGAGTGGGTATGTTTCACGCTTATACTTCACCCTCTATGTTTCCGGAACGTAACGCGTATCGCCGCTAAAAGACGCCGATAGTCGTTTCGCCTTGAAATACAAGAATTTATATGTTTCACGCATAGAAGTCATCTTGTATTTCTCCGGAACGTAACGCGTATCGCCGCTAAAAGATGCCGATAGTCGTTTCGCCTTGAAATACAAGAATTTATATGTTTCACGCATATAAGTCATCTTGTATTTCTCCGGAACGTAACGCGTATCGCCGCTAAAAGATGCCGATAGTCGTTTCGCCTTGCTTGACGCGATCTGATATAATAAAAGCATGCTGCACTCATGTGTCTCATGGTGCAAAGAAAGCCCGAAAGGAACGGTCTTGCGTGTCACATATCGCTTTATATCGCGCCTGGCGTCCGCAGACGTTCAGGGATATGGTTGGCCAACAGCATATTATCCAGACGCTGCAAAATGCGATTCGCGAGCAGCGCGTCTCGCATGCGTATCTATTCAACGGTCCTCGGGGCACGGGCAAGACGACAACGGCCAAAGTGCTGGCGAAAGCCATCAACTGCGAGCGAGGTCCGGCGATCGAGCCGTGCAACGAATGCGATGCTTGCAAAGGCATTACGGCCGGTACCGTCATGGACGTAGTCGAGATCGACGCAGCCTCGAACAGGGGCATCGATGAAATCAGGGACATTCGGGAGAAGGTGCGGTATGCGCCATCCGAAGTCCGGTTTAAAGTATATATCATAGATGAAGTTCACATGCTGACGACAGAAGCCTTCAACGCGCTGCTGAAGACATTGGAGGAGCCGCCGGGCCATGTCATCTTCATTCTGGCGACCACTGAACCGCACAAGCTGCCGGCGACGATTATATCACGCTGTCAGCGGTTCGATTTTCGCCAGGTTTCGCTTCCGGAGCAGACGGAGCGGCTGCGCCAGATCTGCGATGCGGAGGGAATCGAAGCGCAGGCGGACGGGTTGTCCTATATCGCGAGGTTGTCGGACGGCGGGATGCGTGACGCGATCAGTCTGTTGGAGCAAGCGGCGGCCTTCGGTGGCGGCAGCATCACGCTGGATGGAGCGGTCGAGGTCACCGGCGGCCTGGCGGCGGAGCAGTTCAGCCAGCTTGCGGATGCGATACAAGCGGGCAACGCGGCTTTGATTCTTCCGATCGTGGAGAATTTAATGCAGGCGGGCAAGAGTCCGGACAAGTGTCTGGAGAATCTGCTCTACTATTTCAGGGACCTGCTCGTGCTTAAGCTTGCGCCGGGCGGCCGTGCGTCCACCGAACGGATCGTAGACCCGGAGCGCTACCAAGCGACGGCGGAAGCGTTCAGCACGGAGCGTCTGTTCCGCATGATCGATATTCTGAACCAATATCAGAATGAAATTCGGCATGCCGCACTGCCGCAGACCATCTTCGAAGTCGCCCTTATGAAAGTCAGCACGATTCCAGGCAGCGGCGCGGAGCGCGCGCCAGCACAGGCGTCCGGCGGATCCGCGGGAGGCGAGGAAGTGACGCGGCTGCAGCAGCGCATCGATTCCCTCGAACGCCGGCTAACGGAACTCGCTAAGTCGGGCATTCGCGTAGAAGGCGCGGGCAGCGCCCCTGAACCGAGCAAAGGCGGGAACAAGGGGGCGTTTCGCGGAGCGGGTGGCGGTGGAGGTCTACCCCGCAGTACGGTTAAGTTGGATCCGTACGTCGCCGCGGCGGAGAGCCAGGCAACCGTTCAAGTTCGCAACCGATGGGGCGAAATTTTGCAAAGGGTGAAAGATGCCCGGATTACGGTTCATGCTTGGCTGGTAGACGGAGAACCGGTAGCCGCGGCAGATAACACTGTACTGGTCGCCTTTAAGAACACCATGCATCGCGAAACAACCGAGAAGCCGGCTAATCGCGAATTGATTGAACGCGTATTTCATGATACGTTTGGTAGGCCTGTCCACTTGGCGACCGTTATGGCGAAGGACTGGCAGGCCGCGTTCGATTCCGGTCCGGCGAAGGAAGCCGAGCCGCTGCAGATGCAGCAGCAGGATGAGCCAGTCAGCGGCAGCAAGCAGCCGGAATGGGTAGAAGAAGCCGTCAAGCTTTTCGGCGAGGACCTCGTGGTCGTCGAGGACAAATGACCATAATCTAATAAGCAAACATAACCAATAAGGAGGCGTCACCATATGAACAACATGAACCAAATGATGAAGCAAGTTAAGAAGATGCAAGAGCAAATGATGAAAGCGCAAGAGGAGCTGGCAACGAAAAGCGTGGAAGGCTCCGCAGGTGGCGGCGTCGTGACCGTTGTCGTGAACGGTCACAAGAACCTACAAAGTATCGTCATCAAGCCGGAAGCAGTGGATCCGGACGACATCGATATGCTGCAAGACCTGGTGCTGACAGCAGTGAACGACGCGCTCAACAAAGCGGATGAGTTGGCCAACAAGGACATGGGCAAGTTCACGGGCGGCATGAAGATTCCGGGTCTGTTCTAAGATCCCTTAGCAGAGGAGCTTGTCCTTGTATTATCCCGAACCGATAGCCAAACTAATCGACGCTTTCAGCCGTCTGCCCGGAATCGGGCCGAAGACGGCCGGAAGACTGGCGTTTCACGTACTGCGCATGAAGGAAGACGATGTCATCGACTTCGCCAAAGCGCTCGTGAGCGTCAAACGCAATCTTCATTATTGTTCCGTTTGCTGCAACATCACGGATACCGACCCGTGCCGGATCTGCCAAGACAAGACGCGCGACGATTCCGTAATATGCGTCGTGCAGGAATCCAAAGACTTGGTAGCGATGGAGCGGACCAAGGAATTCGAGGGGCAATACCATGTTCTTCAAGGCGCAATTTCTCCTATGGAGGGTGTGGGCCCGGACGATATCCGCATAGCGGAGCTGCTGAAGCGTCTCTCGGACGAACGTGTACAGGAGTTGATCTTGGCGACCAACCCGAATATCGAAGGGGAAGCCACGGCTATGTACCTATCGCGTCTGGTCAAACCTTTCGGACTGAAAGTCACGCGTATCGCCCATGGACTGCCGGTAGGCGGCGACTTGGAGTACGCGGATGAAGTGACGTTGTCCAAGGCGCTGGAAGGTCGCCGCGAATTATAGACACATGAACAATCCTGCGAGGCTGCTGAAGCTTCGCGGGATTTTTTTATCTGCAGCGGGCAGTTCTAATCTCCTCTATCTCGGACATACACCTAGATTGAACAGGAAATCCAGGTTCAAAGCGGACAAGCTAGGAGGCGTTGTAACGGATGGAGAGCGGATTGGGATTGAATAAAGCAAGGCCTGGGGTGGCCAGTCAACCTGAGGATATAAGCCGCGAGATGCTGGCGCTGAAAGAAGAAATCGGCGTGGCGAAGCAGGATTGGGACAATGCATTAAGGCATTTTGAATATGCGCTTGGGAAAGATCAGATCGATTACGCGATTTTTGCGATAGAGGCGGCCGAGAAGCGATATGAGATGCTGCTGCGCAAAGCCAAGGCGCTTAATGCGCAATGGCCGAAGTGGCATGGGGGGGAAGCGAAATGAAAAGTGTATGGCTGGCAATGTTAATAGGGTCGGCTTTGCTGCTGCTGATCGTGCTGCTAAGACAGAAGCTAAGCTGGATTTGGTTGAAGCGATTCGGGCTGCATCTTGTAACGGCCGCGCTTGTCTTGTACGTCTTGAACTATTCAGGCGTACTACCCGGGTTTGAAATACCGCTTACGCCGGCAACCATTGGTACAGTCGTGTTGCTTGGCATTCCCGGAATCGGTTTAATTCTCGGCTTGCAGTTAGCCGTTCTTTGAGAAAATCATAAGGTAGGCTTGACCTACACAGCACGAATGTGATAAATTACTCTTTGCGCCTGACAAGCATGAACGAAATTCAAGATTGAACAAGAGACTTTCTCAAAAAAAGCACTTGCAATCGAGTGGGCGAATGTGATACATTATTAAAGTCGCCGCTGAGACAAAGGCGATGAACGAAGAAACAACTTGTTCCTTGAAAACTGAACAATGAGCGATATGTCAAAGCTAGTGAAGTAATGAGCTA
>NZ_JBHMDO010000052.1:0-2757 GCF_042431225.1 Paenibacillus aurantiacus | reverse complement strand
GTCGCCAAGCACGAATGACCGACCACAGTGATGTGGTCGGTTTTTTGTTGTATGGGCATATGTGCAGCAAAAACAACCGAGTTTGATAAGATCAGCTGTTAGAGCCGGTGGCGGGGTGAAAGGGTAGTCATCTGCTTGGGCTTAGTACAATTGAGACTTGAATAACGGAAGCACTTGGACCGCAGGGGCTTGGGAGAGTAGTATGCCAACCGCCATGAGGCTGATTATAGTATGTGTTGTAACTATGGTTCGCTATCGGACTGGTTATGGAAATTAGTCGTACAAGCAGCCGTACCTGAATATATTAGTAAGGCACACTGAAAAGGTGTCCTTATAATGATTCAGGAGGGTTTTAGAAATGGGCTTATTGTTAAGTTATATGTTGCTTGGCCTGTCTTTGTCGGCCCCAATAGGACCAGTTAACGCTGCCCAATTAGATACGGGGATTAAGAAGGGATTTCTCCATTCTTGGTTTGTTGGGATCGGTGCCATGGTCGCGGATATGGTTTATATGCTGCTTGTTTATTTAGGTCTGGTTCATTTTATTGCCATTCCCTTTATGAAGAGTTTTTTGTGGTTATTCGGGTGTTTTGTGCTCGTCTATACAGGTGTAGAAGGATTGATGCGTGCCGAAAAGCTGCAACTAAGTGCGATCGGTCCTCAGAACATTCAACCATTGTCGAAATCGTTTCTATCTGGTTTCCTAATGTCGCTATCCAACCCGATGACTATATTATTTTGGGTCGGCATATATGGGTCGGTAATCGCGGAAGCAGCTGTAAGTCACACAGGAACAAAGCTGCTTATTTGCAGCCTTGCGATTTTGTTGGGTATCATGCTTTGGGATCTAACCATGGCCAGCATAGCGAGCTCTTTTCGCCGCTGGTTATCGGATCGCTTACTCCGGGTCATAGCCACGTTATCAGGTTGTTCACTTATTGCCTTTGGACTTTACTTTGGCTTTGAAGCTTCTCGCTTGATGTTTGGTTGACAGTACATAAATTGTTTCAGTTGAAGTTGGACTAGCCGAACCGGAACGCCATTTTGATCTCATGTAGAGGGTCAGAGCGATTATGACAAGAATAAAGCCAAGGCTGATAAAGAAGCCGGGCCTGCTCGTGGAATGAAAGAGGGAACCGCTCATTGCCGCTAGCAAAATTAGTAGGCCGACATATCGTTTAGCCTTACCGAAAGTAGTAAGTTCCAACAACCGGCCAGAAGTTATTAATATGAACATCCAGTTATAAAGCAGCATCAAACCTGCAGCCGTTGTAATATACTCGTAGATTTTGCCTGGCATTAGAATCGAGAAGGCTATAGATATGACCATACCTGCTGCAGTCAGCGCAATGGCCATCATCGGGCGATTCAGTTTGACTATCGTGAGAAAATGAGGCGCGTCACCGTCTTTAGCGAGAATGACCAGCATTTTGACGATTGCAAATAATGAGGCGGTCATCGTTGAAAAACCGGCGATTATAAGAATCGCGTTAAAGAAGTCAGGTACATACGCAATATTGAATCTCTTCAGAGCCACCAGGAAGGGGCTATGTTCGCCATTGAATTTTTCCCACGGAACGAGAATCATAGCCAAAACAAGCGAGCCGAGATAAACGCACGTTAGTAAAGCAAGCATCATTTTCCCCGCCTTAGGCGCTTGCTGTGGCGTTTCAAGTCGGGTGGCCATGATTCCCATAATCTCAATACCGCCATAAGCATAAAAGGCGAACAAAAGCGACGACCATACTCCAATGCCTCCATGAGGGAAATAAGCACCTATCGTGGCGGGAATAGATTGAACTTCCCCGATATGAAGCCATCCTATCAATCCGCAAGCTGCAATGGCGATAAACATAATGATCGCCGAAACTTTAATCATGGCAAAGACATTTTCGAAACGTTCGAAACCCTTTGTCCCTAGCCATACAATTAGAAGTCCAAGGATCGCATAAATAACAGCTAACAGCCACATCGGCATGCTAGGAAACCATAGTTTGGTGAATAAGGAAAGTGCGGTGAGCTGACTTCCCATTATTAATAGCTCGGAAGACCAATACACCCAGCCGCTGCTGAATCCAGCCCAGCGGCCATAGGCTTTTTTAGCGTAGGATCGGAAAGAACCTTCAAGTGGATCGTTTGATGTCATTTGTGCCAAGACATCGAAGACCAAATAAGTACCGATAGCTGCAAGCAAAAAACAAAGCAATACGCTTGGACCACCGATCTTGATCGCAAGTCCGGAACCGAGAAAATATCCTGTTCCGATTGTGAAGGCTACACCAAGCAAAGATAACTGCCACCATTTAAGTTTCTTGCCGGACTCCCCATCGTTGCCGTTTGTGGGGGCAGAATCCTTTTGAGTAGTCGCGTCCATGTGAATTCCCCCGATTTTAATTTGTAGTCGCCTCAAGTAGGATGAGTCAAAACAACCCCTATTATGTAAGAAAGGAAATAAAGTGGGCACTATCGGGTTGAAACAAGCTTGGGTTGATCGCCGAAATAATGGAGGAGTCCAAATTTTTTAAAAAAGGGTTGCATTAGCATTGAAAAACTGGTATTCTAACATTCCTGCCGCAATAAAGCAGGGTGTTGTAAAATCTACTTGAAGGGATTCGTACCCTCGACCGGATTAAAAAACACTTGCAAGAATGAAACAAACGTGGTATGATGTAATTCCTGTCGTTGAAGTGGACAGGCACTTGTTCCTTGAAAACTGAACAATGAGCGATATGTCAAAGCTAGTGAAGTAATGAGCTA
>NZ_JBHMDO010000051.1:0-2230 GCF_042431225.1 Paenibacillus aurantiacus | reverse complement strand
GGAGCAATCCTCCCGCAACGCGCAAGACGGCATCTCCCTGATCCAAACGGCAGAGGGCGCGCTGAACGAAGTACACGCCATTACGCAGCGTATGCGCGAGCTGGCTGTTCAATCGGCGAACGACACGAACGTAACGGCTGACCGTACGTCCCTGAAAGACGAGTACGATGCACTGGCAACCGAGATCGGCCGTATCAACACGGACACCGAGTTCAACACGCAGAAGCTGCTTGACGGCTCCGCAGGTACAGGTGGTAAAGTTCAAATCCACGTGGGCGCGAACAAAGACCAGAAGATCGAGCTGGATCTGAGCACGGACGGCATCAAGCTGACTACGATTCAAGGTGCTCTTGCAGGTGCCGACATCAGCTCGCAAACTGGCGCTGAGGCGGCGATCCAAACGCTGGACGACAACATCGCGAAAATTTCCTCGGGCCGTTCGAAGCTGGGCGCACTGCAAAACCGTCTGGAGCACTCCATCGCGAACGTGGACAACGCAGCCGAGAACCTGACGGCAGCAGAATCCCGCGTACGTGACGTGGACATGGCGAAAGAAATGATGAACCAAACGAAGAACAACATCCTTGCACAAGCCGCTCAAGCGATGCTGGCGCAAGCGAACCAACAGCCGCAAGGCGTTCTGCAGCTGCTCCGTTAATAACATGCTCCTTCAAAAAGGAATGGATTCATCCATTCCTTTTTGCTTGCACAATGCAGTTAAGGGGAAAGGGTAAACAGCTGTTGTTCTCTCGGGCCAATCACTCATATTAGAGGGGGATTTACTTTGACCAATAAAACAGTTCCTACACTTTTCCCGGAATATATCAAGGATTTTTCGTGCGTCGGCGGGGCTTGTGAAGATACATGCTGCTCCGGCTGGCAAGTTCACATAGATGAAGCTTCTTACAAAAAATACAAAAAAGTTAAACAGCATGAGCTTAAGCCGAGCTTGGAGAAAAATATCGTTCGTACCCGTAACAATCCCACTACGCATAATGTAGCGAAAATGAAGATGAACGGAACGAAATGTTCGTTCTTGAGCGAAGAGGGCTGGTGTAATATTCAGCTGAAGCTAGGCGAGAGCTATCTTTGCAATACCTGTACGGTATATCCGAGAAGAGTGAATGTCGTCAACGGCATTACGGAGCGCGCGCTTGTCGTATCTTGTCCGGAAGCGGCCAGACTGATTTTGCTGAACAAAGAGGGCATTCGTTTTGAGCAGGGAGAAGAAGAACAGTCGGAACGCCGTCTGGAAAGCATGTCCTTCTCGACGAATCAGGAAGAAGTTAAGTCCTGGACAGACCTGTTCAATGAATATCGTTACGTTACGATCTTCATCTTGCAGGACCGCAAATATTCGTTGGATGAGCGTCTGCTCATTCTCGGTTTGATGTACAACGAAATTCAAGAGAGCGTGGAAGCGAATAATTTGACGGCGATCCCGGATATTCTCGGCAGATACTTGAAGGCTGCCGAAGACGGACTATTCAAAGGGGAATTCGATAATATTCCGAAGCGCGTAGATATCCAGTTCACCCTCTTGAGAGAGCTTGTACTGCTGCGACTGACGCAAACGATCTCCTCTTCGAGATACCTGGAATGCTCGCGTACGATGATGAGCGGTCTGAAAATTGACGAGAAGCTTTCGGATAAAGAGCTGGAATCGAATTACGACGCCATCTATCACCGTTATTATGCTCCCTTCATGCAAGAACATGAATATATGCTGGAGAACTATCTGGTGAACTACGTATTCAAAAACTGCATGCCGGTTGAGTGCGACACGCCTTTCGAAAGCTACGCCGAAATGATCGTGCACTACTCCCTGATTAAGCTGCATTTGGTCGGTATGGCGAGTCATCATGAAGGCTTGACTACGGACTTGGTCATCAAATTGATCCAGTCGATGTCCAAAACGTTTGAGCATAACAATGTATTCCTTGAGAAAATCATGAACCTGCTCAAAAAGAAGAACTTCCTTTCCTTAACCTATATGTCGATTTTGATTAAGAATTAAAAAAATAGAACTTTTTTCATAAAAACGCTGTAAAAAATGGGATAAGCCTCCGATATATAGAGTAGCAGGAGAAGGAGATGCATCTTCCGACCCATGCTAATCTAAGTAGAACCGCAAGGAAGCGGTTTTCACCTTCCAAGGAGGAAGTCTAGTATGATTATCAACCACAACATTGCAGCACTGAACACGCACCGTCAGCTGTCGGTCAACACG